>JAQUNI010000001.1:0-361108 GCA_028717685.1 Patescibacteria group bacterium | reverse complement strand
CTCACTTTGTCTGGCTTTGCCAGATCTTGATGACGAGATCCCGCATAGCGGGACAAAACCGTGATTTCTATGTATTATGTATATTTTTTACTTAGCCTAAAAAATAATAATTTGTATGTAGGCAGTACGGAAAATGTGAAAGTTAGATTTAAACGACATAACAGCGTTAAGGTAAAATCAACTAAAGCATATTGTCCGTGGCGGTTGTTAGTTTATAAGGAATTTCCGACCCGTAGTGAGGCAATGGAAATGGAGAAATTCTATAAAACTCACCAACAGAAGGATTTGCTGAAAGTTGAATATGGCCTAGTGGCGAAGTAGTTAACGCAACGGTCTGCAAAACCGTGATTCGTGGGTGCAAATCCCACCTAGGCCTCAAAAGATTAACGGTCTGTCTCGCTGCGCGAGATCCCGCATAGCGGGACAAAACCGTGATTCGTGGGTGTCTGGCTTTGCCAGATCTTGATGACGAGATCTCGCGAAGCGATGACAATTTTAAATTTTTCATTTTCAATTTTTAATTTATTTCGCCCGGGTGGTGGAACTGGTATACACGCAAGACTTAAAATCTTGTGGTCGCGAGACCTTGCGGGTTCGAGTCCCGCCCCGGGCACAAAAAAGATATCGCTTTGCGTCTATTCGTTTTTTTCAAAAATACAAGGTTTAAAGGAATAGGGACGAGAACCCGGGAAAGGGGTCGGGGAAACGGTAGTTTCCCCGATGTGGAAGCATTGAAACCGCAAGGTTTCAAGGAGCTTTAGCGACGGGGCGAGTCCCGCCCCGGGCACAATCGCTAACGTTCAAATGTAAAATGAAAAATTAAAAATGAAAAAATCATTTAAAACAGCTTAAATTTAAAAAAGCTGTTTTATTGCTTCCTGATTCTGATTTTGTTAGTATGAACATAGACAATTCATTATTGACTTTATGAAAAATTTTAACTCCAGAAAACAAAAAACAATCAAACCAAAACTCGGTCAGCATTTTTTGTTTGACGAGACGATTTTAAATAAAATCGTGGACGCGGGGGAGGTGCGGCGGAGCGATGTCATCTTGGAAATTGGTCCGGGCAAGGGCGACCTTACCCAAAAATTGGCGATGCGGGCGCGCAAAGTTGTCGCCGTGGAATTAGACAGAGATTTGGCTCGCGAGTTGGAACGCAAATTCAAGCCTTTCCGCGCCGTGGTAATAGTTCCGGACGACATCATCAAGTTTTCCATTTTCAATTTTAAGTTTGCCAAAGATTATAAAGTTATTGGCAACATCCCTTTTTACATCACGGGGAAGATTTTAAGAAAATTTACCGCCAGTAAAAAAAGACCTAAAATGATGGTCTTGTTGGTGCAAAAGGAAGTGGCGAAACGGGTTTGCGCCCGCCCTGGGAAAATGAGTGTTTTAACAGTCGCGGTGCAGACCTTTGGCAGCCCGGAAATTGTGGATTATGTAAGCCGCGATAAATTTTCACCTCCGCCGGAGGTAGATTCAGCGATTTTAAGGATCAGGATGTATCCGCACTCCGAGCTTGCCCGCGAACTTCACTGGTATAATCGCCGCGGGTTTTTGCGCGTTACTGCCGAGGAGATGGATAACAAAGAAGCGGAGTTTTTTCGTTTAATTAAAATTGGCTTTGCGAGTCCCAGAAAACAAATCCATAATAATTTAAAAAATGGTTATCTTTTAACGGATGAAGAGGTAACCTCTTGGCTTAAAGCCGCGGGAGTCAAAAGGACAGCGAGGGCGCAGGAGCTGGGCGTGGTGGATTGGATAAACTTATTAAAAAGTAAAAAGTCAAATCTATAACTACTAAAATCTGGAAACCTTATTCTTGTAACTTGAAACTTGTAACGCAAGGATGATATTACTTGAGTTATAGGTTACAAGTTATAAGAATCGGGTTTTTATGCTTTTAACCATATAGCCAAATTTGCCTGATTTATATCCTAGTCTCCGATAATATTCTCTTACTCCAATTCCAGCGATCACCATAATTCTTTGATAACCATTCTTTTGCGCAATTTGTTCTGCTTTTTTAATCAACCTTTTGCCCAAACCGTGGTGCTGTGTGGCAGACTGATTTTGAGTTTGAAGCGATGCTACTTGACCGTAGGTATGCACCTCGCGGATAATGGCGCAAGTATGGAAGGCAGATTTGAGCGAGGGAAAACGCAGGCGGAGGTGCGCGTAAAGCGTGGTTTTACTTTTATTTTCGTAGCTTAAATAATATTCAGTGCCGGAAGAGGCTGGATATTTTAGTATGCGCGGATAGATTTTGCCCAAGGGCGCGTTTTTGGCTTCGCGGCAGCGGATGCAACGGCATTGCACGTTATTCTCTTTTAAAATCTGGCGCAGATTCGTGATTTTATTGCCCGCAATGATTGAGTTGCTCGGAATATCGCGGATTAAACGGATAATGCGGACATAGGGCGGCACGCCCTTTTTGATTTTAATGAGCAGATGGTTGAGCGTGGCGGCGGAATAAGGCTGGAAACACCCAGCCTTCCAGACCTTGTAAAGGGGCGCGGTCTTTAAAACGACTACGGGATAGATTTTGATTTGGTCTGGCTGAAAACGGGCATCGGAAAATAAAGTCTGGAATACTTTTAAATCTTTTTGGGGCGTGGAGCAGGGCAGATTAGGCATTAAGTGATAAACAACCTTAAAGCCCCAGTCTTTGAGCAGTCGCGTGGCGAGCGCCGTCGCCTTGACGCTGTGGCCGCGCCGGCATTTTTTAAGGATATCGTCGTGAATGGTCTGGACGCCGATTTCCACGCGCGTTACGCCCAAGCTGCGCCACCACTTTAGATTTTTCAGGTTGACTTCGTCTGGTCTTACCTCAATAGAAAGACCTACCAAGCGGTGGCAGGCAGTTTCATTCTGTTTTTGGGCTCGCGCAAGGTTGCGGCTTTTCCGTCCGTTTAACATCTCAATGCATCTTTGCATAAAAATCCTTTGGTATGCTTTGGGGTAAGCCGCGAAAGAGCCGCCCAAAATAATAAGTTCAATTTTTTCCGTATTGTGCCCTGTGAGAGTGAGAGAAGCAAGCCGGGTTTTGACTTGCAGAGAGGGGTCAAAAGCGGTTAAAAAAGCGCGGCTCGCCGCCGGTTCATTCTTAAGATAGCTTTTCGGCATCCCTTCTTCCTGCGGGCAGTAAATACATCGCCCCTTGCATTTAAAAGGCTTGGTTAAAACTGTGATCGCGGCAATGCCGGAGAGCGTGCGGACAGCACGGGTGGTTAATAAATTTTCTAAGGCTGGGTTTCTTTTTATTTTTTTTTGCCTTAAAAGGGCGCGATAGGTTTTCAATAAATCCAAATCGCGCGGAAATTGACCGTGTGTTTTTTTCAGAATTCTGCGCTTTAAACCGTTTAATTCTGCCTTTGATTTAATTTTTTCGTCAATAGCGCGTTCAATAGCTAATTGATTGATTTTATTCATAATTATTGGCCATTGTTCTATTGCTTCATTGTTTCATTGTTGTCATTTTTTAAGCAATGGAACAATTGGACAATGAAACAATGATTTATGGATGCTGTTTTCGCCCAAAAATTAATTGAAAAAACCCAGGATTATTATGAACAGCGGGCGCAGGATTTTTCCGCCTCGCGCCAGCGGGATTGGCCGCTTTTTATCTCTTTCGCTAACTATATCAAAAAAGGTGATAGAGTGTTAGATTTGGGCTGCGGCAACGGCAGGCTTTATCCTTTAGTTTCGCAGAAAGGGGCAAGTTATCTTGGCGTAGATGCAAGTAAAAGATTATTGCAAGAAGCAAAAAGGGATTACGGCAGCGCAGAATTCCAGGCAGGAAATATTTTAGACCTAAAACTGCCTCCGCAGTCTTTTGATGTAGCTGTGTTAATTGCGGTTTTGCACCATATCCCAAGCCGCGCGTTGCGGCAAGAGGCTCTTTGCAATGCGGCAAAGTTAGTCAAAGCTGGCGGATTAGTGTTGCTCACGAATTGGAATCTTTTCCAAACCAAGTTTTGTTCCCTGCGACTGCGTTATAATTTAAAGAAAGTGTTGGGGAAAAATAAAATGGATTTTAATGATGTCCTTTATAAAGAAAAAAGATATTACCACGGATTTACTAAAAGGGAAATAGGGAGGCTTTTGCAAAATGCTGGCTTGCGGGTTGTAGAAAATTATTATGAAAAGGATGGAATAAAGACGGATAGATGGAAGGGGCAGAATCTTGTAACGGTGGGGAGGAAATAATTTGCAATTTTCAATTTCTAATTTCTATTAAATTTTCAATGAATAAATTTTCAAACCCAGTTAGAAGTGACAAATTTCTAAATATGGCAACCAGTTTAGAAATTAAGTAATTAGAAATTGAATAAAAATTGAAAATTAGAAATTAAAAATTATCGCAATAGATGCCAACGAAGATATCTTTAAATAATTTATATACGCTTTTGTTATGTTATTACGGCGCCCAGCATTGGTGGCCTATTTCTTGCGGAACAAGAAAGAAGAGTGAACGCGGTTTATCTGGCGCCCAGCTTGAGATTATGCTCGGCGCGATTTTAACGCAGAACACCGCCTGGAAAAATGTAGAGCTCGCTTTAGCAAATTTATCCGGGGCAAGGCTCTTAGATTGGCATAAATTGCAAAATACACCCAAGCGCAGCCTTGCCAGGTGCGTTAAGCCGGCAGGCTATTATAACCAAAAAGCAGGGTATATTAAAAATTTGGTCAAAAAAATTTTGAAGGAGCCTTGGCAGGAGAATGATTCTTTGGAGCGATTGCGCCGATATTTTCTCGCGATAAAAGGCATTGGCGAGGAAACAGCGGATTCCATACTTCTTTATGCCTTGGGAAAACCAAGTTTTGTAGTGGACGCTTACACCAAAAGATTATTTTCGCGCTTGGGTCTTATTCCTGGAAAAGCGACTTACGCGGCAATTCAGGATTTTGTCCGTAAAGATTTAACTTTAAGAGGAAATAAGGTAAAATTATATCAGGAATTCCACGCTTTAATCGTGAAACACATAAAGGAATTTTGCCATCCCAAACCAAAATGCGAGAAATGTGTTTTAAAAAGACAATGTAATTATCATTAAATAATTTCTAATTACTCTAATTGACCTAAATCCTAAATAATGACCAATGACCAATTTTTGGACATTTAGATATTAGTTATTAGGATTTGTTTAGAAATTAGAACAATTAGAATAATTAGAACAATTTATACTATGCTATACTTCGTTACTAGCAGCAGAAATAAATTTTTAGAAGCCAAAGCAATTCTTAAAATGCCGCTCAAGCAGATTAGTTTGGATTTGCCCGAAATTCAAGCTGTAGAGGTGGATGAGATTTCGCGCTTCAAGGCAAAACTGGCATATGAGAAGGTTAAGAAGCCTTGTTTGGTGGAAGACACGGGACTATATATCCGCGCCCTAAATGGTTTTCCGGGCGCTTTGGCTAAATGGGTGGAGAAGACAATGGGCTGGAATAAATTCGCGGATTTGCTGAAGGATTTAAAAGACCGCCGCGCTTATGCCCAATGCGTTGTCTGTTATTATGACGGCAAAAAATATTGTTTCGGCAAAGGCAAGGTTGCAGGCAGTATTAGCCCGAAACCGAGGGGAGTGAATAATTTTGGCTGGGATTGCATCTTTATTCCTAAAGGCTTTCGCAAGACTTGGGCGGAAATGAGTGCAACCGAGAAAAACCAGATTTCCCACCGCAAAAAAGCTTTAGAGGGTTTAACATTGACAAATTCTATGAAAAGTGCTATAATGAAAGCTTAATAAAGATTCAGGATTTTACCGATTTTACCTAGCAGTTTTTGCTAGGGAGGTGCTCTTTTAACAATTTTTTGTCTTAGTTATACTATCGTTAACAATGAAGTTCATAAAGGATAAAAAGGTGATTGAAATGTTAAGATTAAAATTTTCCGTTATTTTGTTTCTTGCAGTGTTGTTGGTTGGTTGTGGAGATAATTTGAATCCGATAGTGTCCGAAGACTCTAATCCGCAGGTGGAGATAGAGGTGCAGGCAATAGTGCTTGCAGAAGCGAAACCAGATTTTGTTTTAGGAAAAATAGCAGGAGAAGAATGTTATGAGGCATGGTTCCTCGTCTCTATCAGTAATTTGGGTAACAAAGAGATCACTATAGATGGCTCTTCGTTCATTATAAATGATGTGAAGGGCGCTGTAATTTATTCCCAAAAAGAAGTGTTTGTTTTTGACTATACTTCTGTAGAATCATCCATCGGCACGGCAATGAATTATCTTTTGAATTCAGATAATGAGATCACGTTTGTCATTAAACCAAAAAGTACGGAATTAGTAGGTTTATTCACGGTTGTGCCTCTTGAACCAATAGGGGAGTGGAATTTGGTTTACGGAAATAGACAGGTTGTAATTTCAGTGCAAAAAGAGATTGAGCAAGCCGTCGCCAGTGGCAAGGAAATTGGAGATGACACAAAGGCAAATGGGAAAGATGTCCCAGTAGTGGAAAATGGGAATAAAGATAACGGGGACGATAAAGTCCAAGAGCCCGTCATTAAAGAAGATGCGCCGATGGTCTTAATCCCGGCTGGTGAATTTCAGATGGGAACTAATACTTCTGATATCAACACTTTGGCGGAGGAGTTTATGTCGGAGATGGGGCATGGTGATTTTAGCGAATTTAAGATTGCTGACATTAAGGACCCGGGCTGGAGGGACACGATTCAACAGGAGTGGAATGGGGTTTTAGATGTTGCCAAGACAGAGACACCGGCACATGAAGTTTTTTTAGATGCCTTTTACATAGATGTTTATGAAGTTACCAATGCGCAGTATAAGAAGTTTATAGATGCGACTGGACATAAGGCACCGGATTTTTGGAATAGTTCTGCGCCCAATCAACCTATGGTACGCGTTAATTGGTATGATGCCTCGGCATATGCTAAATGGGCTGGAAAACGTTTGCCTACGGAAGCAGAATGGGAAAAAGCGGCGCGAGGTAGACTGGTAGGGAAGAAGTTCCCTTGGGGTGATCAGAACCCCGATGGTAGTCAATGTAATTTTGGGGACCGTAATGCTAGTTTTAGTATTGGAGGTATAAAATATGAGATCGTGGGATCCATTGGTGGTAAAAAATTAATTGATGGCTATGAAGATACAGCGCCTGTAGGTAGCTTTTCTCCCAATGGCTATGGCTTGTATGATATGGCAGGCAATGTATCTGAATGGTGTGCCGATTGGTACGATAGCCGCTATTATGCAAATTCACCCCGGATTAATCCGAAAGGTCCGGACGGCGGTAAAGAAAAGGTTATAAGAGGAGGCTCTTGCGACGCCATACCATTTTTATTACGCGTGGCGTGGCGGGATAAAGATACTCCTGATCGACCCGGTTATGACAGAGGTTTTCGTTGTGCCATGGACGCCAAATGATTTTTCTTATTCCCAGTATAATACTTCAAGAGTATATACTGGGTTTTTTATTTTCGCGCCTTTTTTTGAATAGTTGGCTCCATAGTGGCGCTAGCCCTATGGAGCCAAAATGCAGACCGTCATTTTCTGCTAATACTTTTATCTTTAATACCTCCGTCTTGCATTCTGGCTCCACAGCCTGCCCGCCATCGCTTGCGCCCGCCCGCAACGACTGCGTCTTGCGCTGTCGGGCGCGGCTTCAGGCATTAGCGGGCGGACCCCTCGCTTCACTCGGGGACTATGGAGCCAACAGATATCTCCCCGCCTAAAGGTGCGGGGATTATTCATTTTTATCCCCATTACCCCCCATTGACTTGAAGATTTAGATGTGATATACTATATTTAGATAACTAGAGGGCAAATAAGCTGCTTCTAGGGGATTTTTCTCTGATTTTTGAGAAGCCAAAATTAGCTTTTCAAGAGTCGCTAAAATAAAAATAAAAATTTTTCACCTCCAAAATTAGAGGCGATCAAAAACAAAAATGAAAAATCATTTTGATTTCTCGGGTTATCCCGGGCATTCTGAGGTTTTAAATAATCCGAACCCCAATTTTAGTAACGCGGGAAGCTATGCGCCGGAAACGGCTTTACCGGGAGGACTGCCTTCTTATTTAGAAAATTGGTATCGCGGTTATTCTGAAGACGCGAGTATTAAAGAACCAAATCCTACAAGCCCTGAACCGAAAGTGGTGCGGGGTTTTAATTTTCTTCAAAATCAAAAAACCAAAACAGTTTTAAGGTCAACCCTCCAAGTAGTCACTGTCGCGATTTTAATCATAATCGCCGGCGCTATTGGGGGTTTTATTTTTCTAGACCGCAAAATTAATCTTGAAGAGACGCAGGCTTCCTTAAACAGGATGAGCGAAACATTAGCGAGCGAAAGCGGAAAGGGAAATTCCATTTCGACAGTGCAAGCCGCGGCTTTGACAGAGACCGCGCAAGAAGAGGGAGGGGCAATCGTGCCTCAAATCGCCGCCAAAACTGACAGCCGTGTTTTTAATACTTCAGGCAATAACAATGTTACCGCGAATTCTTTGCCTTTGAGCATTGATTCTGACCAAGACGGACTCTCGGACGAGATTGAAGAGAAACTCGCTACTAATCCTTTCCAGAAGGATACGGATGGCGATGGTTATCCTGACGGCGTGGAAGTAAAAAATGGCTATGATCCTTTGACTCCAGCCGTGAAGAAAAATCCGGCGGTGAGTTTTGCTCCCACCCCCTCCGCCTCTGGTGCCGCTCCCGCTGTTGCCTCCGCGTCCACGACCAGCGCTTCGTGCGCTGCTGGTTCGGTTGATGCCGGCGCTTCCGGCGGCAAATGCGCGCTGGACCAAGGCGGGCAAACGGACTTTAGCAATTTAACCGGCAATGATTACAGCGCCCTGCAAAAGCTGGGTTTGTCTGAGGAAGATATTGCTAAGGCGCAGTCCGGCAATGTGGATGTCTCGGGAAAACTGGAAATGCAGAAAAAGATTTTAAGTTCCGACTCTATGCAAAGTTCAATGCAGGATATGTTTAACGCGATTCCTGTTTCCGCGCCCGCGGAAATCTCTGATAGCGAACTCAAGATTTTTGATACCAGTAAAGCAGAAGACATCCAAAAATATTTCCAAGATGTCAATGGTATTTTTGAAAAAAATTTTTCCGGTTTACAAAGTATTGACGCCGCTACTTTAAAAAATCAGATTGCCCAGAATGATTATACTGTCATTAACCAAACCTATAACGCGCTCAAGAATATTGATGCGGAGCTGCTGAAAATCGCCGTGCCGCGGGATACTAAAGAAATCCATAAAATCTTTTTAACCATTATCCGCATCTATGAGGAGGTGACGGATGAAAATTCTTTGCGCAGCAGCGATACCGGACAGGCGGATGCTATTATCGGCAAATTGAAGTCTTTTGACAGTTTAGAAGTATTAATGCAGAAGAATTTAGATGAATTATCTAAGAAATATAGCGCTGATAACAAAGAATAATAATGAATTGTCGTCATTGCGAGGGAGGCATCTGATGCCGACCGAAGCAATCTCCTAAATCTGTATTAATATAGCTTGATGAGATTGCTTCGTCGGGCTTAAAGGCCCTCCTCGCAATGACAATATTAAGATAATGGACAAAAATTTCTTCCACAATCATTTGCTTTACAAACATCGCAAGGGAATTGCGCTTCTTTTGCTGATTGGTTTTTTGGGGAGCCCCTTGGGAGGGGCGTTGCCAGCCCGTGCTGCAGAGACGGCGGCAACAGGGGACACGCAATCTAAAGGAGTGCTGCAAGGCTTGATTTTAGACCCGATGAAAACTTTTTTCTCGGGGCTCGCTTCTTTTAATTATGGAGATTTTTTGAAATTAATTATCAAGGATTCCCTTAATACCGTGGTAGACCGCTTTTATTCTCAAGTGGTCAAGAGCTTTGAAGACGAATATTTAGTGCAGGATTACAACCGCCAAGTCTTTGTGCCTTATTTGGATTTCGGCTTTGCTAAATTCCATAATTGGGTCGCTAGTGAAGTGGGAGACGCTAAGATAGACGCGCCCCTCTTAAACGCTTTCTTGGGCTTGGAGAATTTAGCCTACCGCGGACTTAAAGAGACCGGCAATAAATTAAGCCATTCTGTTTTGAAAGAGTTGGATAAGGTTTCCAAAGAGATGAGCGGAGAGGACCGCCCCCCTTCTATTTCGGATCGCGATTATTGGAGCAAGAATATGGCAAGAATTTGGTCTACGCCTCAAGGATTGCTCTGGGGCGCCGTGGGCACGACAATGGATGTGGCGGCGTCGTCTGAAGCGGAGGGAAATCGGGATTATATAATTTCCGAGGGTCATAACGACGGCCGCAAGGTAACCGATATGCCGGAGGCGATAGAATCTTATTTTCTGAAGAGGGGGGAAAATCTTAAAAAGAGCGAGCTTGATAGTAAACTCAAGGGCTGGGGATACACCCCAATTCAGAGCCCGGCAACAAGTGGGGCAATTTCTGGATATAATTTAGCCAGCAAAGGCACTTATTATGTTTATCCATTATCTAATGGTTTCTACCGTTATGATATTTGGAGCTGGGACGCCGATTTTCCCTTTGCTTTGTTTTGTGATATTCAATATAAGATTGACGTGATTGAAACTTTAGTGAAGCCCAATGTTTGGCAAGAGCCTGTAGAGGTGTATCCCGCGAGCATTGCCTTTACTTCCAGGGCGATTTCTGATCCCTTGGCTTCGGGCTGGACCGGTTTAATTAAAAGGCCAGGTCAGAAAGTGAAGGTGATGGTCAATGATTTAATTGAGAGCAAACTGAAAATCGCAGGCGACGCCACTGATCTCTCCGGCGTCTCCCGCATTATCTATGATTTAGGCAAGACTTACCTTACCAATGTCAATTTTAAAGTTAAAAGAGCGACTACAGGGGCTCTCGCTGGATGCCCTGTCGGCTTTGAAGTGATAGAGCCGGACTTGGGGACTACGATGGGGAAAATGGGCGAACCTCAAAGACCAAGCGCCGGGCAGTGTTTAATCGCCGCCTTAAAACAGGTGGACACTAATTTTTTGGGTGAGATAGTGGGCTGGGTTTCAGATCTTGGAAAGAAATTGATTTGTTGGATTTTTGATGTAGGAGACAAAAAAGGAGAACGATTGACAATAGATGGAAAAGGGGTTGACACGCAAAATTATATAATGGTTCCCAATAAAGATGAAACAGTTGGCAATCCTTGGCCGGAAGAGTTAAGAAAACAAGTCAGCGCGTTAGATTTAGAATCTTTGGAGGCTTTAAATAAAACCCGAGAGGAAGCGGCAAAGACTGACCCCAATGGTTATACGTCTCTTTTGATCAAAAATAATCAAGGTGAATTCCAAGCTCAAGCAAGTTCTGTTAATAAGAAAGAAAGTTTGCTTTCTGTTGCTACTTTAGCCCAGTTTGTAGTTTACAAGGAGTTAATTGAGCCTCTCTTAACTAAATCTGTCGCAGAAGCAGGAAAGAAAGGCGTGTCTCTTTTGGGAAGGGCAGCAAAATGGCTGCTTATTAGGGCGGGGGATACGGTAGGATTAGGAGGAGTGGTTGAAGAAGTGACAGACGCAGTTGGCAATTGGGCTTCTGAAAGTGGTGTTACAGACACTTTTGGCGATTTGGCAACCTTTTATGCTTTTAAATCAGGTATTCGTAAGGTTTTGGAGCTTTTGAATTTTTGTAATTTAAAACCCGAGGAAAATCAAATCAAGACTGAAACAATAAATTTATCCACGGATGGACGCTATGATTTTTTAGAATTTCCTTATCGCTTGACTGAAAAATCCAATGTTACGGTGGAAATCTATCTTAGGCCGACTGACACAGCCAATGAAAATATTAAACTTTACCGCAAATTGGTTTTTAATAATATGCCGGCAGGAGTCCATATCGCCCGCTGGGATTTAAGCACGGATTTAAGTCTTGCCGAAAGGAACCAGATTTGGAGCGAAATAACAAAAAGCGTTTATATTAATATTGTTTTCAAAAAAGAAGTCAATGGCGCTTCAGAATTTTTTCAAGGATATGAGTTACCCGAAGTGACAGAAAAACAACTTTGGAGCGGGGAGAAATATAAACCTGATCCGACCACCGCGGCGAGAAATTGCCATCAAGAAACATATTTCACTTCAGATAGCTCTAACCCCGCTCCCTGCGGCAGGGGTTACCTTGCCCAAAATTATATGCTGGAACTGCCGCAAGACCCGCCGCCGTATCAGAATATGAATGTTTTTGACCGGCAATTCGCGCCTACGCCTATATTTTATGAAGGTCAGGAAGTGCCGATTATAATGCGCTATAGAAATGATGGTCTCGACAAATCCGCGGATAAGGTCCATGTAACCTTGTATGATTTGGCAGGAGTGGAAGGGGGCGTGGAAGGTTTCTTTGGGAAAGCTAATTTTTATACTGGCGATCTTGTTAATGAAGCAGGAAGTGAAATCGCAAGTGTGAAAGCAAAAAAAGTCTACGAAGACACAATAGAAATGCCCATCAACTGCTCTTCTGAGCCTTGGTTCAACAAGCCGGCTTGTGATATTGCCACAGTTACGTGGACCGCTGTTGAGCCCGGCACCCACGCTTTGATGATGGTTTTTGATTCTGACAAAGATGCGAAAAATAAGGATTTAAATAAGCTCAATAACCGCATTGTCCAGATTGCGAATGTGTCGGCTTCACCGGTCACCGCGGAATATAAAATAAGTGACGGACTCAAGACCGCTGATTTGCGCGGCGATGGCGACCATCCGGACGGCGATGACACAGGAGTGGCGAATCCCGGCGAGGAAATTGAAATTGGGGTTACTTTAAAAGATATCCGTCCCTTGCACTCGGGCAGTCTTAGCGGTTTGGATCTTTTTATTGATTTAGAAAATTCTCCAGTTTTTCAATATGTCGGAAGCGGCAAGAATGATTCGGGAGACAATAAAAGTTCAATTAAGATTGGCATGATTGTCTCGGGGCAAACTCTAATATTAAACAAGGATTTCAACCTGCGCGTGAAAGATGATGCTAAATCTGACGGCAACGCTAAGGTTCCCTTATACCTTCGGGACCAATATGGGCGCATCATCTTCCATCAGGATTTGACCGTGCCGGTATTTCCGCGCTGCAGCGACGGCGTGGATAATGATAAAGATGGGTATACTGATTTTCCGGCTGATGTGTGGGGTTGCGAAAACTCTGCCGACAATAGCGAGGATGATGGCAATATTTTGAAAAAGCCGGATTTGGTGCCGGCAGGGTTAGACTTTCAAATAAATACATCTCCTGCTGGCACTACTGGCGTGGTTCAGGGATCAAAATTAGATTTAAAATTCAAAATTAAAAATCAAGGGGATCGCGCCATTCCAAAGGGCACGGTTATCCCCATGGGCGTTTATGTTTGCTACGGCAAACCGACAACAGAGACACATCATATGACTTGGGACTGGAGCTGGAATCGGGGCAATTATTGCGGCACACCCGCAACAGATCCTATTCTGTCGGTTGACGAATGTTACTGTGAATCAAAATCACCGGCCTCAAGCGGCGCACTGGAAACTTATGCCAAGTATTTTGAGAATCCGGACGAGACCAACCAACCAGGCGCTAATGCGGCAGATGATTCTTACAAAAATTATATTGACTGCATCAAGAAAAAATATCAACGAGTTACTGAAATCCCTTGGACTCTCGCCGATGAGTTTGATTTTTACGATGAGAAAAAGGGCAGCAAAGGGATTGCAGAGTTTATTATACCTAATTTTGAAGTCAGAGAGGCTAAAAATATGCGCTTTGCGGTTTTTGCGGATGAAAAGGTGGATGCTAATTTCACCGAAAAAGAGGGTGTGATTCCAGAATTCAATGAAAGGAATAATAAAGCAGGTCTGCCTGATTATTTCTGCGAAGCTGGTCAGGATACGGCTTATTTGACTTTATACAACAAAGACCAATGCAATAGTTTCCCCCAAGCGACATACGAGCCAGCACGTTATCTCTCAATGTGTATGAATAGTTTTTATAATGCCACAGATTACAAGATTATGGTGGGTGATAAAGGCGACTGGTATAAACCCCCCACCGGCACGCCGTCTCCTTCGCCTTTCCAATACCAATATACTTGCCCCTCGGCGGATAAATGCAGCTCTCTGCACGCAAGCTGTGTCGCGAGCACAGAAGGTGATTGGAGAGCTAATCCGGGCGAATATTTGTTACTTACCGTCAATTTGATGAATACAGCATCTAGAGATGTGAAAAGCACCTTTACTTTAACTGACGGTCCGGGAACAAAAACAGGCATCAATTTGACTACCCCCGAAATAGTTTCTTATGCCAAGGAGTCAAAACAATTATTTTTTTATGTTACCATCCCGATGAATGACACAGCCGGTCATCCTTATAATAACAACGACACTCTGACCTTTACCTTAAAAGGCAAGGAAGCGGATAATTCTCCAAACAAACCGGGTACAGAATTTATCATTGCCGCGAACTTGCCTGTGAAATTGGGCGCGCAATTATTAAAGAATGATGGCACAGCATGCACAGCTCCGCTACCGCCCCAACCAAAGCCTTCTATTACAAATATAGCAATTCAATATCAAAAATGGATAAAGCAGGGTGCAAGCTATGCCAGTGTAGATAGCCAGAGCGGTGCTAGAATCTTACATGGTTATTTTCAAATTATTAATGAAGGCACCGAAGATGTTAATAATTTAAGTTATAGTTATACTGTGTATTACTTCGATAAGGAACCAACTGGTCAGACTGATCCCCAAGGATGTTATGGTGGCGGTGCCGAAGCTTATCATTGGAGCGCCCCTTCGTACAATCTGGCGGAGGGCAGTCCACCATTAGAAAAGGAGGATAATTATCCAATTAATTTAGGCATGAAAAAGTGGGGATTCTTCCAATTTGAAGTACATGTGACTGAAATAAAGTCTAACGGGACGCCGGGCGTATGGAATGACGATAATAATAATGATCATAGAAAATGTTCTGGTCTCGCGGAAGTTAAAGAACCAGATTTAGTTGTTGAATCCGTGCAAGCTCGTAAGACTCAAAGGGGAGGGAATTATTGCATAGACGGAAGTGTAGAGCTTGTTAATGCTGGATCGGAGGAATTAAATTTGGCAAATACAGTAGAAGATGCCGATGCTTACGTGACCATACTTGATGAAGATGGTGGGGTGGTGCCAGGTCAGATGTTGCACATAACTGAGCTTGAGAAACAAATTACGGGTAAGCTTCTGCCAGGGGCAGCCAAAAATATTGATTTCAATGGCTATTGCTTTGGTCCCATTATTCCAGAATATTATAAAAAAGCTAAAGTCTCGGTCTCTTTAATAGAAACAGACGATCATTATGATCAGGATACATCTAATAATTGGGCTGAATCGGTACCTATAGAGTTATCAAAGACTCTCGGCACTAGTACTCAAAGGTTTTTAACATTAGGGCAGAGGATTAAAAGAGTCTTAAATTATGTGAGGGCGAAGCTTGGGGATTAACCCCGCGCCCTTAGACCCCCTCCATCTCCCCCTCGGGCTCGCTACGCCGGAGCGTTAGCGCGGCGAGCAGGGGGAGTGCCGCTCCCACCCCCTCTTTTCTCCCCGCCTAAAGGCGCAGGGAAGTGGACAATATAAGTTCAAAATGGTAATATTAAGTCAGCTTGCTTTTCTGCTTGTTTTAGAAGAAATCAGGTATTCCTTGATTCAGGAGTAAAACATTGACAAAACATAAGAAAGGTGCTATAATGAAGACTAAAGAAAGATTCAGGGTTTTACCGATTTTACCTAGTATTTTCTGCTAGGGAGGCGTTTCTTTGACAATTTATCGTTAATTACTACAAAATGTAGGAAGGATAAAAGGGTGATAAAGATGTTGTATTATAAGTATTTCTTTGTGATTTTGGCTTTTACGGTTCTTGCGGTTATGTTGGTTGGTTGTGGTAAAGACAGTCAGAATCCACTGGAATCTCAAGATTCTAATCTTCAGGTGAGAACAAATGAGATATTCAGTTCAGACGGTGCGTCGATGGCTCTCATCCCTGCGGGAGAATTTCAGATGGGCGATTCATTTAATGAAGGCGATAGCGATGAAAGACCAGTGCATACAGTTTATCTTGACGCCTTTTATATGGATGTTTATGAGGTAACTAATGCACAATATAAAAAGTTCATGGATGCAACTGGACACAAAACAACACCAGAATATTGGAATTACCCAGTTCTCAATGGGCCAGATCATCCAGTAGTCGGAGTATCATGGTATGATGCTAAGGCTTATGCGGAGTGGGCTGGTAAGCGACTCCCAACAGAAGCTGAATGGGAAAAGGCGGCTCGGGGTGGTCTTGTCGGCAAACGTTATTCGTGGGGAGATACTCTGACTTATGATGATGTATATGTATATAGTGGCCTTGGTAAACCGCAATTGACATTCCCTGTTGGTAGCTTTGCTCCGAATGGGTATGGTTTGTATGATATGGCAGGAAATGCCTACGAGTGGTGTACTGATTGGTATGATTCTGATTATTATTTAAGATCGCCAGAATCAAATCCAACGGGACCAGAGACTGGAATATGGACTGTGTTGCGCGGTGGCGAGTGGCAATATAGCTCTTCTGACCAGCATCGCCTTCGCGTAGCTATGCGCTTTGGTCTCGCTCCCATTCTCACGGACATCACTCTTGGCTTTCGTTGCGCCATGGACGCAACCAAATGAAATTTCTCAATCCCAGTATAATACTTCAAGAGTATATACTGGGTTTTTTATTTTCGCGTCTTTTTACTCCCTCCCCCCCGCCTCGCCTGAAGCGAAGCGATGGCGGGCAGGCATCTCCCCCTCGGGCAGGGGGAGTGTGCATTAACCTCCCCTTTCAAAGGGGAGGTTAGGTGGGGTTCTGAAGCTTCCTCCCCCTCCGCCTCCCCCCTGGCAGGGGGAGTGAGAATCTTTCTCCCCCCTTGGAAAGCAGGGGGAGCGCATTTCACCTCCCCTTACCAAGGGGAGGGTGGGAGGGGTCTAAGTCTGTGTGGAGCCAACGCTCGGATTCAAAATTTTATGTGGATAACTAACAATCTCGTTTTTACGAGATTGTTTTTTTGTGGTATAGTATAAAAAGCCGTAGTTAAAAGCGAAAAGCGCAAAATAAATTATAGAGCCAGAAGAATTATCCAAAATAAAAAGGAAAAGAAAAATCCTTTTAGTTTTCAATTCAACGACTAGGAGGGGAATTTTGGGTTATTGTTAACTTGTTGGCTCCATAGTTCCGCCCTAAGAGTGTACTGGGGAGCCAACGATCTTAAATCACATTTGGGGATTGCCAAAATGCAAATTAAAACCAAAAATTTTTGGAAAATATTGATTCTTCTCTGCCTCGCGGGCTTGGGATTGTTTAGCAGATCTGGGACAGCGCAGGCCGAAATGGTGCCATGTGATGGTGCTAACGATCCACTGACAAAGGGAGAGACGGCATGTGAGACTAATCAAAATAAAGCCTGCGCTTCTAGTATTTATACTAGTGGTATTACACAGGTACAAGAAAATTACTGTGCAAGCGTAGACAATAACCTATGTATAGTAGGTACAGATGATTGTGAGAAGTGCAATGGTTATGGAAATGCTGGAGAAAAAAAATTTAACTTCAGTCTTTTTTCTCCTTCTCTTCTTGATATCAACCTAATTCCAGCCGCTGACAAAGCGAAGTCATATCAATTTCTTTTTAATTCAGGAAAAGTGGGTTGTAAGGCGCCAGCATTTTGTGCAGAGATTCCCTCTTCGGTTTCCAGTACTCAAACTGCTGTTGTTTTTACCTGCGCAACCATAGCCAATGCTTGCGGCGGGGGAAAGGGGGTCTATGAAAAAGGCGGGCAAATATTGCCCCAGGTTTGTTTGGATTCCAAAAAACCCTGCACTCCTAAAATAGAGCGCGAGCTTCCCGCTTTTGTGGTAACTATACCAATCAACTATACAGTAGGAACCGCAGGTTATCAGATTAATATAGGAGAGAAGGCTTACTGCGCTTCTCCACGGGATACTATTGATCCGGCTTCGTGTTTTATGGAGCGGGATGTAAATTCGGGTAGAGGAGAAAATTTTTATATTGGTCAAATCCCAGAATATCAGAATAACCTTGATGACTTTAAGAATAATATTCAACCTTTATATGATTGCAATGCAGGAAGTTTAGTAAGCCAGGTCGCGTGGAAAATTTTTAACAATTCCATTGGGCTGGTGGTCTCTGTGGTTTTTGGCATTATTGCTCTTGTCGTCTGTGGTGTTTTGCAGGGTCTTTTGTTTCTTATTTTCGCCTTCTTGGAGTGGGTGCTTAATTTCAGCCAAATTGATTTTGGGATTGTGGATTTAGTCTGGCGGTTCTTGCGCGATTTTTCCAATATGTTCTTTATCGTCGTTCTGCTTTATATCGCCTTTTGCACGGTCTTGGGCATTCAGGAGCGCAGTTTAAAGAAAATGCTGCCTGGTTTTTTAGCGGGCGTGGTTTTAATCAATTTTTCCAAGGTGCTTTGCGGCGTGGCGGTTGATTTCTCACAAATTTTGTCGGATATTTTCTTGAATCTCAATCCGAATAAGATTGCTCCGATTAAGGCGCTTTTCGGAGCCGCGGGTCTTGGAGGCCTTTTTGGCGTGGACAGGCTTGCCGGCTCCACTGATTTTACTACTCTCGCCTCTGTCTTGGGAGCCCAGATTTTAATGATTCTTTATATGCTGTCGGCGGTAATTGTTTATGGTGCGACCGCGCTCCTTTTGGCTGTCCGGATTGTGGTTCTGCTTTTAATGACCGCGATTTCACCTTTGATTTACCTCGCGATGGCGGTCGGGCAGAAGAAAATCGTCTCTGGCTTTTGGAATACTTTTTTGCGCACCGCTTTCTTCGCGCCGGTGATGATTTTTTGCATTACTTTATCGGTGATTGTTTTAAGCGCGGATTTAGACGCTCATTTTAAATCTAAAGCCGGAACATTAGAGAGTTTATTGTCAGAAGGCGAGGCTTTAAGGCGATTGCCGGCGCAAGGCGCTTCTCCCCAAGTTTTTATGAAGCTTCTTTTCGCTGTGGCTTTTATGATGGCGGGTCTTTATGTGGCGCGCAAAGCGAGCGTTATGGGCGCTTCCGGAATTCTGCAAGGCGCGAATAAATTATGGAAAACAGGGTCAGAATGGCTGACAATGGGTAAACCCGCGGCGGCGGGAGCTAAGGCTTTAGGAAAGTATGGTTGGGGCAAGGCGATGGAAAGCAGAGCAGGGAAGTATTTGAAATGGGTTAGCCCTAAGGTGTGGAAGGCGGTAACAGAGGCACGGCGCAAACGGCGAGAGAAAGAAATTTATGGTCCACGGATTACAGAACTGCAACCGAGGCTTGCCGGCTGGCATGCTTTTTTTCAGAAAAAGGGTCCGGGTTATGAGCGGGAGAAGCTTTATGCTCGCGGCGCGGAGAGAGCGGCAGTGAAAGAAGTGGCAAGCTCTCTTAATGAAAGCGATGTTCAAACAGAAGCTCTTTATACCCGTTTGGACGAGTTATTGAAAGAGATGGAAGGCAAGGGTTGGCTTGGTTCAGATCAGGCTTTGACCGCCGAAGTCCAGGGGCTTTTGGAGGTAATTTTATCTCGAGGTGATATTAACGATCTTTTGAAGGGTTCGGAGTACGCGCGGAAGTTTTCCGGAGGAAAGGCGGTGATGGGTTCAGATACGGCGGTCTTAAGAAGGCTCTTCGGGGATTCGGATCGTGCCTCGATGTTCGCGAATGATATTGCTGAAGCAATGAAGCAAACTTATCCTCAATTCTCTTATTCCACCACGTTTGATGAGGCTGATAATCGCTCTCTTAACACGGCTGAAGATGATGAAGATCTGCAGAAGATTGAATTAGCAGAAGGGGAAAATGCAACAGGGCAGGTAACTTTTTTAGAGAAGACGGCTGTGTTTCAAAAATATTTGCGCAAAAAGGCGGAAAAATTAAAAGTCGAGGGAGTGGATACTTCTTTTGAAAAACTGTCTAACTTAATGCTGGACAATTTTGGTTACTCCAAAGAAGAGATTTTAAAAAGAAAAGACAAAAAAGGGAACTTTCTTATCGCCGATGAGAAATTGCGCGAAGGGGTCGCTACAGTCGTGGATACTTATAATCAAAATCGGACAAGAATTATTAGCTCTGAACAAGCAAAGAGAAGCACTTATCAAAAAAGGTGGCACCCCGGTCTCCTCTTCCGCGATATGAGTATTAGTGATATGTCCAAAGAAGATCAGATAAAATATGCCAATGCGCCGCCTGGGGCTAAATATTTAGGTCTTACTCCTGGCAGTAGGGGGCAGGTTGAACCTTTGACCGATGAAGATGTAGATAGATTGGGCAGCTGGGCCCAGCCGCGCCTAATTGAATCCTTAAGATATATAGAGAACCAGAAGGATCTTTTGGGTATCACTGATGAGATGGAGAAGGAAGCTGAAAGGTTAGAAAAGAAGGGGAAGGAAGGGGCTGCCAAGGTGAGAAGGGATAAGGCGCAGGATATGAGAAGAATTCTAAAGAAACTTTTTGATAAAGTAGGCCAGACAGGCGGTGAGGGAGGATCAATAGCTGGTGCTGGTGATCGTAGAGGTAGAGATAGAGATGCAGTAGGAGAGAGTTCTAGAGCGGAGACATTACGTCAGGACGAAGATCGGCTGAATATGGGGGGCGGAATTTAAATTGGAAATGATCTTTAATTACGAAATAGACAATAATGATAATATCTATGCGAGATTTAAACACTCTTAATTCAGAAGAGATAACGCGGCCAGAGGTTTTGCAGGAAGTGAACCGGCAGGTCGGGGAAATTATTTATTTTTGCGAAGATAAGGAAGCTTTTAAATTGTCCAGAGAGTTTAAAGAAGTCCTACAAAGAAGAGAGCTTAGCGCGAAGCCGGAAATTTTAGGTCAACTAAAAAAATGGGCGACTCTAGTTAATTATGTCAGTTTGCCGGCGCAGAGGGACAGTGAGATTATTCAATTGTTTCAAGGCGAGATTAAAGAGGTTTTGCCTTTGGATGAGGAGATTGTATTGGGTCGTTTGGAAGCTTTACTTTGGGTCAACCCGACTGGACCACGGGAAGAGCTTTGTAAAAAATTGGTGCAAGCCTTGCGCGATAACAGACAAAAAATAGGTTCTTTAACGATTGGCGAGTGGCTCGCCCTCTTTATCCACAGCTATCCGGGTCGGCCGCAGCTTTTAGAGCTTGAGGAAAGGGATTTTTTAAATAAGAACACAGAGGTTCAAAAGCTAGCAGAAGGGGATAAAATAATTTTGGCAAAGCTTTTAAAGCTTTATAATGCGTTGCAGCCTTTGGGAGTAATGGCGGAGATGGAAATGACGCAAGAACAGGGAGTGAGTATAGAAGAAAGAAAGCAGGTGAGATTGGGTCAAGCCTTGGCTCAAACTGCGTCGGAAGGAGCGAACCGACCGCCTCAAGGTTATCAAGGTCCGCAGGATTTACGGGATATTCGACCCGCGAACGGAGAAACGAGATTTCCCCAAGCGCAAAACAGGGCGCCTTTAGCCGCGGAGACTCCCTCCCCCTCCGCCTCCCCCTCGGGCCCGCTACGCCGGAGCTTTAGCGAGGCGAGCAGGGGGAGTGTCTTTCTCCCCCCTCAAGACAGAGGGAGTGCCGCCTCTTCTCCCTATACCGCCGGAGCCGTTTCAAAGCAGCCCGCGTCATTTGCTCCGCCCACAACAGAGGAGATTAAAAGACCCGCGGCATTTGCCGGAAGAGAAGAGCCATTGCCGTCTCAAACATCTGTTCCAAATGAGCCTACGGATTTATTATCACAGAGAATGCCGGAACCTCCCACCCCCTCCATCTCCCCCTCGGGCAGGGGGAGTGTTACTCCCGCCCCCAACTCTCCTTTCCAAAAGGGGGATGGATTTTCCTCTCCATTGCTGAACAAAAATTTTGTTCAGAGCGAAAAGTTAGTGGATACCTCAAATTCAGAAATTACGATTTCTATTTTAGAAGCCGCGGCGCAAAAAGGAGATCCTGTTGAAGAAGGGCGATTGCGGCAAATTATCCGTCAGAACTTTAACCAATTATCGCCGGAAGTAAGAAGCTATATTGTAAATAGCCCATTTTGGGCGGAATAAAATTCAGTTAAAAGTTCAAAATTCAAAGTTTAAAGACAATTTTTAATTTTTATTTCTTAATTTTTAACTAATTTTTGTTGAATTAACGAATTATTGCATGCAGAAAACTAAAGATGATGTTAATTATGATTTAGAAGAGAAATTTGAGCGTTTGGGTGAAGAAATTATTATTTTATCAAAGAAAGCTTGCAAGAATCCCATTGCCTCGCCGTTGATAAATCAATTAATTCGTTCAGGCACCTCAATAGGGGCAAATTATATGGAAGCTAACGGAGCTTCTTCAAGGAAGGATTTTAAGAATAAAATCCATATTTGTAAGAAAGAAGCCAAAGAAACAAATGCACTGGCTAAGAATGCTTGCTCAAGCCGATGAGAGCGTAAAAGAAGAGTGCCATCAATTGTGGCAAGAAGTCCAAGGGTACGCTAAAATGTTTTCTAAGATAATCTCCATAATACAAAACAATAAAAATTAATACATTAAGAATTAGTTAAAAATTAAAAATTAAAAATTGTCATTTTCAATCTTCAGTTTGGCTTTTGACTTTGAACTTTGAACTAAAATGACCAATTTCCCTCAAAATCTTAATACCCTTCTCTCTTCCCGTGAAACAGCCTCGCGCCTCGCGAAGATAGGCGATGCTTTTCGTCTCTCGGAAAAAGATAGAAGATTGCAAGCGAGAATTTTAGGGAAGCTCGCGAGCGGGGAGATTAAAAATTCTGATCTGCCGCGCGTTCTAAGAATTAACCTGAATCTGCCGCTTGAGGAAAGTGTTGATTTAAGCCGGGCTATAGAGAAAGTAATCAATATTCCTTCAGAGCAAAAAAAACAAGCCTTGGATCGCGAAGTTCCCGTCCCTCCAGAGGGCTTGCCAGAATCCAAGACCGCCGCCGAAAAATCAACCCTGTTAAAATTGGGCGCGGGGGCGATCAGGGATTTTGTGGATAGCGTTTTGAGCGATTTAAAGTTGAAATTGTCTCCTTTGCAGAAATCGCGTCTTGAAGGCAGTATTCTTATTTATATTAAGGATATTCGGGACGAATTAGAAACCGAAGACGCCCTAACCCGGCCCGAGGAGCGGGGAGGGGCAGGACTTTCACAGGCGGAAGCGGCTCAAATCACCCAACTTTTGAAAGAAGAGTTTCCCGAAGAAGGGCAAGCGGATTTTCTGAGCAAGTATCAGAATAGCCAGAAGAATAATTCGCAGCAGGATGTTGATTTTAGAGCCCGGGAAGAAGAGACCAAGTCCTCTGTTCTAGAGGAAAAAGAAGCTCCGCCCTCTCCTGCCAAAAATTTGGCGTGGGAGGAGTCACCTATATTCCCCGTTGTTCCTCCCGATGTGCAGGGTTTTCCAGTGGATAAAATTTTTACCCCGTTAGATAGCAAACATCTGATAGAGTCCGCTCCTTTGCAAGACAAGAAAGATATTTCTAGAATAGAAGCTCCCGCGCCGATTTTTGGACAGTCTTCACGCGAGGTGAGCGCCGCTCCCTCCCCCTCGGGCTCGCTACGCCAACCCGCTACGCTAGAGCGTCAGCGAGGCGAGAGCGTTAGCGAGGCGAGCAGGGGGAGTGACGTTCCTTCCCCCATGTTTTCTCTGCCGGAAGGGAAGAAGACGGTCGTTACTGATGTTTTGCGGAAATTAGAATCTCATTCTGCCGCGGGAGAAAAGCAAAATGCCGGGCTTGCCATTGAGGCAATCAAGAGTGTTAACGACCTTAAAAATTTGGGTTTGGAGAATTTTAAAATTCGTCAGCCCAGCGAAGCGTCAAGTCGTCTCGTCGCGCAGGTGAATAGTTTGGTGGGTAAGAGCGAACTTGCCCGATTTCAGAGTATAGAGGCTTGGCGAGGCTCGGGGCCTTATAAATTATATATTATGATCGGCGGCGAAAGCATTGCTCAAGGCAAGACGATCACGGAGATTGCCAAAAGGAGGATGATGCAAGGAGAGCCTTATTTGACCGAAGAGGAATTCAACGCTATTGCCGACGCGAGCAGAAAATTTCAATACTAAATTGTGATTTTTCATTTTTCATTTTTAATTTGTTTTTATGCAAGCTACTGTTCCCCAATTTATTGACATAGAAGACAAGGTGGTGGGACCCCTCACCATTAAGCAGTTTCTTTATTTTCTCGCCGCCGCCGCCGTGGAATTGATTTATTGGTTTTTCTTTGATTTATCTCTCTTTATTGTCATAACCATTCCGACCCTCGCGATCACTTCCGCTTTCGCGTTTATAAAAGTCAATGATCGGCCGTTTATTTATTTTGTTTTAGCTGTTTTTGGTTTCTATTTAAAGCCTCCGATCCGGATTTGGCGCCGCGAAACAGGCAAGTTAACCGCTAAGAATACGATCAAGGTTTCGTTTGCCGAAGGCGCGGAGAAAAGAGAGGTAGTCAAGGCCCATATGAAACGTGGCAGTTTATCTCATATTGAGAAGGCGCTAGAGACATCGTAATGAAAGCGTAAAAGAGTAAAATAAAAATGCGAAACAGCAGCGCAAAATGTAAAACCATATTTTTTACAACTTATAACTTACAACTTATAACCTGTAACTCAAGTATTCCATCCCTTGTGTTACAAGTTTCAAGTTACAAGTTACAAAATTTTCATCACCAAGCTTTAAATTTTTATTTACGCTTTACTTTTTAAGTTTTAAGCTTTCATGTTTTCAAAAAACAAAGATCCAAAAGAGAACCTTGCAAGTGGCAATAAAGAGCCGCAAAATAAGAGAGAGAACCTTCATTCGCCCAAACTGGCGAAGGCAAAAACCAAGAAATCCACCCAGCAGTTTTTAGATATTACGGGTGTCAGAGACAATACCGTGGTTTTGCGGGATGGCACCTTGCGCGCGATTTTGATGGTTTCCAGCTTAAATTTTTCCTTAAAGAGCGTGGAAGAACAAAATTCCGTTATTTATGGTTACCAGAATTTTCTCAACTCTTTAGATTTTCCAATGCAGTTTGTGATTCAGTCCAGGGAACTCAATATTGAAAGTTATCTAAAAAGTTTGGAAGAATTAGAGAAAAAGCAGACTAATGAACTTTTGCGTATTCAGACCATTGAATATCGGGAATATGTGAGCAATCTGGTAGAGTGGGGAAAGATTATGCGGAAACGTTTTTACATTGTGATTCCTTACGCCTTTACGGAAGCGAGAGAATTGGGTGTGATGGCAAGAATGAGAAATTTATTGCGTCCCGCGGAGGTGATCAGCCAGAATGAGAAGCAATTTCAAAAATATAATAGTTTATTGAATCAACGCGTGGCGCGAGTGGAGGGGCTTCTGAATGCCATGGGATTGAAAAGCGTGCGCCTGAACACCCAAGAATTGATTGAGCTATTTTATAATATTTATAATCCCGCGACTTCCAAAAATCAGCCGATGACCGACATTAAGCAGTTGAATGTGGTATAAATTAAAAATGCAAAATGCAAAATGAAAAACCACAATGCAAAATTAAAAATCTTTCAAGCCAATTCTTTTTACATTTTAAATTGTAATTTTAAATTTTTCATTTTTCATTTTTAATTTGTTTTGATGTTCAACAATAAAAATAAAGTCAACCAAAATACTCCTCCTGCTCAAAAAGAGGAGTCTATCCTGGAAATTCTTGGTCCTGGCGCGCCTTCGCGTTTAGGTTTAAGCCAGGAGGAGAAGATTAATATTCTGGAGGCGCAAAAGGCATATTTGGAAGGGGTAGCGACCTTGCGAGATCTCTTAGCCCCTTCGGCAATGCGCGTTACTTCGCGCTATGTCCAGATTGGCGAGTATTTTTCCCGCACCCTCTTTGTTTATACTTATCCGCGTTATTTGCATACGGATTGGTTTACGCCGGTGATCAATATGGACGCCATTTTTGATGTTGGGATGTTCATTTATCCCCAAAGCTCAAACACGGTTTTGAAGAATCTCACCAAAACTCTAGCTAAGATATCTTCTAGTATCGCGGTGGAGCAGGAGCATGGCAAGGTGCGCAATCCGGTTTTGGAAAATGCCTACAAGAATGTGGAAGCCTTGCGCGATTCTCTGCAGCAGGGGACCGAGAGGTTGTTTAAGTTCGCTCTCTACATTACAATCTATGGCAGTTCCTTAAAACAATTAAATAAAAATACGAAGAGAGTGGAAAATCTCCTCGGTTCGCGTTTGATTTACACCAAACAGGCGGTTTTCCAAGCCGAACAGGGTTTTATTTCCACCCTTCCCTTGGGCAATGATGAGATTTTTATCACCAATAATCTCAATACCTCCCCTCTGTCCACGAGTTTTCCCTTCGTGTCCTATGAACTTTCTTCTAACGAGGGAGTTCTCTACGGCATCAACCGCCACAATAATAGTTTAGTCCTTTTTGATCGTTTTTCCTTGGAAAACGCGAACGCAGTCGTTTTCGGAAAATCCGGAGCGGGGAAAAGCTATGCGATTAAACTAGAGATTTTGCGCAGCCTAATGCTGGGGGCGGATGTTTTAGTGATTGACCCTGAAAATGAATATAAATATTTGGCGAACGCGGTGGGAGGGAGCTTTTTGGAAATTTCTTTAGCCTCTCCTTATCGCATTAACCCCTTTGATTTAACCATTGCCTCCCACGAAACTAATCCCACTGATATTTTACGGGAGGCGATTATTAATCTTAAAGGGTTGGCAAAATTAATCTTAGGCGGCATCACCCCTGAAGCTGACGCCCTGCTGGATGAAGTATTGATTCAAACTTATGCTTCCAAAGGCATTACGCCTGATACTTCTTGGGAGGGCAAAGAAATGCCGACGATGACGGACTTTGAGCGTATTTTGCAAAGCACCGAAGGGGCGCAGAGCATTGCCCAGGTTTTTTCTAAATTTACCGAGGGGACTTTCGCGGGCATATTTAACGAGCCGACTAATATCAGTCTGGACAAGCAGTTCGTCGTTTTCAGTATCCGCGATTTGGAAGACGAACTGCGTCCGATTGGGATGTATATTGTTTTGAATTATATCTGGAATATTGTGCGGGCAGAACTCAAAAAAAGGATTCTGATGGTGGATGAGGCGTGGTGGCTGATGGAGCATGAAGATTCCGCGATGTTTCTTTTTTCTATTGCCAAGAGAGCGCGTAAATATTATCTCGGTTTGACTACGATTAGCCAGGACGTTAATGACTTCTTATCCACGCGGCATGGTCAGGCGATTGTTACTAATTCTTCAATTCAGCTCCTTCTGCGGCAATCCCCAGCCGCGATTGATTTGGTCGCCTCTGTTTTCCATCTCACCCAAGAAGAGAAATATTTGCTTTTAGCTTCGGATGTGGGCGAGGGCATCTTCTTTGCCGGCAATAAGCATGTGGCGATTAAAATCGTCGCTTCTTATTCCGAGGACCAGATTATTACTTCCGACCCGAAGCAGTTGATTGAGATTGCCCGCGCGAAGGAAGATTTCGCGCGAGCGCAAGGGCAAAATGGTGTGGAAATGTCAGCAAACGAAGGTATGGAGTTAAATGAAGATGAGACAAAAAGCGCAGAGTGATGATAAATTTTTAATTTTTATTTTTTAATTTTTAATCAATTTTTAATTCTTAAATTTCTAAACAGTCTTTCGAAATTATTCAGTCCTCTAAATTATTTAAGCATTAAAAATTGATTCATTGAAAATTTAATAAAAATTAGAAATTAGAAATTGAAAATTATCCTTTAAGCATGCTTTTAAAAAATAAAAAATTCACCATTTTTATGACTCTCTGTTTTATCCTGATGACGACAGGGGGTTTCGGTTGCAAAAATAAAACAGGGGATGGAAGCGCGTCTCCTTCTATCACTCCTTCGGGAATAGCGACGGAGACAACCCCGTCTTCCGCGCCGTCTTTGCCCGTAGCGCCGCAAGCCGTGGATGTTGTTGATGAAGGGATAAATGCCGAATCAGAATTGAGAACCTTAGCCCGCGATTTTACGGAGGTGTGGGGCACTTTTTCCAGCGCGGATAATTGTCAAAACATCAAAGCTCTTTTAGATTATATGTCGGGCCGTTTCCGCGCCGAGTCTGAAGGCATCATTGAAGAACAATGCGCTGAACGATATAGCGGCTTACCATTTGAATGGAAAACCATGGTCTTGGAAACAGTTGTTTTGAGCCAAGAGAAGAAACAAGCAAAGATTTTAGCAGTAACCGAGCGCACGATCCAAAGGGGTGAAGTAAGCGAGAGCCATTATGCCAATCTTCTTTTAAATTTGGTCGTGGAAACGAACCTCGCCGGTCAAGATGAATGGAGGGTGGATCGCGCTTCTTGGGCGGATTAAAATTTTCTAAAAAACATTATGGCAGAACGTGATAATTCTCAAGGACAAAATATTGATTTTAGCGGTAAGAATATGGATATAGATGTGCAAAAGTCCGCGTCGCTCAAGGCAGTAGGACGCGGGACTCGCGGAACCCCGATTAAGCGCAAAGATACTCGCATTACCGAGGAAGGAGATCAAGGGGTTGCTGGCGTTTTGGATGAGGAATATAAGAAGCAATGGGACACAGCGCGGCGCAGGATTAAAAAGGTAGCAATAGGAGCCGCGGTGGCTGGAATAGCGGCAAAGGCAAAAAAGAAAAGCTATCTTGCCCGCCAAGCGGCACGAGAAGAGGAAGCAAGAAGGCAGGAGGAAGAATATAAAAGGAGAGAAGCTTTATCCGGTCAGGGCGTGGGCAAGGAGAAAGAGGAGAAGCCAGCGGCAGACCAAGAGAAAGAGGAAAAAGAGGAAGTCCCGGAATTCGGGGAAGTTCCGGAGGAAGAAGGGGAGGGCGAGGGAGCGGGCGAAGAAGGGGAAGGAGAGGCTCTCCCCCTGCCCGAGGGGGAGGTGGAGGGGGAGGGAGCAGGCGAAGAGGAGGAAGGCGAAGATATAATGGACAGGATAAAGAAGGCGGCAGAAGAGAGGGGTAAGAAAGAGATAAAAAAAAGAAGAAAAGAAGCAGAATTTCAGAGACGTTTGAAGGAGTTGCGGCAGCCGGAGAAAATAGCGCCCAAAAAACCTGCGAAAATCAAAGTTCCTGCCAAACTTCGGCCGCGAGCTGCCGTGCCAAAAGCGGGTCCGGCCGCGGGAGCCGCGGGAAGAGCTGCGGGAGGCGCAGGAAGGGCGGCAGGTTCTGCTCTTGCAAGGGCGGGCGCCGCGATAGTGGCAGGAGGCGGGTTAGTGGCTCTTATTATCGCAATTATTATATTAGTCATTATCTTAGTGGTAGTAATTGTTTTTTATGTCAAAGCGCAAAAAGACTGTGACGGCACTGCTTCGGGTCAGGCTTTCTGCTCTGTTTTTAAAACGCCAGGGGGCATGGGCTATGGCAATCTGGGCGGTTCTTCTTATGGATCTTCTGGCGAGACGGGAGAGCCCAATGGCTGGCAAGCTAATTTGGTCGCGGGGGGTAGTCAGTTAAATGAAGCGGATCCGCAGCTCATTGATTTTATTAATTGTATTCATAGCGGTTTTCCTGCTGACACTAATGCCTGGCAGGTTACCTCTCTTTCTGATGGCGCGGGTCTTGCCACCTGTCAGGGAAATAACTGGACCGATCCCGCCTGCGCCCATGGTCAATGGTCCTGCCATTATGGAGGGCATAATTGCAACCAGTCAGTGGCTTTTGATGTTCAACCTGTTGATAGCACAAAAAGAAATAAAATTGGTGATCAAATCTATGTCCGGTTAAGGGCGGAAGCAAGTTTGTGTGGCACACAGATGAATCTTGACGCGGGTTTTCTGAACGAGACCACAAGTGCTAATCATATTCATTTGAGCATCAAGGACGCGGAGTGTGATTGCGCGGAGAATTTGACTCCGCCATAATTTGCAGCATTCTATTTTTTATCTTGAATTATGAAATTCACTTTATTTGGAAAAACCCAGAACCCCACCCCACCTCCCGCTTTCCAAGGGGAGGAAGATTTTCACTCCCCTTGCCCGAAGAGGGGAGACAAGAGGGGGAGGGAGAGGCTCCTCATGAATATTTTATGATTTTACGAAAGTTCCATAATTCACAGCACTCAAATCTCAAAACACAAATTCTTATGAAAAAATATTTTTTCCTTATTTTCTTGGTGATTTTCCTTGGCGGTTTGGCTATGCCTAGCGTCAGCCGCGCAACTCAAACAGAATGCGAAAAGACGGAAGGGACTTGGTTAAAATTTCCCCTTCCAGTTGTATTTGATAGAAATTTGACAGGGTTAGGATCGTTGAAAGACTACACACAGAACGGCCGCTGTATTAAAAATCCCGTGGTTTTAATTTTCATTCTTTATGACTTGGGTTTAGTCTTAATGGCGATCGCGGGAGTGGTGATGATAATGGTCGGCGGTTATCAATACCTAACCTCTTTGGGCGGGGATCAGGCGAAACAAGCGAAGACCCGTATTTTTTACGCTATCGGCGGCTTGGCTTTGGGTTTAACGTCTTTTGTCCTGTTGAGGTTTGTGAATCCTGATTTAATTAATTTGACGTGGGACAACGAAAAGCTGTCCGAGAGTTTGAGGGAGGCAGTGACTAAGATTGAGCAAGATAATTCAGCCGGCGCCGCCTTCTGCCCCACGGATTCGGTGCCAGAATGCAGTCCTGCCTTGAAAAAGCGAGTAGGAGATGTTTGTAAAAAGGGTGCCATACCGGGCTATTGCGCGCCACAATCCAATGTTGGCGGCATTTGCGCTTGTGATGTCGACAAAACCAATTGCGCTGAAGAATGCAATGGCAATCCGAAAACTATTTGTAAAAATAAGGCCTGCTACACCGCCATCAATACCAATAAGCAGGGAACTTGTTTGGAAGAAGTTGGTGTGGTGACATGTCTAGATATTCAGAGTCTTTGCACCAACGACACAGAATGCGGCTTCACCCGTCTCAAGGATGTGCCAGATCTGAATTGCAAGGGAATGTATCCTTGTAAAAAAGACGGTAAAGATGGTTTTTGCCTGGGAGGAAAAAATCTATGTTCTAGTTTAACCGAGATTTGTTCCCCTACCTGTAGTGGAGATTCTAACAAGGGGACAGAGGATTTAAGGGAAAAATGCCACGGAAAACCTATTAACCCAGCTGATTGGAGTAAGCCGCCGACAGCAGTTTGCTTCAATGGCAGCTCGCATCTGTTAATATCCCCCTCCGAACCCACACGGCAGTGTACGGATAAAGATGTTGCAATGGAAAGAGCTTGCCAACAAGCAATAGGCGGCCAGTATGGACTTTGTCAAAAAGATGGTAATAACTATAAGTGCAATACAGTTCTGTTACAAACACAATAATTATGGATTGTGCTAAGTAAAAAACTTGATTTTAGGGGAATCCATGCCACGGTATTTACCGCGTCGCGCTTTGGAGGTCAGACCGAAGGCCCTGTAAAGACGAAAGTCTGACACTGACTCGTGTCGCGCTTTCGCGCGACCTCCAATGAAATCTTAAATGGTGAATTCTCATTTTAAAATTTTACACTGTCATTTTAATTTTTCGGCCCGAGGCCGATCCGTCTAGGGTGGAGATTTTTACATTTTAATTTGTCTACTATGTCCCGTAAAGTTTTCCTTATCATTATTGGCGTTTTAATTCTGGTGATTTTAGGATCGCTTATTTATCTTTTATTTTTTTCCAGTCCGCCGCAAAAATTACCTCCTGCCCCTTCCGCGTCCGCTCCCGTTGCGGAGCCGCAAGCGACGGCGCCAGCGCAAGCGAATGGTCAAACCATTGTGCCCGAGGTTTCTAAAGTAACCCAGGTTGTGGAGAATCGCGTTTTAAGTTTCGCTTTGAAAGGCAATGAAATTGTTTATTATGATGTTGATCAAGGCAAGTTTTTTCGCGTCTTGCAAGATGGCAGAGAAGCCGTTCCTTACAGCGACAGTGTTTTTACTAATGTCAGCGAGGTAATTTGGTCTCCGGACAAGACGCAGGCGATTCTGGGTTTCGGGAATGGCGATCATTATCATTTTAATGTGGGGACGGGTCAGTCCACTAAACTAATGCCCGCCGCGACCCAGTTTTCCTGGTTTGCCGACGGTACTAAGATTGTATACGAGTGGCAGGAAAACGAAGGGGAAAGGCAGCTCATTATCGCGGACGCGGATGGCAATAACTGGGAAAAGATTAAGGATTTAGGTTATGCCAAGCTGCTTGCCGGAAGTTCGCCGCAATTAAACGGACCCGTGGCGATATTGCAGAATTACGCTTACGGGGCGGAACGCAGCGTCTATCTGGTTTATAAGGATGGGGCGGCGGGCGTCCCGATCCGCTTAGAAGGCTATGGCGAAAAAGCAAAGTGGAGCCGGGACGGCAGTCGTTTGCTTTACGAGGCGGTATCGGCGGAGAATTATGAACAATATCTCTGGGTCGTTGACTTGACCGGGACGAACAATTATAATTTAGGGATCAAGAGCTTTATTGAGAAATGCGTCTGGAATAAAACGAGTGAGAAGCTTTATTGCGCCGTGCCTTCAGAGCCCCTTGGCGCGCAAGCGAGCGTGGACGATGAAAGCATTGATAATTTTTGGGAAATCAATACCAAAACCGGGGAAAAGCGAAAACTTTATGATGAATCCGAATCGGACGCGAGATTTGACGCCACTAACCTTTGGCTTTCATCCACCGAAGACAAACTTTATTTTACCGACGCGGGTAACGGGGTGTATGCATTAAGGTTGGATTAAATAGCGCACAATGTAGAACGAAAAACGTAAAATTTAGATAAAGGATTTGTAACTTGAAACTTGTAACTTGTAACACAAGAAGGAAAGTGCTTGAGTTATAGGTTATGAGTTACAAGTTACAAGATTTAAACTTAACACTTTTTATTCAGTAATCTTCAGATATGATTCATCGTTTAGATAAAGTTATCCTTCTAGTTATCACTCTAACCGCCGTTGGCGGCGGAGTTCTTTTTTGGCGAGGGATGAAGAGCCGGCAGATTTCTTTTAGTGCGTTAGGAACGCAAATGGGGGGGAATTTAGCTGAAGTCGTGAGTCCAAACACGGACAATGTGGACCAAGGCAAACTTTTCGCCTATGATGAGGAGGGAATACACGCGTTGCAGACCCCGGAAAACAGTTATTTAGCCCGCGCTAAAAGTGAGAATACCGCCGGCGAAACAACAATAGAAGAAGGGACGGAAGCCGCTCCTTCCGCGCCAAGCGCTGATAATCCGTCCCAAATGGTGGCGGGAAGCGCGGGATATAATAATTTAGCCGGCGAAGGGAATCCTTCGTGGGGGCCGGAGGGCGCCAAAGTAACCATTGTGGAATTTTCTGATTTTTTATGCCCCTATTGCGCCGAGTTTGCCAAGACCGCCTTGCCTCAATTAAAAAGTAAGTATGGCACGCGGGTGAAATTTGTTTTTCGGGATTTACCGATTGAAAATATCCATCCTCTTTCCCCGCTGGCGCACGAGATGGGGGAATGCGCGTGGGAGCAGGGCAAGTTTTGGGAGCTCCACGATTTAATTTTCGCGAACAGCGCCCGTATTACCGAAAGCCTTCTTGCCTCCTTAGCGGAAAAAGCGGGTTTGGAAATGACAAAATTCAATACCTGCATGAATCAGGGTGAATCGAAGTTGAAAATAATGGAAGATTTAGATGCCGGCATTTCCGCCGGCATTTCCGCCACCCCGACATTGTTTGTGAATAATCAAAAAGTGGAGGGAGCAGTGTCGTTTGAAGAGTTGAGCGGAATCATAGAGGCAGAGCTAAATAAAGTTCAAAATTAAAAGTTTAAAATGCCCGTCCGCAACGTCTAATCTAGCCGCTTAGGCTAGCATGGCGGGCGTGGCAAAATTACAGTTTAAGGTTTAAAATTGATTTTTGTTATCTTTTAGAGATTAATGGGACGACAATTTGATTTGGGTTTTACAAAGTTAATTTTTAAATTTTGAATTGTAATTTTTAATTTTGCATTTTACATTTTTAATTAAGCTGTTTAGAATAATAAGATAGTATTGATTTCTGGAAAAATGAGCAAGGTCAAGACAATTTATATCTGTTCTAAGTGCGGAGCCGAGTTTTTGACTTGGCAGGGAAGATGCACGACTTGCGGGGAGTGGAATAGTTTAGTGGCGGAGGCAAGAGGGGAAGTGCGGAACGCGAAAAGCGCCGCTCTCCCAGCCGCCACAGAAGTTTTAGGCGATATCCAAAACACAGATTTTACACGGCTTACTACTTATTTTTCCGAATTTGACCGGGTTTTAGGCGGAGGGATTGTTCCAGGATCCCTTATTTTGTTAGGCGGAGAGCCCGGGATTGGCAAATCCACTTTGATTTTGCAAGCCGCAAGCAGGGTTAGCGAGTTGAAGAAGGTTCTCTATGTCTCCGGCGAAGAATCAGGCGCTCAAGTGAAATTGCGCGCCGACCGCTTAGGTTTTCCCGCGGGCGAACTTATCTTTCTGGGAGAGCGGAATATTGACGCGGTTTGCGCCACCATAGAAAGTTTGAAGCCGTCTTTGGCGGTGATTGATTCCATTCAAACAATGTCTTCTGAAGACATTCCAGGCGAAGCCGGCGGTATCACCCAAGTGCGCCTCGCGACGCAAAAGCTCGCTCAAGTGGCGAAAACAAATAATATCCCGATTTTTTTAATTGGTCATGTGACCAAAGAAGGCAATGTCGCGGGACCTAAAACCCTGGAGCATTTAGTAGATGTAGTTTTGTATTTAGAAGGGGAGCGTTACCATACTTTTCGCATTTTGCGTGGCGTAAAAAACCGTTTTGGTGCGACGGACGAAACCGGCGTTTTTGAAATGACGGGGCAAGGTTTGGCAGAGGTCAAAAATCCTTCCCAAATTTTTTTAGAGGAACGGCGGGAGGGTTTGCCCGGCTCTTGCGTTACCGCCACTATTGAGGGCGTGCGTGTTTTTTTAGTGGAGGTGCAGGCGCTATGCACCACGACTATTTTTGGTTATCCGAAAAGAGCGGCTTCCGGCATTAATGCTCGGCGTTTGGAACTTATTATTGCGGTTTTAAGCAAGAGAGCTAAATTGCGGCTCGCTAATCAGGATATTTATGCTAATATCGCCGGCGGATTTCGCGTGGCTGAACCCGCCATTGATTTAGCGATTGCCTTGGCGATTTTTTCCTCCCTCACGGATAAGCCCTTGCCTTCGGACTTAATCGCCCTGGGTGAAGTGGGCTTATCGGGCGAGGTGCGTCGGGTAAATAATATAGAAAAAAGAATTAAAGAAGCGGCGATTTTAGGGTTTAAGAAAATAATTTTACCCTCTTTTTCTACTCTTCAAAACACAGGAGGAATGGAAATTATTAAGGTCAACACAATTCAGGAAGCAATTGAGAAAGTAAAATAAATGTAATAATACCCTCCCTCTTGCCACTGTGTCCGCTCTTAGGGTGGAAGGGGGAGTGCATTTCACCTCCCCTTTCCAAGGGGGAGGATGGGAGGGGTTCTGAAGCTCCCACCCCCTCCATCTCCCCCTCGGGCAGGGGGAGTGAAAATCTTCCTTCCCTTGACCTGTGGGGAGTTAGAAGAGGTCTCCCGCCTGCCATGCTGCCGCTAAGAGCATAGCGGACAGGCACCCTTTTCACCAAATAAAAAATCGGGCCTCAAAAGCCCGTATTTTTTGTTTTTATTTTTAGAAAAAATAGCCATACCTGCACAATCCAGTTTAGGTATGGCGTTGTCTTTGTTGCTATTCCCTCGCAATAAAATTAAATTCCAGCGGGAATCCAAGGGAGGTTATAGACCAAGCTTATTTGCCTCATGGCAAATATTAAAGACTCTAGCCTTATTCATATAATCTATAATTTCACTGTAAGGCACTTCAGTCTTAGTCAGCATCATGCCACCATATTTATCTATTCCACTTTGAACAATTGTGTTGCGGGACAAAAAAAGGACATTTTGAGCCTGCTCCGACGTTATTTGAGGAATTTCTCCGTTCAGGGGAATAATTCCCCGCGGATCTTTAACGATCTTAAAAGATCCACTTTGTACAACAGGAAACCATCCACGGTTTTTTACTGCTTCAGGCAGTTCTAAATCTACAGTATACGTTTCTAATTCCCTTAATCTCATCCTGTGGTTCCTGTCTTCTTCTGCCTTTTGATGGGCAGTGACGTGGACACCATTTCCTAAATGCAAAATTTCCGCAGTGAACGCACTCCCAGTGCATTCATCTATCCTTTGGTCATAGTTCTTCGACATTGTTCCGCTCCTTCTTACACTTTTTGCCATTGCCGCATTTCATAATACCTTCCAAAAAGATAAGTAAGATAGGAGCAAAATCAGGGGGGGTGGTGATCACGAATCCAAATAGCGTTCATATCGTGCCTCCGGTTGCAGTTGTGTCTTCTTAGCGAGAGAATCGCCAAAGACATAAAGATCCATTACTTTCACTATAACTGAATCATTGTAAATGTCAAGATTTGACAAATTTTAAGGATATGTAATATAATAGAGTCAAGGCAAAGGGAAATAATCTTTGGTGTAATACCCCATGCCGCCGCAACCCGAGGTTTTCCCTGCGCCTCCCCATTACAGCCCCCATTTAGAGACGATATAAATAGTTGAATGAAAAGATTTTCTGCCATTGTTTTCTAAAAGGGGTCTTTTTTTATACTAAGCTAATCTCGCTTAGTTTTTTTGTTATTTTTTCTTGGAGGAGGGGATATTTATTTAGGTTTGGATTCTTTTCTAAAAGCTCTTTCGCCTCCTGCCTTGCGGTTTTGATTAAATCTAAATCCCAAAGAGAGCCGATTTTTAAATCTAAATAACCCGCTTGGCGCGTGCCGTAAATTTCGCCTGGACCGCGAAATTGCAAATCATATTCTGCCAGCTCAAAACCATCACGCGCCGAAACCAGCGCCTTCAATCTTTTTAAAGTCCTTGGCTCGTTTGATTCCGTGAAAACAAAAGTGTAGGCTTGTTTCTCGCCGCGTCCCACCCGGCCGCGAAACTGGTGCAGAGAAGCAAGACCAAATCGTTCCGCCCCTTCAATCATCATAATCGTGGCGTTTCGCACATCAATCCCTACTTCCACCACTGCGGTGGCGACTAAAATTTTGGTGTGACCCGCTTTGAAATCCATCATCACCTTTTCTTTTTCTCCTGTTTTCAGTTTGCCGTGGAGCAGGCCGATTTTAAATTCCGGAAAAATTTCTTTTCGCAGTTTTTCGTACTCTTTAGTCGCGGATTTCACGCCGAGTTTGTCAGATTCCAAAATGAGGGGGCAGACCACAAAGACCTGTTCGTGAGCCTGGATCTTTTTGCGGATAAATTCATAAGCGAGATTTCTTTTTTCGGGAGGAACGATTTTGGTGATTACTTTTTTGCGCCCCGGGGGCATTTCCCGAATAAGCGAGATATCCAAGTCGCCATAGAGGGTGAGGGCAAGCGAGCGGGGGATCGGCGTGGCGGTCATAGAAAGAAAGTGGGGAATAAGGGAGGTCGTTTTATGCTGAAGCTCCCCGCGTTGCTTTACGCCAAAGCGGTGCTGTTCATCCACGACCACTAATCCCAAATTTTTAAGCCGCGCCTTTTTTTGAATCAAAGCGTGGGTGCCAATTAAGATTTGGGCTTCTAGTTTTATTTTTTTTGCGCCGGTTGAAAGGCCAATTTTTATTTTAAATTTTTGGAGCAAACGGGAGATTTCTTGAAAATGCTGCTCGGCTAAAATTTCCGTGGGCGCCATCAGAACCGCATTCCATCCGGCAGCCGCGGTTTGCAGTAGCGCCATTGCCGCGACCACGGTCTTGCCGCTCCCCACATCGCCGTTTAAAAGACGGTTCATAGGCTGCGTTTTTTCGAGATCTTTCAAAATCTCATAAGCGCATTTGCGTTGGTCGCAAGTTAAAAGAAAAGGCAGAGAGCGAACGAATGACTGGGCGAGTTTCACATCCATAGGTATGGAGGGCGCCTTTTGTTTGGCTAAGTTTTTTTTATATGCTAAAGCCGCGGTTTGCAAGATAAAAAATTCATCAAAAGCAAGGCGCCTTTTTGCTTTCTCCATTTTGGGGAATGTGGAAGGAAAATGAATCTCGGTTAAGGCTTTGGCAAGAGGAAGGAAGTGGTATTTTTGCCGGATTTGAGAAGGTAAATAATCAGGAATTTTTTGAATTGAGGGCATCACCAGGCTTACCAAATAGCGCAACCATTTCGGCGAGATGCCGTAGGTCACATTATAGATCGGAACAATCCGAGCGGTATGCGTAGTGCGGGGTTTGTAGATTTCGTATTCCGGATTCTGCATTGTATAGTAAGGAATCCCGTATGCCGCTTGACCGCTTAAATATACAAGCATGTCTTCTTTAAGAGTCTCCGCGAGATACGGCTGATTGAAAAAGAGGCAGGAAATGACTCCGGTTTCATCCGCCACTTCTATCTCTGTCAGAAACATTCTTTTACGCGGCGTGCGGATCGTCCGAATCTTTTGGATTTTTCCCAAGACCGTGATGATTTTTCCAGGTTGCAAATCTCGGATGGTAACGATTTTACTAAAATCATTATAACGAAAGGGGAAATAAAAAATTAGGTCATGAATTTTTTCTAGACCCAATTTTTTCAAAGCTTTTTGTTTTTGCGCCCCCACGCCATAGAGGGAGGAAAGGGGAGAGGAAGGGGATAGCATATAATTTCTAATTTTCAATTTCTAATTTTTATTAAATTTATAATGACTTAATTTTTAAACAATAGCATTAAATATTAAAATTTCTGTTTGAAAATTTTAGAATTGAAAATTCAATAAAAATTAAAAATTAGAAATTAAAAATTATTATTGTGCCCTTGGCAGGGATCGAACCTGCAACCTTGAGCTCCGCAAGCTCACGCTCTATCCAATTGAGCTACAAGGGCGAAAGCCAATTTTTCATTCTTAATTTTTGTTTTCCAGGACTTTCACGTTTGGTAACAATTCAATCAAATATGCTTATTGTCATTCCCGCGAAAGCGGGAATCCAGAATTAGTGCTATTAATCTGGATCCCCGATCAGGTCGGGGATGACATCAAACGCGAAGTCCTATTTTCATTGATGCCTGCCGCGGACAGGCTGGAAACTTAATAACACGATAAGCCAATAAAAATTAAAAATTATTATACTCCGCCCTTCTTATATTTTCAATAACCGCGATAAACGGTCGGTGGTTGATTCCTCGGTTTTTTCTAGGTCTTCATCCAGGAAGGGGAGTAAAATCTCCCTTATTTTTACGGGGTTTTGATCCGTAATCTGCATGGAGATTTCCGGGAAAAAAGTGCGGTTGTTCTTGAAATTGAGGGTTTTTACCGGCGGATCGTAAATAATCCAAAATTCTTGGAGGGTGTTATAAGGGTAAAATTTCTCTCCCATCTTCACTCCTTTTTCCGTCAGGGCAAAATCAAGCGTCAGAGGTTCTTTTTTATTCAGAATGTAAAGCACGATCCCGAACATCGCGACGACAATAATGAGGAGATAATTTTTCATCCAAATGCTGGAACCCACCAAAAAGGCGCCGATGGAAAAAGTGGCGATATACCAATTGCGGCTTTTGGGTTGTTTTTCATATTCTGGCGCGCGCCAGGATATTAAAATTTTGCCGTAATTTTCTCGAGGCGCAGCGGGATTGTTTGTCTGAAGATCCTTCGGACTGGAGTCCTCAGGACTGAAGTCCGGCGTAGCCATGATTTGATTTTGAGGCATAGAATGTGTTTTTTATTTTTTTAAAAATGTTTTTTACGATTTCAAGTTTTTCACGGGCGGTAGCCCGCAAGGGAAATCATAACTGATTTTCCTCTTTGGCGGCAAATTCTTTCAAATTCCTTGATTTTAAAAATTCCAAAAGACCATCGTGCAAATGCTCTTTTCCGTCCCAAACAACAATATTATATCCTCCCAAAAATTCTTCGGGTCTTTCCTCTCGGAAAGTTATGGAACGAACTTCTTTCGGTAAAGCTTCGCTAATATGTCTATCCGTGCCACCTCGAACAACGGAAAATTTATCTCCCCAAACTTCCATACTTTCCGGATTCTCAATATCAGTTTTTCGAATTCCTAGCGAGTTTAAAATTGAATCGTGTTCGATGACATATTTAACCGCGGTCGTTTTGGAAACTCTCTTAATGGCAAAATCAATCGCAAACACACCTGCTACTCTGGGTGTAACGGGCAAGCCTCTTTCTTCAAATAATTTCTCAGCACACTCTAAAATGGGAATTCGCAAATCGTAATGGCCATGAGTTTCCGGCACTTCAATTTCAAGTTTTTGCTCTTGTTCTGGAGATAGATCGTAGCCATTTATTATTTCAAAGGTTATTTGTGGACCACGGTCTTCGAGCATAATAGTTAGCGGGTCTCCATTGGACTTCTTCTCAAACTCCGCAATTGGCATTGTTGGTAAAGTTTTCAGCTTAAATTCATCAACAAGTTCACGAATTACTTCTCGCCAACTTTTCTTTTGCTCTTTTGACAAAGCGGTTTCGTAGAGACTATAGAACGGCGTATCTCTTAATTTTCCTTCTTCGTCAAAACCCCACACCTCAGCGCCGCTACAGTGGCCTACGATAATTCTTTGTCTCAAATCTTTTCTAATATGGTCAATAATGCGCCATTGGATACTTTTTACACTCTGACCGGATATCAAAAATAACACCTTATTATCGGCAAGTAATTTTTCCAATTCTGCTATCATTTCGGGCTTTGCCTCAATATACAAATCAGCAATGGTTTCGTCCACATCAGAAATAATCAATTTTACTTTATCATTCCATTGCATATTTTTTTATTTCATTAAATCATCAATTAAAACACTTAATCCTTTGGCGATTTTTGCCATAGTTTCAATTGTCTGATTAGGCTACAATATATGTCTATTTATAAAAGCCCTCCCAGAACCAGACTTCAGATACTTTTCAAATTCAAATGCTTTATATTTATCAGATATTGCAAAATAAAAATCCAATTTTATGGGTAGCCTATTTACTGTAGCTGACACTTGGCCCTTTCGGTGCCTATCAATTCTATCTTTAAGATTATCGGTACAACCAATATAATAACCACCTTTACACTTTAAGCTGTAAACGTAGTACATACGATGGCCCGCTTTCGCGTGTCTACTGGCAGATTTCGTCGCGCTGGAAGCTAACTTCGTCCTGCTGGAAGCGGACTTCGTCACGCCGTAGCCACGCTTCAGCGTGGCGAAGGCGGAGAGGGTGGGATTCGAACCCACGGACCCCTTACGAGGTCAGCACATTAGCAGTGTGCTGCTTTCAGCCACTCAGCCACCTCTCCATATTGGGAATTATGAATCAGGAATTATGAATGAGGAATAAAAATTAAGAATTAAAAATTTAAAATTAAGTTATGCGGTGGGTGTAGGATTTGAACCTACGACCCGCAAAAAGCGGGTTCTGGTTTTTCGCGACCCCGCACAAGGGCGGAGAGGGTGAGATTCGAACTCACGGTCCCGTTGAAGGGACAACGGTTTTCAGGACCGTCCTATTAAACCGCTCTAGCACCTCTCCGTTCTGTTGCGGGGCAGGACCAGTGCATTAAACCACTCTGCCAACCCACCAATCTTGGAATAAGCCCGCCCGCCACGCAAGCCGACCGCGCCCGCTAACGCCTGAAGCGTAGCGATGGCGGGCGGGGAATTGGGAATAATGAATAATGAATTTTATTTTTCCTCACCTCCTCATTCCTGATTCCTCATTCCTTATTCCTAATTCATGATTCCTGATTCCTGCTTCCTGCCTTATCCTCTCGCCACCGCTAATCCCCAAATTGCCTTTGGGCGGCAGGTCCGACGCAAAACGCGGGCGCACTCTTCCAAAGTCGCGCCGCTCGTCAGCACATCATCAAGCAGGATAATAATTTTGTTTTTTAAAGAGGGATTGCGGACAGCGGCAAAAGCCTCGTGGATGTTTTGCCGCCGTTCTTTTTCTTTAAGCTGCGCTTGCGGGGTAGTGTTTCTGCGGCGGATTAAAATATCTTTGGCAAAGGGCAGATTAAATTCCCGCGCTATATGTTCGGCTAAGAGTTCGGCTTGATTGAAACCGCGGAAGCGCAAGCGCCTTTTGTGCAAAGGGACGGGGATTAAAACAAAATTTTGCGGTTCAATGTTTCTGAAGAGCGGTTTTAAGTATTCAATTAAGAGCCGGCTTAAAATTTCGCTGATATCCTGCACGAAATGATATTTATAAGCCTTGATCAGTTTTTTGATGAGGGGGTCGCGATAAGAAAATGGCGCAATCAATCTATTGAACGGGGATTTTTTTAAATGAGGAGGAAAGGGGGAGCAGTGAGACTTAATTTGATAATAACAACGTTCGCAAAGCCATTTTCCGGCGCGGTGGCAGCCCAAACATTGCACGGGAAAAATCAAATCGGCTATAAATTTTCCGATTTTAGTCAGCCAATTTTTAGCTTCTGATTCCTCGTTCATAATTCTTCGTTCATACTTCCTGCTTGCCCCGGACCAAGCTTGCTTTGGTGCGGGGATTCCTTTCCATTAATCCTTAAAGCCACTTCTCCTTTTTCCAATTTGACACATACTTTTTGACCCGCCTTAATTTTTTCAGCGAGGATCAATGCCGAGAGGGGATCTTCCACGAGGTCTGAAATTAAGCGGCGCAAAGGTCGCGCGCCGCGCGCCGGATTAAATGATTTTTCGGCTAAAAAGTAAGCCGCTTGGGGCTGTAAATTCAAGGAGATTTTTTGGTCCTCCACTCTTTTTTGCAGCTCTTGAATTTGGAGCGCGGCAATTTTGGCAAGTTCGGTAAGATCTAAAGATCTGAAAACAATCACTTTGTCAATGCGGTTTAAGAACTCGGGTTTAAATTTATCTTCAATCTCTTTTAAAATCTCTTTTTTAAGATATTCATATTTTAACGCCCATTCTTCTTCTAAATTTTTGGTTTTTTTATTTTGCGTTGCCATCTGAAAACCCCATTTTTGCGTTTGGGACAATTTCGCCGCGCCAATATTGGAAGTCATCACCACAATAGTATTTTTAAAGTTAATCGCGCGCCCTTGGGCGTCGCTTAATTGTCCGTCTTCCAGAATTTGGAGGAGAAGGTTTAAAGCGTCAGGATGGGCTTTCTCTATTTCGTCAAATAGAACCACGGAATAAGGCTGATGGCGGATTTTTTCCGTGAGATGTCCTCCTTCTTCGTAGCCAATATAACCTGCTGGGGCGCCCACCAAGCGTGAAACATTAAATGATTCATGAAATTCGGACATATCAATGCGGACTAAATTTTGGATGTCCCCGAAAATCTCCTGTGCTAGAATTTGAGCCAGATAGGTTTTGCCCACCCCCGAAGGTCCGAGGAAAATAAAAGAACCTAAAGGGCGGTTCGGGTTAGCCAGCCCCGCTTTCATTCTCCGGATACACTGGCAGATATTTTTTATAGCCTCTTCTTGTCCGACGACCTTCGCGTTTAATGCTTTCTCAAGATTGAGAAGTTTTGTTTTTTCAGAGAGGGTGAGGGATTCCAAGGGAATTCCCGTCATTTCGCTTACAATCAATTTAATTTCCTGATCCGTGATTTGACCCCGAAAAAGTTGCGGCAGCTTTTCAATTTTTTGCTTGACTCTCTTAATTTCTTTCTGGAGTTTGACTTCTGCTTTTTTCAAGATGCTTGCTTCGTGGTAATTTTCCGCCCTGACTGCTTCTTGCTTTGCTTCCTGAATTTTTTGGAGTTCTCGTTCATATTTTTCTAAGTTCAAAATTACTTGAGGTAATTTCACTTTCATTTTTTCTCGGGAGGCTGCCTCATCAATTAAATCAATCGCTTTGTCAGGGAGAGCGCGGTCTGTAATGTAGCGGTGCGCTAAATAAGCCGCCGCGCGAATAGCTGGAGGAGTGATGTGGATTTGATGATATTTTTCATAGTTTTCCCTTACGCCTTCCAATACTTCAATGGTTTCTTCGGGAGATGATTCTTTGATTATTACAGGTTGAAACCTGCGCTCAAGGGCGGGGTCCTTTTCAATATGTTTTTGGTATTCAGCAAGCGTGGTCGCGCCGATGCAGCGCAGTAAGCCGCGGGCAAGGGCTGGTTTCAGAATATTAGCCGTATCCAAGCCTCCCGAGGCTCCGCCCGCCCCAATCACAGTATGTAATTCGTCAATAAAGAGAATAATGTTGGGATCTGCTTCAATTTGGTTTAGAATCTTTTTGAGGCGCGATTCAAATTCTCCGCGAAACATTGTGCCTGCGACAAGAGCCGTCAGATCTAAAAGCAGAATCCTTTTATTCTTTAAAAAAGGAGGCACGCTATCCTGGACGATTCTGGAGGCTAAACCCTCTGCAATCGCGGTTTTCCCGACGCCCGCTTCGCCGATTAAAACGGGATTATTCTTCTTGCGGCGGCCCAAGATATTAATGATTCTTTCAAGTTCTTTTTCTCGGCCAATAACCGGATCAATGCCGCCGGCAATAGCTTTTTGATTTAAGTCCGTGCCAAAGCAGCGAAGAAAGTTATCTGAATCTTTTTTATATTTTTTCCCTTTGTTCCTCGCGAACGGTTGGATGATTTGAGAAAATTTCGTGGCATTTTCAAGGAGCAGTTCCAAGTGTTTTTCTAAATCATCCAGATCAAACTTATTTTTTCGTAAGAGAAGATAAGCGCGCCCCCTTTTCATTTTAACGAGAGCGGAGAGGAGGTGTTCCGTGCCCACGAAACAATGTTGACCTTCATAGGCGAGGGCGACTGCTTTGGCAATAGCCTCTTTGGCGGTTAGGGAGAAGCGGAAATGGTCCAGCCTAAATTGTTTCTCCCTATTTTTTCCCTCTTTTCCTCCGGGAATATTCAGCGCGTCATCTTTTTTGTTTGGTGTTTGAATTGGAGTTTTTTTATAATGCAAAATTTTCCAAGCCAAACTGCCTTTTTGGTGGATTAAAGCGGATAAGAGGTGGGCCGTCGTGATGTAGTCTTTATTTTCCTGGCGCGCTAGAGAAGAAGCGGTCTTTAATGTTTGTTTAAATTGGGCGGTAAATTTATTATTAATCATACATATTTTAATTTTCGCGAGTTTATTGTATAATAAATTAGGACTTTCAGCAAGACCTTCACCTTTAGTCTTCACCTTTCATAAAGGTGAAGACCTTAGCCAAAGGTGAAGGTCAAGACATAATTTTTTTCGTGACTTTCTAAAACTGGAAACTGTTCGGCGATTGCGCTTTTTAATTTTTCTCTCCTTAGTAATTTATGCACAATCTGTTTGGCGGATATCCTTTTTTGTGTTAGAATAAAAAAAGAGTTAGTTTTATGGGTTTTAAAAAATAAAGATCAAATATTAAATTTTTTTTGACATCAATACAATGGGATTTTTTGGTATTAAATCCAAAAATCGTTATTTGGGCGTAGATATTGGCACTTCTAATTTAAAAATTGTGGAGCTGAATAGATGGAAAGGGGGAGTGAATTTATCTACCTATGGCGCGATTGATTTAGCCGACGATGTGATTAGAAGCGATTCACCCGCGGTACGGGAAAAAATCTGCAAAAGCCTTCAAAGAATTGTTAAAGAAAGTGGAGCGAAGGGTTCGCGCGCGATCGCTTCTTTGCCCGGGTTCTCGGTTTTTACGACGATTTTAAATCTGCCGAAGATGGAAGAAGAAGAATTGGCTTCCGCGGTCAAGTGGGAATCCAAGCGCTATATTCCTTTTCCTATTGAGGAAATTATTTTAGATTGGGAGGTTATTACGCCCAAATCCTCCCGGAAAAATCAGAAGGCTGAAGCCTTAAAACCTCAAGAAGGAATAGAAGTTTTTTTAACCGCTGTGCCCAAGAATATCGTGAAAAGATATGGTGATGTTTTCAAGAAGGCTAATTTAGAGCTAGTGGGTCTGGAACCTGAAGCAATGGCTTTGGCGCGCGTCTTGGTAGATACGCAAAAAGAAGGGGCTATGATTGTGGATATTGGAGCCACGGCGACGGAGATTTGTATTATTGAAGATGGTTTCCCTAAGTTAAATTTGAGCGTAGATATGGGCGGAAACGCCCTCACCCGCGTCATTGCCCATAGTCTTCAGGTAAGTTTTGAGCGCGCCGAGCAATTTAAAAAAGATTTCGGTGTATCCCGCGAGAAGATGGGAGGGGAGATTCCGCGCGCCATCAAGCCTGTAATTGATGTGATTGTGGAAAAGATTCGTCATTGTTTGAATTTATTCTATAACCGCGGCGGCAGTCAAGTGTCGCAAATTATCCTTTCTGGCGGGAGCGCGAAATTACCCGAGTTCACGAGCTATTTATCTCTCTTTTTAGACAATAAGATTGTCGTGGCTGATCCCTGGAGTAAAATTATTATTCCCCAAGAGCTCAAAAAGGTTCTGGATGAACTGGGCCCCACATTTGATGTGGCGGTCGGCTTAGCTCTGCGGGAATTATTACCCTAAAAGGATGTCGTTCGCGAGCGACATCCTAAAGCGTAAGAAGTAATTTATGAAGGAAGTAAAATCATCAGAGAATTCCACTAAAGCTGTTTTGCAAAAAATGCGGGGCAGAAAGTGGGAGAAAAAAAATTTATTAGATGTTTTAGAAGAGAAGCAACTGATTGATGAAGAAAAGCGGAAGTTGATTGAAAAGGAAGCCCAGAAAACCGACCTTCCTTTAGAACAGCTAATCCGTGATTTAGATCTCGTGCCGGAGAAATCCTTAGTCCAAGTAGTAGGTGAATTTTTAGGCGTGGAGTTTGTAGATTTAGAGACGCGTCCTATTCCGCCGCATATCCTAAAATTGATTCCTCAAGAAGTCGCTGTCTCTTATCATATGGTTGCTTTTGAGCGCGGGGAAGATAATGTCGTGAAAGTAGCGATGGCTGATCCTGCGGATTTTAAAGCTCTGGAAGCTTTAGAGTTTGCGACGGGGAGACAGGGTTTTTCTACAGCCATCTATATTACCAATAAGGCGAGCTTGGATTTTGTTCTTCGGCAGTATGAGCAGAGTCTTAAGGAGGAAGTGACGAAAGCCTTGGAAGAGGTCGTGGAGAAAAAGCACGAAGAGAAGAAGGTTTTAGAAGATAGAGAAAAAGAGATTGTTAAATTAGTGGAAGCGGCTCCCATTTCCAAAATTTTACAAGGGATTATCAAGCACGCGGTGGAAGCGAGGGCTTCGGATATTCATATTGAACCTGAAGATAAAATGGTGAGGGTGCGTTATCGGATTGATGGTGTGATGCGGACTACCCTTTCCTTACCTATTAAAATTCGCGAGGGTATTGTTTCCCGGGTGAAGGTGCTTGCCAATATGAAGATTGACGAAACGCGGATTCCTCAAGATGGTCGCATTCGTCTGGAATTTGGCGGTCATCCGGTAGATTTTCGGATTTCCACACTGCCCACAATGAGCGGAGAGAAGATCGTAATGAGAATTCTGGAAACTGGGGCAAGAATGTTTTCTTTGGAGGAATTAGGTTTGACGGGTTTAAGATTGCAACATATTAAAGCGGAAATAATCAAAGCGCATGGTTTATTATTAGTGACGGGTCCCACGGGGAGCGGCAAGTCTACCACGCTTTATTCAATTTTAGGGATTTTAAATCAAGAAGATGTGAATATTGTGACCTTGGAGGATCCTGTGGAGTACTTTATCCCTGGTATTGCTCAAGCCCAGGTTCACCCGGAAGTGGGATTGACTTTTGCCTCAGGCTTGCGTTCTATTTTGCGTCAGGACCCGGACATTATTATGGTCGGCGAGATTCGCGATCAGGAGACCGCGGAAATGGCTATTCATGCTTCACTGACAGGGCATGTCGTTCTTTCCACTTTGCACACTAATAGCGCGGTAGGCGCCGTGCCTCGCCTGATTGACATGGGCATCCAACCCTTTTTAATCAGCGCGGCGACAAACGTTTTGATCGCCCAAAGGCTTGTGCGGAAGCTTTGTAGGGAGTGCATGGAGAAGGTGGAAGCTAGTGAGGAAATTCGCAAGATTATCCTTAAAGAGTGGGAGATGATTCCGGATTTTGAAAAAGAAGGGCTTAATCCGAACAAAGACAAAGTTATTATTTACAAGGGTAAGGGTTGTAAGCACTGTAATAACGAAGGCTACAAGGGGAGAATTGGTATTTTTGAAACCATTCCTTTAACACCTGACTTGCAGGAATTAATTCTTTCCAAACCTTCCGAAAATCAAATTGAAGAAGTTATGGTTAAAAAAGGGCTTATTAATATGAGACAGGATGGGATTCTGAAGGTTCTGCGTGGTGAGACTACTTTAGAAGAAGTGCTTAAGGCAACGAACATTTAGAAAAAGTTAGAGGTCAGATCGCAAAAGTTAAGGCTAGGGATAAAATGAACTTAAGATTTAACTTTTAATTTATGGCTTTTTATGATAATGTACAATTAACAATTAAGCGATTTCTTCTTGCCGCTGCCCAGAGGAATGCTTCGGATCTTCATCTTTCGGTGGGTCGCTATCCTACCTTAAGGATTGATGGTGAATTAATCACCATGAAAGAAGAAAAGATGCTTGATCCGAGTGATACGGAAAAAATTTGTTTAGGTTTACTGAATGAAAAACAAAAAGAACGTTTAATGAATGAAAAATCGGTAGATTTGTCCTATGAATTTCAAGAGAAAGCGCGTTTCCGGATTAATGTTTTTTATCAACGCGGTTTTTTGAGTGCTGCCTTTCGCCTTATTCCTATGAAGATTAGAACGATTGGCGAATTGGGTCTCCCTCCGATTTTAGAGGGGTTGACAGATTTAATCCAGGGTCTCATTCTTCTCGTCGGTCCTTCCGGGCATGGTAAATCAACCAGCCTAGCTGCCCTTTTGGATTTAATTAATCATAAGCGCGCCGAACATATTATCACTGTTGAAGATCCTATCGAATATCTCTTTACCCAAGACAAGTGTCTCATTGACCAAAGAGAGTTATACCAGGATACCAATTCTTTTCCCGAAGCGTTGCGCGCGGCGCTCCGAGAAGATCCGAATGTGGTGATGGTGGGAGAAATGCGGGACTTGGATACGATTGCGACAGCGGTGACCGTAGCCGAGACAGGACATTTAGTTTTTTCCACGGTCCATACCAATAATGCTCCCCAGACGATTGATCGGGTTATTGATGTTTTCCCTTCGCATCAACAAAATCAAGTGCGTTTTCAATTGGCTAATGTCCTAGGCGGAATTGTCTCTCAAAGACTATTGCCCCGCATCGGCGGGGGTTTGGCCGTGGCTTGTGAAATTATGATGGTTAACGCGGCGGTCCGCAATCTTATTCGCGAACAAAAAACTCACCAGATTGAAAGTGTTTTACAGACCGGAGCCGAGGAAGGGATGGTTCCTTTGGATAAATCCCTTGCCCGTTTGGTTAAGGAGGGAGTGGTTGATATAACTCATGCTTTAATGTATTCTCAAGATCCCAGAAACTTTCGTTCCCTGCTCAAATAAGATTTCATTCTCCACTTTTCACTTTTAACTTTATTTCCGTGCCTACATTTTCTTACAAAGCGAGTAACAGCAAAGGAGAGATTCAAGAAGGGATTGTGGAAGCCTCCAACAAAACCCTTGCTGAAAACACCTTGCATGAACAAGGTTTGACCGTTATTTCTTTAGAGGCTCGGGAGAAGCCTCCTCTCTTGGGTATTTCCCTTAATTTTCTAAACCGCATCACTGCCAAGGATAAACTAATGTTTTTCCGGCAGTTCGCCACTATGATTGAAGCGACTTTGCCTGTGCTTCAATCCTTAAAGATCTTAAGCGGCCAGACTAAGAAGGTTAAGTTGAAGGATATGATTGATCATATTATCCAAGAGGTGGAAGGGGGGTCTTCTCTTTCTGCGGCCCTTGCTCAATATCCGCGTATTTTTTCTGAGTTTTACATCGGAATGATTCGTGCTGGAGAAACGAGCGGCAATTTAGACCAAACACTGCTTTATCTTGCTGATCAAACTGAGAAAGATTATGATTTAATGAGCAAGATAAAAGGGGCGATGATTTATCCTGCCTTTATTGTCGTCGGTATGGTGGCAGTGGGGATTTTAATGATGATTTTTGTTATTCCTCAACTAACGAGCGTGTTAGAAGAAGGGGGACAGGGACTGCCGTTCACGACGAGGATTTTGGTTGGGACAAGTAAAGCGTTGAAGGGTTACTGGTGGGCTTTTTTAATGGGATTGTTGGGGCTTGTTGTGGGCGGCCGTATTTTCTTGCACTATCCCTCCGGTCAGCGTATCGTCGACTTTTTAAAGATCAAAATTCCCGTGGTGAGCATGCTCTTTAGCCGTATTTATTTAGTGAGGTTTACCCGCAATTTGTCCACGCTTCTCGCGGGGGGTGTGCCCATTGGCGAGGCTTTGAAGATTGTGAGTGGAGTGATGGATAATTGGATTTACTCTGACGCTTGTTTGCGCGTGCGGCAGGGGATTGAGAGCGGGGAGTCTTTGGCGCGCATCTTTAAACGCGAACCGGTTTTCCCACCCATTGTTTCCCAAATGGCGCGGGTCGGGGAACGCACCGGAAGGTTAGTAGATGTTTTAAAGAAGCTTTCAGAATTTTATGATCGGGAAGTGAATGAGGCGGTGAAGGGTCTTGTTTCACTTATTGAGCCAGCGATTATGGTCATCTTGGGTCTCGGAGTAGCGGTGATGGTCTCGGCGATTCTAATGCCGATTTATGGTATGGCCAATGCGATATAAAACGGACTTTGTCACGCTGAAAGCTAATTTCGTCCTGCTGAAAGCGGAAAGCGTATAACACAAAACGCCCGCCCGCCTCGCTCTGCAAGGCGAGTAGGTAAAATAAAAATGCAAAATAAGAAATTACAAAACAAGAATGGAATTACTCCCATACCAAAATCTTTGGCGTGGGGTTTTACCTTAGTTGAGTTGCTCGTTGTAATCGCCATTATTGGCTTGTTGGCGGCGATAGTGGTGGTAAGCTTGACTAATACAAAGGCGAAGTCGCGGGACGCGCGAAGGATTGCTGATGTGAAGAATATTAAAACCGGATTAGAGTTTTATAATAATAATATTGGTACTTATGTCGTGGCAGGTGATTGCGATAATAATACGTGGATTACTATGAATGGCGCGAGCGATGCCTTATCTGCCGCTCTTATTGGTCAAAAACTTTTTTCAGTCGGAGACGCGCCGCATGATCCTTTGTATCCGGCGCAGGTTTATGAATATTGTTACGCGTCAACCACAAAGAAGTATCAATTTCGGTATACTTTAGAGACCAATTCTACTGCTGGCAGCGAAGGTCAGCACACCACAGGTCCGTAAATTAATTTTTAATTCTGAATTTAAAATTTCATCAGAAGGGAGGTGGATAAAATAAATGCGCAAAATTTTCAGGTCTAGAGGGTTTACCCTAATAGAATTGCTGGTTGTGATCGCGATTATCGGACTTCTAGCTGCGATTGTGATGGTTTCCCTCAATTCAGCGCGCGCTAAAGCCCGCGATGCCCAGAGAAAAAGTGATATTACCAATTTTAGTTTGGCATTAGAAATGTATTATGATGCCCAAACGACCCCTAGCTATCCAACCACAGCGCAAGGTTTAGCTGTTTTGACAACTTATATGCCGAAAATTCCCACCGACCCCGGTGGTCATACATACACTTATGTAGGTTGTAATGCCGTTGTGCCTAAAGCCGCTAATGGTTCCTGTGGTGCCTGCGGCACTGCCTGCGCCGCTCAACCCTGCAGTAATTATTGCCTGTCCGCTCAGTTGGATAATGATACAGACTATTTTGGCAAACCGTAGGGTACCGCAATTTGTCTTGAAGGGACCGGCGAGAGATAGATTATCCTTCTTCAAAAGAGCGGATTAAGGAACAAAAAAAGGTGTTGGGAAAAAATCAGTCTTCGTGTTTACAGGGCTTTAAGCTCGTGGCTTTCTGGTGCGAAGGTAAATTTAAACAAAAATAAATCATCGATTTATTTAAAAATCAATATCAAAGAAAGGAGGTGACTTCAATGCGTAAAATTTTTCGTAAAAAAGGAGGGTTTACCCTGATTGAGTTGCTGGTTGTGATCGCGATTATCGGTATTTTGGCGGCAGTTGTAATGGTTTCTTTAAACTCGGCGCGTAGCAAAGCCCGCGATGCCCAAAGGAAGAGCGATGTTACTAATATCAGTCTTGCTTTAGAGATGTATTATGATGATCAGACTACCCCTCAATACCCGGCAGCGTTGACAGATGCGGGGCTTGATAAATATTTCCCCACCGCGAAAGTGCCTTGCGATCCTCAAAATGCCTGCGCAGCGGAAGGAGCGGGATATACTTACACTCCTACTGGCACCCCGCCTAGTTCTTACACGATTTGCACGACTTTGGAGAATAGTAATCCTGTCGGCGGTTGGTGCAAGCCTTAAATTAGGTTATAGTGGGGTAGATTGCAAATCCTGGATGTGCGCAGAACAGGATCCTGGCTAGGATTTCACTACCTCACTAAGGGCGTGGATTTTAAGTTTCTTTTAGAAGACACGCCTTTAGTAAAACGTTAATATATTTGCTTTATTGTGTAATAATTTCTAATTTTAAATTTTTAATTTCTATTAAATTTTTAATGAATTAATTTTTAAACGTTGAGAGATTAACTTTTTCAGTTTAGAAATTTCAAAAATAGAAATTTAATGAAAATTGAAAATTAGAAATTAAAAATTTTGCTAATACCTACATTAAATTTATTAATTATATTTTTATTCGGTCTCTCTGTCGGCAGTTTTCTTAATGTCGTCATTTATCGCTCCAAAATCAAAAAGTCTCTTATTCACCCCTCCTCCTTTTGCCCTTTCTGTAAACACCGCTTAGCTTGGTATGATTTGATTCCGGTAGCAAGTTTTATTATCCTAGGCGGCAAGTGCCGTTACTGTCATAAAAGAGTAAGCTGGCAGTATCCTTTGGTTGAGCTGACTTGCGGCGTTTTATTTGCTCTTTTCTATATAAAAGTCGGAAGTATAAATCCTTTGCTGTTTTTTAATTTATTTTTTGTTAGTATTTTCGTTGTGATCTTTGTGTATGATTTGAAGTATTATTTAATTCTTGATAAAATAATCTTGTTGGGCGCGACATTGGCAATTCTGGCAACTATCTTCTTAGGGAAGCCTAGTTTTCCGGCAGCGCTTTTAGGCAGTTTGATATCAGGAGGATTTTTTGCTATAATTGTTTTAGTGTCCAAAGGCAAGTGGATGGGGGGAGGGGATGTTAAACTCGGATTTCTTTTAGGCTTCATTTTGGGCTGGTCTCAAGTTTTAGTCGCATTGTTTATTGCCTTTGTCTTGGGCAGTATAGTTGGTTTGTTATTGATAGCTCTCCAGAAGAAGACTTTAAAGAGCGCGGTGCCTTTTGGCACTTTTCTAACCATCGCGGCTATCATTACTATGCTGGAGGGGGAGAGAATTTTGAAATGGTATTTGAATTTAATTACTTAATTTAAATCTTATTTTATGAATCAAAAAGATCAAAATCAAAGCAAAAGATCTAGTGTTTTACTTATTGATGACGCGGTAGATTTAAGGGGAATTTATGCTAAAAAGTTTAAGCAGGAAGGCTTTGATGTTTTTGAAGCAAAAGATGGATTAGATGGTTTAAACGTCGCTTTTGAGAAAAAGCCGGATCTAGTGATTACGGGGATTATGATGCCGCGCGTAGATGGTTTTGAAGTAATCAATACTTTAAAAAAAGACGCCCAGATGAAGGATACTCCGGTTTTGGTTTTTTCACATTTAGGTCGTCAGGAGGATATTGACAAAGCCTTATCTTTGGGGGCGGATGATTTTTTGATTCAAGCGACCTTTTCGCCTGATGATGTCGTGGAAAAAGTGAGAGGGCATCTAGGAAGACCGAAGTCTGTAGTATCTTCAGGGGGTGAGAAATTAGGAGGGCATTTTAATTTAAGGTTAGATCAATACCGTGGCGATGCAGTGCGGTTGGCAAAAGCTTTAGGGGTGGATCCCAAATTTTCTTGCGGAAGTTGCGGCGGCTCTTTAGTTTTAGATGTGGTGCAGGACACGGGCAGGGAAGGGAAATGGGTTACGGGATTTTTGAAGTGCTTGAGATGCGGGAAGAAAGTAGAGTAAATAATTTGAATTTTAAATTCTAAATTTTAAATCAAATCCAAATTTTAAATTTTTTAATTTTAAAACCCTTTCTTCTTTCCCTTGGTTTTAAAATTTAAAATTAGGATTTTAAAATTGAATTAAAATTTAAAATTATCAAATTAAGGAGGATAATTATATCACATCAGTTAGATAATTAGTTCTCAACGAAATCAAAATAAAATATTAAAATTTTATGCTCAAAATTGATTTAATCCCTGAAGATGAAGGGGAAAAACGCAAGAAGAAGTTGCGCAACATCAGTATTTTTGTATTGGCCTTGATTATACTTTTAGGAGGAGGGGTATATTTTGGTTTTTCTTTCTTGCAGAAGAGAGAGGATGCCAAACTAAGTGGTCTAAAGAGCCAGGCTGAAGGGGTGAATAAAGAAATCCAAGATTCGAAAGCACAGCTTGCTCAAGCGCTTATCGCCCAGAAACAGTTGGATAGTTTGGATCGGCTTTTGAACCGTCGGATGTATTGGGTCGCGTTTTTTCAGACCTTGGGTGATGTTACTATTCCCGATGTTTTTTATACGAGTTTCAAAGGTGATATTGATAGCCGTAAGGTTAGCCTCCCCGCTTATACGCGAAATTATCAATCTTTAGCCCGCCAACTTAAAGCCTGGGAGCAGCAACAATCTATAGAAAAAGTGGAGGTCGCATCTGCGAGCTTGGATGTTACTGAAGATCAAGCCGTGATTTCTTTCCAGGCTGATTTAACCTTTAAGGAAGAGGCGTGGCAAAAATAAATCCCGCGCCTCCCTACATGGTATTCTCTCACGAAGTTGCGGGATAAATTCAAAATTTCCGCGCTTCTAGGGCGCCTTGGGCTAAAAAATTAACCCTCCAGCAAAGTTCAGGCCGTTCAGACTCTGTCGTTCGACCCTGAAGGGTCTCAGATCCTGAACGGGATGAGTCTTCAGACTCGAAGAGCTTGAAGAGGCGCTGAGCAAAGCCGAAGCATTAAAAATTAAAAAGTTCTGACATTATGCAATTTAACATTAAGACGATTTACAAAAATTCAAATCTGATCATTATAGTAGTCATTTTGGTGGCGATAGGGGCGGGTTTTTATTTCTTAAAGCCGCAGTATGATGCTTGGAGGAATATAGGGACGCAGATCAAAGGAGAAGAAACAAGTCTCGCGAACAGCAAGAAGGCTCTAGAAGACACAAAAAAGTTAGTCAAAGATTATGAGGGCGTCAAAGAGCAGGTGCGCACTTTGAGTTTAGCCTTGCCTTCGGAAAAGGATATACCCAATCTTTTGGTTCAACTGGAAGCTCTCGCCATAAAAAATGGAATCCTCATGGAAGAAGTGAGTTATAGCGAAGAAATTAAGAAGGGGAGTGAGAATCCTATAGAGCCTCCAGCGACAGACGCGGCGGATTTAGGGCAAAATAAAACCCAAGATAATAATACTGCCTCTAATCTTCCCGCGATGGTTCCTCTAGTCTCTCCAGCTCCAAGCGAAGGTTATGCGACTTTAAAAGTCTCTCTCTCTTTAACCGGACGGTATGATGTTTTTATGCGATATTTAGAAGATGTGCAAAAAAACTTACGGTTTTTAGATGTAGTTTCCGTGGATTTTGACACCAAAGGAGGCGATTCTCAATCCAGTAAGAGCGGTGAAGGCGAGGTGGGTGGAGTGAAATTTGAAGACAGGGTTTTAACTTTTAAAATAGAGTTAAGGACGTACTACTTAAAATAAATTATTGTTTGATTGTTCTATTGTTGAAGTTGAAGATGAAGGTTAAATTCCAACAATTGAGCAATCGAACAATTGAGTAATAAATTTACTATTATGGACAAAGCTAAACGCAAGCAAACAATACTTATAGGTATTTTTCTGGTAGCGATTTTAGTAGCTGGTTATCTATTATATACTAGTTTTTTTGGCAAGAAATCTTCAGAGCCTGTGCCAGCAGAACTTGGAGCAGTGCCTGATATTACTCCGGTAGTGCCTGGGGCGATTGTGGCTGCCCCCAGTATTGCCACTCCCTCGCAAAATATTCCCTCTTCTAAGCTCAAAACCGATTTACTTACTGATCCGCGTTTTTCCCAGTTGGTTATATTTGGCGAGGTGCCTATAGAGGTGGGGCCAGTAGGGCGGGATAACCCTTTTATTCCGTATGAGGGATACAAAAGCGGTGGCGAGACTGGCCCGGGGTAAAGAATGAAACCATTTCACAAAAGTAAGAACCCAACCGTTGACAAGAAGGTTGGAACAATTTTCAATTTCTAATTTTTATTAAATTTTCAATAAGTTAATTTTCAAACTTTTTCACCCCCTGATTGATACAAGTTTAAAAAATAGTTAATTATAAATTTAATAAAAATTGTCTCGCTGTGCGAGATCTAGCGAAGCCAGAAAAATTAGAAATTAAAAATTATTCCATACATACTGCGTCGCAAAAAAAGCGTTTTTTTTCAAAGGGGCTTCACTATAGTAGAAATGCTCATAGTGAGTTTTGTTATTGGGTTGATTGCCGCGATCTTGGTGGCTAATATGCGCAAAGGCAATGAGGAGACCAACCTGCGCTTTGCGGTGCAAAATATGGCCAATGTTTTAAGGCAGGCGCAGACAATGGTTGCTGGCGGCAAGATAATCAACGGCAGCGTCCCTGGCGGGTGCGGAGTTTATTTGACCTCAAACAATGTTTATACTTTTTTCGCGGACAAAAACGATAACGGTCAGAGCGATTCAGGCGAGGCTTTGGAGGTTATTACTCTGCCTTCTAAAATCACGATGAATCCTATAAATGACACTATTATTTTCAAGTCCCCCCACGGCGCGATGTGGATTAATGGACATGAATCTTTAACGATTACTTTTACAAATAGCATAGGACATATAGGCACAGTTTTTGTAGACGCTAGTTCAGGGTTAATAGAGAGCAGTTTTTAATGCTTCGGATTTATTCAGAATATTATCCTGAACTTTACCCCGTTAGCCCCGTTAGAAATAAATTTCTAACGGGGCTTGCTGAAGAATTAATTTTATGAAAATTAATTTAAAACGATTCTTTTTCATCCCGTTAACATTTATTTATAGATGCTGCAGCGGGATATTCCCGCCTGCCCAGCGCCCTGCATATTGCCGCGTTGCGCCTCGTAAGCCCGTGGCGAATGGGGAAGAAGGGATGACGCTTCTGGAGACTCTGATCGCGATTTTTATCATCGTTGTTGGACTTATTGGCAGTCTTTCTTTGGTCATATATTCCACTACGGCGATGCGTCAGATGAAGGAAAAAACCACTGCCTACTATTTAGCCGAAGAGGGCATAGAATTAGTGCGCGCTTCCCGCGATTCCTATTGGCTCGCAGGCGATAATCTTTTTAGCGGCAGTAATCCTATGAAAAATAACCGCAACAACAGCGCCAATGATTATTACGTAGTGGATTACACTGGTTATTTGGGGTGCAGAGGAGGGGGATGTTCTCCCTCGGCGAACAAACAGCTTTATCTAGACGCAAACGGGTTTTATACTCACGCGGCAGGAACAGCAACACAATACAGCCGTGCAATCCGTAAATATACAAGCGGCAATGCGGTTGTGATTGTGAGCGAAGTGGGTTGGAAAAACAAAATAGTCAAAGTAGAAGCGCATTTATATAATTGGCGTGATTTTTAGTTTTAGAGCAAATGGGAAACCACATGATGGGGTATCCCGCTGTGGATGAAGCAATATATGGGATCAACAAATAATACGCAAACACGCAATGTTGAAATTTTCGCGGCATCAAGAGAGAGATGCGGATTTTTGTCGCGCGCGGTTTGGTTTAAAAAACGCGGCAGGGGGTTTATCCCGTTAAAGAAAGTTCATCCCGTTAGAAATAAATTCTTAACGGGGCTAACGGGGTTTACAGTCATTGAAATGTTGGTGGCAATGGCGGTATTTGCTTTGGCGCTAGTGGCAATCTGCGGCATTTTTTTGTCCATCACAAAAGCTCAACGCAAGAATAGCATTGATCAAAAGGTGCAGTTCGAGGCATCTCATGCCCTGGAAACAATCGCCCAAACGGTAAGGCGGTATGGTATTGATTACAGTGGTTCTATCAATAACCCCGCCTCTTCCTTGGTTTTAGTGCGTCAGGACAAGGAGAGTATTACCTTTTTTAAAGGCGGCGACAATAAATTAAAAATGCAGATAGGGACGGCGGCGGCAGAGAATATTTTAAGTAATCAGGTGAAGGTGGATGATTTGAAATTCTGGATTGTGCCCGTGACTGACCCTTTTGTTTCCGGAGGAACAAATGAACAGCCGCGGGTAACAATCGTTTTGAGTTTAAGCCAGAGCAAAAATACAGCAAAGCCGGAAGAGCAGGCTTCTATTCGGGTTCAGACCACAATCACGCAGAGGATTTATAAAAGATAAATGAGGTCAGCAAGATTAAAATTAAATCACCGTGTATTTTTGAAAACATCTAGGTCCGGTGTTGCCTTGCTTTATGCCCTTCTTGTATTAGGCACTGTCTCTTTGGTTAGTTTAATAATTGCCACCCTCACCTTGAGAAATATCAAGATGGCCAGGGATGTGGGTAGCGGTATTATTGCTTATTACGCGGCGGACAGCGGCATGGAAAGAGCTCTTTATGAGATTATGGTTAATGGGAATACCAGTAATATGCCTAATACCCCCCTTCGCGAACTGACGAGCGCCAATTATAGCTACACCGTGGATGATACTTTTAATTGTAGCAATTATTATACCCAAGATAGTTTAGATATGGATGAAACCTTAGATTTTGATAATCTAGGCAATTCCACGAGAATGCATTTGTCTTGGTCGCAAAGGCTGGGTAATGCCAATGAAGAGGTGGAGGTAACGTGGTTGGGCTGGGAAGACAATTTTAGCGACTTTGGTCCTGAAAGTTTAGCTAATTATAAATTTGGGCAGGGAACGCAGACGGTTTATAAAGAGACCTTTGATTATGGGGAGTTACAGAGTGAAGGAGGAGAAATTGTGCGGCAACTTGTGAATAAACCGAATAACCTAGTGCGCGTTAAACCATTGAAGGATTTTGTTTCCGATTTTCAGATTTGTTTTGATAATGGAGTTGATATTACGGATAAAGTAAGAATTGATTCTGTAGGCATTTTTTCGTCTTATAAAAAAGCGATCGAGTCCACTTATAGCAGCACTAAGGCCGGAGTGTCGGGTTATTTTGACTATGTAATTTTTTCCGAGCAGAGCCTAAGCAAGTGAATTTCAAATTCTTGATTTTTAATTTTTAACTAATTTTTATTGTCATTGTAAATAGAAACAATAATTCAATAACACGATAAAAATTAGCTAAAAATTAAGAAATAAAAATTAAAAATTTGGACATTTAATGCTTTCCCATAAACTTTTCCTATTTTTATTTTTCTTATTGGTTATTGCTGGGTTTTGCGTTTACCAGATTTATTTTGTACAAAAACCAGAAGAGATTGTTCCATCCTTTCCTTCGGGCGATACCAGTCCAGTTGCGACAAATTTTCCGGAGCATCAAAAGATTCCAGTAGCCCCTCCCGATTATGAGGGTAGTATTGCGAAGGGGAGCGAGCAGGAAAGCGCTCCGAGCGGCGCCTCGCCATCTTCTACCAGTGAAACACTCGAGCAAGAAGCAAGTGGGTCTAGATCTTCCACCGCTGAAGCGAAGCCAAAGGTGCCGAGCGCGCCTAGTGAATTCATTATTATGCACAGCGGCTCCATTACAGAAATAGGGTCGGATTTCCTTGCCTTTGAGGAGCCGTCCGCGGAACAAGGCCAGAAAAAGCTCAAAGCGCAAATCACTGCGGATACGGAAATAAGATTGGTTACTGTGCCGCGCACCGTGGAAGCGGAAGATGGCAAGGTATTATTTCAGGTGAGCAAGATCAAAGTCAGTGAACTTGAAATCGGCGATCAAATTCTTGTTTTGGGTATGGTGAAGAGCGCTCGTGATACGGTGTTTCGGGCAATCCGAATAGATAAAAGTGATTATCGTTAATTTTCTTATGAGTTCTAAAACGATAAAAAACATCAAAATCTTAGGCGCGGTTTTTATTTTCGTCTCCGCGACGTTCTTTTTTAATCTTTTGATCGCCCAAGCCGCCACTTTTTTTAACTGTGACCCTGACGCTAACGGCAAATGCAGATGCAGCCGCCTCAGTCAGCCCATTTGCATAGGCTTTGTAAATCAGGGTTACACTTTTGAATCCAGAGCCAGCGATCCAGAAGGTGATCAGCTTTACTACACATTTTTTTGGAATGATGGCAGCAGTAATACCAGAGCGCCTAGCTCCGGTACTGTTCCTTCGGGTACGTTGCAGCAGGCAAATCATAGCTTTTCCATTAAGAATCTGTACTCTGTTTACAGCACAGCCACTGATATTAATGGGAATACTTCTAGTCCCTCATCTAACATCTCTTGCGATATTCATAATAACGCGCTTTTAACCGTTGATTTTGATAGCGGTCCCTCAAGGGTCAGCGCGGGTACTACCGCTTCCTATTCCATTAGTTATACCGTGGCTAATGACAACGCTTACGGTTTAGAAATAAAGTATACACCCGTGGGCGGGGGAGCTGTAGTTTTAGGCGCTAATCCAACTTGGAGTCGACGGGTGGGAGACACTTTTTATTGGGATTTTAATACTGTGGCGCCAGGCAGTTACAGCATTCAGTTAAGTTTAAGAATTAATAGTACGGTGCAAAATCATGTTGAGATTACCGCGGCGAATCCTGACTGTGGGAGTGGAGGGTGTCAAGATGACAAATGGGTGATTGTGGGCGAAGCTTGGTGGCAGACGATCTGGGGCGACATTCACAGCAATGGCGGCATTAACAATAGAGAGACGCGGGGAAACAATACAGCCGATTCCGTGATTACCGCCCGACAAGGCATTAATAGCAATGTTACAAGCGGCATTAACCAAATTTTCACTCCTTATCCTCCTCATAAGAATCTTGTTTTTACGGCAGTGGATAAACAATCTTTAACGGAAGGGTTAAGCCCGAATTGTTCGGATAGTTATTGGCAGGCAGTGCATATTCCGGATTCTCCCATTTTACCCCAAACCACTTCTTTATGGGGGAATGGTGACCAGCGCGACCGCAATATTCGTTACTGCGATGGCAATTTAACAATCGCGGCGAATCCCATTATTCCAAAGCCGCCCGCTATTTTGAATAGCGAGCCCCCCGCCCTCTTTTTAGCAAGAGGGGGGACGGTGGTCGTGGATGGCGATTTGTCTATTGCCAATAATGTTTATTATGATCCGAATATGGGGACGGTGGATGAACGGGCGAAAATACCGTCGGCGGGCTTTGTCATAGGCGGGGATTTAATAATTCAAGCCAATGTGAAGCATATCGTGGGTAATTTTTATGTCTGGGGCGATGTTTATACGGCTGATACCGAAGACACGGGATTGGTTATTGAGGGATCCCTCGTTGCCCGCAATGCTTTGAATTTGGAAAGAAGATATACAGACGCCGATAATACGCCTTCAGAATTAGTGAAATATGATGGCCGGGTTCTGGTGAATCCTCCGCCGGGATTTTTGGACCCCGCCACGCTTCTTCCTTCTTGGTCTGGCATTAAACCTTGATTGGATTTTACGGCATTCTTAGTCCGTAGTATAATAGAAGCAAGCCGCTAAACATAATCTAATGAAAGGGAGTTGTTAGCGTTAAAATAAAAACTAATATTTTATTAAAATTATATGTCTTCAACCTTACGCGCTCAAAATAAAAAATCCGGTCTTGCTTCCTGGATTATTCTTTTTGTAATTGGAGTTGTTATTGTGGGGGGTTTGATCTTTGTTGCCTTTTTCTGGCCTAAAGGAGAAAAAACTCCCGCAGTTTTCTCCCCGCCCCAGAATCCCTCTTTCGCCGTGAACACGGAAGAGGTATTTTATTCTTTAATGGGTAAGATTACGGAAATTCAAGATGGCGCGTTAAAGGTTCAGGCGAAAAAGGAGCAGAATTATTTTTTAGCAGAAGACACTGATTTTACAGCTGAATTGCAGGAAGACACACATTACTCCCGCCGCGTTGTTCCTTCTAATCCTGATGATCCTTTAAAAACCGAGGATATCTCTTTGTCCGATCTTAAAGTGGGGGATGAAGTGAATATTGTGGCAGGGGAAAATATCAACGGCAAAAACACTATTACCGCCGCCGCCGTGCAGGTGGTGGAGATAAAATAATTCCAAACCTTGCTCGCGCGTTGTTTCCATAGTCCGGCTTGAACGGAAAACTATGGAGTCCAGCAGTTGCACTTCTTCTCCTTGACCTGCGGGGAGTGTGAGAGGGGGTCTAATGTTTTTCCTCAAAAGGGGTAGAGGGGGTTATCCGAGCTTTTTGAAATAATAAAAAAGACCACAGTGCAAAGAACGGAAAGGCTCTTTGATTGTGGTCAGAATTCACCTTAATTTGATGGAAGACCAGGTTATAATGGTCCGATTGGGAGGCGCGGGTTGGGGGACACTACTATATTTCGTACCGAATTTTTCGCCCACCAACATTAGATCTTCTCTATTAATCACTCCATCCCAGTTCATATCCTCCGGGACCTCTGGAGATACTGGAACACCAAATTGTTTTGATATTGCCACTAAATCCAGAATATTCACGACACCATCCAGATTTATGTCGCCGGGTCTATTAATGAGTTCAACATTACTCCAATCGGTCCAACGTACCTTGCTTCCTTTGACCCATATTGTACTACCCATTGCTTTGATCTGACAGATACTGCCCAACGGTAGTTGTGCTGAGGCTGACCAAATCTTAGGGTTTTCCATTTCTATCGCCAAGGAAGGGGGATCACATTTAGGTAGTGTGGGAATTTGTCCACTTTGCCATTCAGCTAGAATTTTACCAAATCCTCCCTCGGGACGGATACAGCTAAAGGTAACTTGGTTTTCGTTTATAGATGCGATGCAATTACTTACTACAGCAATAACCTTACAGTTTAGGGCAACCTTTGCGGTGGTTATATTCGGGTTTAATTCTGATGTCGGCAACCCTACGGAGATTATGAGAAATCTAGATTGAGTAAACAAAACGGGAATTGATGTCACTATGTCTGACTGGTTTTTCGTCTGAATATATATTTCCGAGGTATCAGCATTGACCATTAATACGAATATAAAGGACACAACTAAAACAATCAAAGTTCTTTTCATTTTAAACCCTCCATGGTATCTAAGAGTCACAAAATTCTTGCTAATCATCCTTTAATCAAAACATTTCAGAGACGATTTTAGAAGCAATCACTAAATTTAGTATAAATTAATTCTTTAATTATGTCAAGCTTTTATGAAACATAAAAATCAAAAAATAGCAAAATTATCTAATTCATGGCTATCCGTAAAATTTTTTCAAATTATTTCTCCTTTATTTATTACAATAATTTTTTTCAGTTTCCTATATTCTGAAGCTAAAGCTGTAACACCATGCGAACAAAGCTGTGGTATTGTGGATGATAATTTTAAGTGGGGATCTAATAATAAGTGGATAGATTATAGTTGTCCAAGTGGTTGGTTTTATGGATTCAATTATCAAGAGCTAAGTGGTTGGTGCACGACTGGTTCGATAAGGTCTTGCCACGATATTACACCCGATTTATGTGTATATTGTAATATAGAGGAGACACATAGGTGTGATATAGGGGGGTATGGAACACCTTCTTATACTTTTATAGGGCATACGGATAGTTGGGAGGGCAGCGGATGTCCTAGTGGGGAAAAATGTCAATGCAATAAAGATTCATATGGAAGTAAATGTTCTTCAACTCCCTCCTGCAAATCCCTTGGTGAATCGTGTAGTACAGCCACAGAGTGTTGCGGTGGATCCTTTTGCGAAGGGAGGCAATGCCGCGCCTGTAATGTGGATTTTTGCTCTTATAGGGGTGCTACCAGCCAAGCAACAAGCGCTTCCTGCAGAGTAGGGAATGATGTTTGCCCAAATTTGTTGTCCGCCGTCGGAATTCCTGAAAGCGCCTGCGCCTCCGGAACCTGCGATTGCTGCGGTCCTTGTTTAGAGGATGGCGTCTCAGGCTGTATTTCTGCCGGAGATTGTTGCAATCACAATTGTGTCGGGGGAGTCTGTCAAAGTCCTCCTTGCGCCCCTTCCTGCCCTGATCCTTCCACTTATTGCGCTAACCAACATCCGAGTAATGGCTGTGGCGGGAGTTGTTCCACGCCGGGAACCAAACAGCCCTCTTGTCCCGCCCCTTCCACATATTGTCTAGGTCAGGAGCCAGATAATGGTTGTGGTCAGAAATGTCCTGCCGGCACGAAAACTCCTAATTGTTCTTGCGCGGCGAACACATGCACTGGTTCCACTTGTTCTAATGGCTGCGGCGGCACTTGCGCGGGCACAAAAGATTGCACTAATTATCCTACCTGCTCCTTGCGCAATTTAAGCTGTCCGACTAGCGCTAATGTCGGTTCCAATTTTAATGTTTCTTATGAATATTTCAACACCGGACCTAGCTCTCCTTATGAGGTCAGGATGGGGCTTACTAATATTCAACCTGCCGCGGGATGTACATCTGGCTCGGGGGATGTGCTCTGGTGTCAATCTTCTAACATTAATGGTCAGGGATCTTGGAGCAGTGAATCGCGAACCGTGAAATGTCCTGTTACTGCTGGAAATTTAAAGATTACTGCCGGTTGCTTTGCCGACACCGGTAGTTTTACCTGTCCCGCTAATACATATTCAGGTGGTAATATTAATGAAAAACAAGAATGCACAGTGAATTGTGTTGCCCCTGCCACTTGCACTCCTGACACGAGCCAGGCTTGCTGCACAGGAGCAACCAATCTATGGGACAACACGGCAACTAACCCGAATAAAGCCACAGCCACCGGAGTTTGGCTTCTCTCTTCTCAATTTCCAGAGTCTGCCCCGCCCAATAACCAAGCTCAATGTTGCAGCGACGATGCCAGCGAAGTGTATATTAGTCCCACCAATGCTCGCGCTTGCGACGGCACGGCGGCTTGTTGCAATGCCAACGACTATGTAATGAATGGGCAGTGCTATACCGCTTTCTCTCTTCCCAGCCCTGCCAATGTGCATTCTACGGCTCAAACCACCATCTCTATCACTTGGGCTTGGAATGCGGTTTCTGGCGCCACTTATTATTTAGCGCATCTCAATAACAATACGCCGGTCAATGTCGGCAATGTGACCACTCGTTTACAATCCGGTCTTACTCCTAATACCAGCTATTGGCTTGAAGTGGCGGCGTGCAATCTTTGCGGTTGCTCCGCCTATTCTCCTCGTGTCACGGTTAATACTCTAAGTGGTAACCAGCCTCCCGGACAACCTACTCTGGAACCGGTGCCATAATATTCCATCGTTGGCTCCATAGTCCCCGAGCGAAGCGAGGGGCTGTGGAGCCAAAATACAGGCCGTTATTTTTAATCTCTTCAGATCTTCTAGTTCTGAAGAAGTCTGAACGACTTTAACGCCTCCATCTTGTATATTCTGGCTCTACTATCACTAGCCTCGTAGACTATGGAGCCAGCTAATAAAATACCTTTTTTATATATAGGATACGTATTTATTTTATGGGGAAAAAGACTTTGATAATTATTATTATCGCGGCAGTGGTTCTGGCAGGGGCTGTTTTGGTGTATTGGATATTCTTTGTCATTCCTTCTAAAATATCACCCGGTAACACTAATCAGCCAGCGCCATTATCTACGACTGGCAAAGAACAAGCCGATGTCAAACACTTTGAATATGAGCCCGGCGCTGCCACGGTATTAAATGGCACGGTTGAAAGTATTGATACGTCAGCTCAGACGTTGATGATTAAATCTTATAATAAAGAGCTTAATCCAGTTCTTAAAGGCAAGATCTTTGCGGTGGTAATTGCGGATAAAACGCTAATGAAACAGTTGAGTGGTGCCTATTCAATTATTAAAAAAAACGATCAAACCGAAATAGTTAGTCTTGGTTCGGGTACTTCCACACAAAGTCAAGCAGATTCTTGGCCTGTTTTAATTTTTACTGATTTTGAAATTGGCGATACGGTTATTGTTTTGAGCGAGCAGGGCATTTCTGACCAGAATTCTTTCGTGGCTAAAGCTGTTTATAAAAAATAATTTTTATGATCCATCAAGGTAAATACGTTGTTATTTTGATTGCTATTTTTTTTGGTATTCTTATTTTCGGCACTCATACAGCTAATGCCGCCTATTCCTACACATGTCATACTGCTTGTTATCAAGGATGGATTTGTATATATTGTGCTGATGGGAGCTGGTCAATATGTAGCTCAACTTTTATTGATTCTACGTGCACAGGAAGCAACCCAGGTAATTATGTCGGTTGCGCTACGCCGTCTTTGACTTGCTCTAATGGCAGCGTCCTAACTGCAAGACTTGATTATTTCAGCCGTTACGGGCAGGACACCTCTTGTGGCGGGTATTGCCAAACTTACGGCCAGACATTTAATACTGGGAGTTGTAGTGATGGTTGCATACATAGTTCTGAGTGCGCCTTATACACTTGTCCCGGTTCTACTTGTTCTGATAGTTGTGGTGCCACCTATTACGTGGGTTGCAAAATTACAGATTGTTCTTGTGCTGCTTCCACCTGTGTCGGTTCTGTTTGTTATAATAGTTGTGGCGGTACTTGCGCAGGTACTAAGTCGCCGAGTTGTTCTTGTGCTGCCAATACTTGCGTTGGCTCTACTTGTTCTAATGGCTGTGGCGGCACCTGCGCGGGCACCAAGGCTCCGAGCTGTGCTTGCGCGGCTAATACTTGTACTGGTTCTACTTGCTCTAATGGCTGTGGCGGCACCTGCGCGGGCACAAAATCTTGCCTTACCTTAACTGCTGCTTTGTCTGCCAGTCCGGCTAGCATTACTACTGGTCAAGTATCTAATCTCACTACCACGGTCGGCGGCACAGCCACAGGCGCTATTACTTATTCTGGTCAGAGCTGCGGTACTGGTGGCACGATTTCCAACATTAATTATACCAATGGCAGTTTTAGCTGCACCTATTCTACACCAGGCTATAAATATCCCAGTATTACGGTAACGCGAGCTGGGTTAACTACAACAGCGTCATCTAGCATCACAGTCACGGGCACACTAACTGCCACTTTGACAGCTAGTCCAGCTAGTGTTATCACTGGCCAAGCTTCTGATCTTACCACCGCGGTCGGCGGCACAATCACAGGCACTATCACTTATTCGGCTCGGAGTTGCGGCGCTGATGGCACTATTTCCAATATTAGTGGTGGCTCTTTTAGATGCAGGTATTCTACGCCTGGGACTAAAACTGCCAGCATTACTGTAACGCGTGGCGGGTTAACCACCACCGCAACAACTAATATCACTGTCACCTGTCCCTCTCTCCCTGCTCCTCTAAACGCGCGTTCTACGGCTCAAACCACTACCTCTATCACTTGGGCTTGGAATGCGGTTTCTGGCGCCACTTATTATTTAGCGCATCTCAATAACAATACGCCGGTCAATGTCGGCAATGTGACCACCCGTTTGCAATCTGGTCTTACTCCTAGTACCAGCTATTGGCTTGAAGTGGCGGCGTGCGATCTCTGCAGTTGCTCCGCCTATTCTCCCCGTATCACCGCTAAAACTTTAAATGCTAACCAGCCTCCCTGGCAACCCACTCTGGATCCAGTGCCGTAATATTTTTTGAAACTTAAAATTTAAAAAGCCAAAACTCGCTCCTTTCAAAAGAGCGGGTTTTTTTGTATAATGATAATAATGTAAAATTCAAAATTACAAATGCAAAATTGCAATTCAAAATTTAAAAATGATCTGAAGTTAAGAGCTTATAAATTCTCCCTCAATATTATAAAGCTAATTAATGGCACATCTTCTTCCGGGGTTTGTAAAATTATTAATCACCAGCTTCTAAGATCAGCAACCTCTATAGGAGCCAATATTATTGAGGCCCAGGCGGCATCTTCTAAAAACGATTTTAAAAATTTTATGAATCATAGTTTAAAATCTGCTAATGAAACAAAGTATTGGCTGTGCTTAGTTAGAGATAGTAAGATGATCAAGCTAGAATTGGTTGACCCTTTATTGCGAGAGGCAATTGAACTCTCCAAAATTTTAGGTGCTTCTATGCTTAGGCTAAAAGGTAGAAAGTAATTTTGAATTTTAAATTGCAATTTTAAATTTTTCACTTTAAATTTGTAATTTTATGAACAAAGATGGTGCCCAAAAAAGAATAGAAAAACTCCGCCAAGAGATTAAACGCTATCGCTACAGTTACCATGTTTTAGATAAAAGCGAGATTTCTGACGCCGCCAATGATTCGTTGAAACACGAACTGGAAGTTTTAGAGCGGCAATATCCTGAACTTGTTACTTCGGATTCTCCTACCCAAAGGATAGGCGGCGCGCCCCTGAAAGAATTTAAAAAAGTAAAACACGCTGTGCGGCAGTGGTCTTTTCATGACGCCTTTTCAGGGGAAGAGATGCGGGATTGGGAAGAGCGGCTTAAGAAGATTTTAGCGAAACAAGGGAAGAATTTGGATTTAGATTATATTTGTGAGCTCAAGATTGACGGACTGCACGTTGTGTTGACCTATCGGAAGGGGATTTTTGTCCGCGCCGCGACGCGCGGCGACGGGAGAGTGGGCGAAGATGTTACTCTCAACGTGAAAACGATTGAAGCTGTGCCTTTACGTTTGGAGGAGCCCGTGGATATTATTTGTGAAGGCGAGGTTTTTATGAGTAAAGAAGTTTTTAACGCGTTAAACAAAAAGCTTAAAAAAGAAAAAAAGCCGCTTCTGGCGAATCCCCGTAATGCCGCCGCGGGCGGGATTAGACAACTTGACCCCAAGATTGCTTCGGAACGCAGGCTGGATATGTATGTTTATAAAATTGATGCCGCTTCTTTTCCTTTATCTCCTAACCAGATGGGGGAACTTAAAAAACTGCAAGAGCTGGGTTTGAAGGTGAATAAAAATTATGTCCATTGCCGCAATCTGGATGAGGTATTCCGCTATTACAAAGGTTGGCAAAAAAAGCGCGATTCCCAAAATTTTTGGTTTGACGGTATTGTGGTGAAGGTGAACGAGCACGCGAAACAAGAAATGCTGGGTTATGTCGGCAAAGGACCGCGCTTTGTGATTGCCTATAAGTTTGCCGCGGAAGAGGCGACGACGCGTGTTTTAGATATTAAAGTCCAAATTGGCCGCACAGGGACTTTAACGCCCGTGGCAATTTTAGAGCCAGTGCGGGTGGCGGGGAGCACTGTTTCCCGCGCGACTTTGCACAATGAGGATGAAATTCATCGTTTGGGACTTAAGATCGGCGACACCGTGATCCTGCACAAAGCAGGCGATGTGATTCCGGAGGTCGTTAAGGTTTTACCGCATTTGAGGAGCGGTGCGGAAAAAGAATTTAAGATGCCGAAACATTGCGTGATCTGCGGGACGAGGGTGGTGAAGCCCGAAGGCGAAGTCGCTTACCGCTGCCCGAATAAATCTTGTTTTGCCCAAGAGCGGGAAAAGCTGATCCATTTCGCCGGCAAGAAGGGTTTTGATATCAAGGGTCTTGGTGAAAAAATTATTGAGAAATTGATGGAAGAGGGTTTAATTGTTAACCCCCAAGATATTTTTGCGCTTAAGCTAGGCGACCTTGAGCCGTTGGAGCGTTTTGCGGAGAAGTCAGCGGGAAATTTAGTCATAGCGATAAGCCGCGCCAAAAAAATTAATTTTTCCCGCTTTTTATTCGCCTTGGGTATTCGCTATGTGGGCGAGGAAACCGCTTCGCTCATTTCTTCTTATTTGGCTTCCAAGATGGGCAAGATAAATATTCCGGGTTTAATTAAAGCCATTTCCAAAATACAAGCTTCGGATTGGCAGAATATTGAAGGAGTGGGAGAAAAAGTGGGGGAGAGTCTTAATCAATATTTTAAAACGAATAACAATCTTAAGTTATTAAACGATTTGGATCGCGCCGGCGTTGAGCTTCTCTATGAGAAAACAAAAAAACCCCAGAAATTTCACGGGCTTACCTTTGTTTTAACCGGCGCGCTCCAAAATTTCAGCCGCGAGGAAGCGAAGGCAAAGATTGAAGAGCTGGGGGGTAATGTTTCCTCCAGCGTTTCTAGTAAGACAGATTATGCGGTGGCGGGCGAGAATCCAGGCAGTAAATACGCTCGCGCCAAGGCGCTTGGCGTAAAGATTATTACGGAGAAAGAGTTTGCGGAATTGTTGAAATGAAAAACCCATGGGTACAAACAGATTTCTATCAATAGTTATTTTATTATGTTAGAATGAATTTAGTTTTAAAACACTTATGAAATTAACTAAACAACAAACAGAACATATTGCCCATTTAGCGCGGCTTGGGATATCTCCTGAAGAGAAAGAAAAATTCGCGAGCGAATTATCTTCCATTCTTAATTATGTAAATGAACTCAATAAGGTAGATACGGAAAATGTGGAACCGACAAGCCAAGTGACTGGTTTTGCCAATGTGATGCGCAAAGACGAAGTAGAGAAATTCGGTCAGGAAAAAGAGCTTATAGAGATGGCACCAGAGCATCAGGGGGGATGTGTGAAGACAAAGCCAATCCTCTAATTTTCCCCCTGACAAGGGGGAATTAAAGGGGGTTAATAATCCCTTCTACCCTCCCCTTATCAGGGGAGGAACTAAAATAAATGAATCTCAACGAGCTCACAATTCAAGAAGCGCACGACAAACTCCAGAGCGGAGATATTTTTGCGACAGAGTTAAGCCAGGTTTGTTTGCGGCGCATTGAACAAGTAGACCCGCAAATCAATGCTTTTTTAAGAGTGACTGGAGAGCAAGCGCTCGCTGCCGCGGAAAAAGTAGATGAGAAAATTAGAAGGGGTAAGAAACTTGGTCCCTTGGAAGGGATTCCCGTGGCTCTTAAAGATAACCTTAGTGCAAAAGGCGTTATTACGAGTTCGGCTTCGCGGACGCTCCAAAATTATGTTCCGCCTTATGATGCCACTGTGGTTCAAAAATTAAAAAAAGCAGGGGCAATCATGCTCGGCAAAACCAATATGGATGAATTCGCGATGGGTTCTTCCACGGAAAATTCCGCTTTTCAGATAACGCATAATCCGTGGAATTTGGGGTGCGTCCCGGGTGGATCTTCCGGCGGTTCTGCAGCCGCGGTGGCTTCAGATGAATGTATTTATGCTTTAGGTTCGGATACCGGTGGTTCTGTCCGCCAGCCTGCGGCTTTGTGCGGGGTGGTGGGCTTAAAACCGACTTATGGTCGGGTCTCCAGATATGGTTTGCATGCTATGGCTTCTTCTTTAGACCAGATTGGACCGTTTGCGAAAACCGTGGAAGATTGCGCTTATGTTTTAAATATAATTTCCGGCCATGATTCTCGCGATTCAACAAGCGGCACTAATGCTATGCCGGATTACACGGAAACATTGACTCGCGGTCTTCATAATTTGAAAATCGGCGTGCCGCAAGAATATGCGGGGGAAGGTATGGAAGAGGGAGTGGCGGAACAAATAAATAACGCGGTAGAACAACTCAAAGAGCTGGGGGCGAAAGTGAGGAAAGTAAGCTTGCCCCATACTAAGTACGCCTTGGCGGTTTACTATATTTTAATGCCTGCGGAGGTTTCGGCGAATTTAGCGCGTTTTGATGGTATTCGTTATGGCTACGCCGCTAAAGAGGCGAAAAATCTGGAGGAGCATTATTTCAATTCGCGTGCCGAGAGTTTTGGATCTGAAGTGCGCCGCCGGATTATGCTCGGCGCTTATGTTTTGTCCGCGGGCTATTATGACGCTTATTACAAAAAAGCGCAGCAGGTGCGGACGCTGGTTATCAATGATTTTAAGCAGGTGTTTCGCAAAGTGGACGCGCTGGTTACTCCCGTTTCTCCGACCCCTGCTTTCAAGATTGGCGAAAAAGCGTCAGACCCGCTTTCTATGTATTTGTCTGATGTGTTCACTGTGCCTGTGAATATCGCAGGCGTGCCGGCGATTTCCATTCCTTGCGGCTTTTCTCATAATTTGCCCGTGGGTTTGCAGATTATCGGTCCGTGGTGGGGTGAGGAGCAGGTTTTGCAGGTAGCCTATCAGTATGAGCAGGCGACAGATTGGCATAAAAAGAAACCGAATATTTAAACTAATTTTAAATTCTAAATTTTTTAATTTTAAAATTTCCTCTCTTTTTATTTATTTTAAAATTAGGATTTTAAAATTGATTTAAAATTTAGAAATTAAAATTTAAAATTCCGATGGGGACTTTTCTTTTTTGTTAATCTATGTTATATTTGTAAGTAATGCTTTGTTTAAAATAAGATGTTGAATTATCGCGGGATAGAGCAGTGGTAGCTCGCGAGGCCCATAACCTCGAGGTCGGGGGTTCGAATCCCCCTCCCGCAACAAGGTAAATGTTAGTTGGCAATACAGAATTGCTTTGAGTAATTTAGGAAGATTTTTCTAAATTTTTTGTTATTATTATTTCGTTGCTTCATTATTGTTGTATTTGTCTTAATTAACAATAGAACAATTAAACAATAGAACAATGAAATTGGGGCGGTGTAGCTCAGTGGTTAGAGCAGTTGGATCATAACCAACGTGTCGGGGGTTCAAATCCCTCCACCGCTACAAATTTTCAAATTCTATTTTTGAAGCGGTAGCCCAAGCTCGGTTGGAAATACGTCTGCCTGTCACGCAGAAGATTACATGCCCGCCCTGCCCCAAATTTATTCCCTCTCAATATTTTTCAATATTTTCATCTTAATAAAATGCGATATGGTCGTGTAGTGTAGTGGTTAACACGCCTCCCTGTCACGGAGGAAATCGCGGGTTCGACTCCCGTCGCGACCGCCATCCTTCGCTCGCGAGCTTTGGAATGGCTTTACCAAGTAGACGTAGTCTTGAGGGTGAAGCAGGTATTCCGAAGCCGCAGGCGTAGGGTACCCGTCGCGACCGCCAAAATATCAGATTCTTATTCAAGCTGAATTTTATGAAAAACTCTTCTGAAGCTAGTGAGATACCACAAAACGCGGTTGAAAAGCGAGAGCAAGAAAAACAGAAGATGGAGATAGTGGTTATGCTTGGAGCAAGTCTCCGTGAGACCCCTAATGCGCAATTTGAGCATTTTCCGCTTCATCTTGACACAATCAAGAAGGATATGCCCATTGGACGCGATGGAAAACCGAAAGAAGTTAGCGGCGGCGACTCTCGTTTGCGGGCGTTGCAGGAATATCAGGAGAAGTATCCAAATATACATATCTTCACTACAGGCGGAACCGAAAAGATAAAAAGAGAGGATGGTTCCGCAAAAGAAATATCTCGTGCGGATGCTGCTCGCGAGAAATTGTTGAAAAAGTATCATTTTTCGGAAAACATCGTAACAGCGCTCCCATCGGGTGGGTCTACGCAAGGAAACGCAAAAGCCCTCGCTTCATGGGTTAATGAGCATAGAGAAATAGTTGGTAAATTGGAAAAAATACATATTCTCACAAATGAGTTTCATATGACTCGCGCGTGGATTATGTTCGTGCATGCTTTATACAGCATAGAACACGATGGCGCGAATCTCATTAATATCATAACAGAAGAGGATAAGAAAAATATAAAAGACATTCTCCATAACACTCTGGAAGATAAGGACAATGGAGATCATCAAGCTTTAGAGAAAATACGAAAAATTTACGCGGAGTATATTAAAGATCTTCCAGTAGAGGTGGAACCGATTATTGTGGAGGATGTATTGGCGGCATCCGGCAAGAAAGGGAAACAAGAATATGCCAGACTGATAAAGTATGACTCTCTGGTGCAAAAGGCTCGTGTCAATGAGCGTAAAGGCATCGGTGACCTATTGGATGGGACGTATGTTGTGAAATAGGATATAATGGATTGGAGAATTCGGACAGGTATAACCTATAATTACATCGCCTTCGGCGTGACACAGTCCACTCAAAAAATGGCTTTTTGTAAGCCGTTTTTTGTCGGCTTTTTGACCTGGCGCGGAATAAACGGTAAGATAAAAATATGTTAAATCAATTAAAAATTAAAGGGCGCGACTTTAAATTGCCGCTTTATCTTCCTGATGCCACGCGGGCAGTAGTGCGCAGTACGGATATGGAGGATGTGAAGCGCGTGGGCATTGAAGCTGTAATGGTGAACGCGTATCATTTGATGCACAATCCAGGGATGAGCGTATTAAAGAAATTTGGCGGCTTAAAGAATTTTATGGGTTGGCAGGGATTACTTGCTTCTGATTCCGGCGGTTTCCAGATTTTGTCTATGATTTATATGAACAAGTCCCTTGGCGAAGTGCGGGACGAGGGCGTAGTTTTCAAGCGGCAGAACAAAAAATATAAATTGACTCCTGAAAAATCCATTGCCATCCAATTTAATATCGGCTCGGATATTATGATTTGTTTGGATGATTGCCCGAAAGGAAGCGCGTCCAAAGAAGAAATCGCGGGAAGCGTGCAACGAACGATTGCCTGGGCAGGGAGGTGCAAGGCAGAATATGAACGCCAACTTGCGAGCCGTAAAATCAGCCAAGAAAATGCCCCTTTGCTTTTTGCCGTGGTTCAAGGCGGGGAGCACAAAGATTTGCGCGAGGAATGCGCGAAGGGCTTATTAGCGTTAGATTTTTCCGCTTATGCTTTTGGTGGCTGGCCCATGGGTGAAGATGGGAAATTTAATTTTGATATTGTCCGCTATACAGCCTCTTTAATTCCCGAACATTTTCCTAAATTCGCTCTCGGGATTGGCAAACCGCAGGAAATCGTAGAAGGCTTCAAAATGGGCTACCACATTTTTGACTGCGTTTTGCCGACTCGCGACGGCAGGCACAAGCGGCTTTATGTTTTTAAAAAAGACCCCAAAGAGATTGATTTTCAAAAAGAAGAAAAAATTTACGATTATTTCCGCATTGGCGAAGAAAAATACGTGCGGGATAAACGTCCCATAAGTGAGTTTTGCGATTGCCACACCTGCCAGCATTATTCCCGCGCCTATTTGCATCATTTATTCAAAATCGAAGACACCGCCGCTTACCGCTTAGCCACAATCCATAATTTGAGGATGTATAGTATGGTGATTGATTTATTAAGGGAAACAATAAAATAAATTCACAATTTACTAATTTTCAATTTTCAATGAATTTTAATGACTCAATTTTCAAATGATAAAACAACCTTATTCTTTCATTAAAAATTAATCCATTGAAAATTTAATAGAAATTAGAAATTGAAAATTGAAAATTATGACCTTGTATATTGTCGCCACCCCCATCGGAAACTTAAAAGACATTACTCTTCGCGCTTTAGAAATTTTAAAAAGCGCGGATTTAATTTTAGCCGAAGATACGCGCGTGACGAGCAAATTGCTTGCCCGCTATGAGATTCAGAAACCTTTAAAAAGTTATCACGAGCATTCAGGGGAAAAAACTTATCTGGGGATTAAAAATGCGCTGGCACAAGGTCAAAACATCGCTTTGGTCACGGATGCGGGCACGCCTGCTATTGCGGATCCTGCGGGGAAACTCATTCAATTTATTCGTCAAAATTTACCTGAAACCAAAATCATTCCCATTCCCGGACCTTCAGCCTTAATCGCGGCTTTATCTGTAGCCGGCATTCCGACAAATAGATTTACTTTTTTGGGCTACCCGCCGCACAAAAAAGGTCGCCAAACTTTTTTTGCGCAACTGGCGGAAATAAAAACCCGCCCCATTGTTTTTTATGAATCCCGATACCGTCTCCAAAAGGCTTTAGAGAATCTGGCTGTAGTTTTTAGTCTGGAAAAAGAAGTTATTGTCGCGAGCGAGCTGACAAAAATGTTTGAAGATATTTTTCAAGGCAATATAGAAGAAGCAAAAAAGTATTTTACAGGCAAGAAGGGGAAAGGGGAGTTTGTAATTATTGTGCCCTAAAACCTCCCTTTCTAAAAGAGTGGTTTTGAAAATAATTTCCCCCTGACAAGGGGAGGTTGGAGGGGTTATAAATTTTTTCCCCTTAAATTTGACCAAATTAACTTTTCATGCTTCAATTCAAAAATCGTTGACGGAAAAAATGCCGAACGTGTAGCCAATTTCATAGCTCACAATATTCTCGGCATCTAAAGACCATTTTTGGTCTTTTTTTTAATCCTTTTTTTATCCTCCTTTTATTGATATAATAAACTTAGTTCAATAATTTAATTTGTCATCCCCAACTTGATCGGGGATCCAGGTCTACAAGCACTAATCCTGGATTCCTCCGCCTAAGGCGGACGGGAATGACAGTTAAAATGGAAATAGTTTTAATCCTCATCGGTCTTGCTATTTTGGGCGCGATTGCGTACTTAATTTATCGTCTCCAAAATTTAAACAAAACTAAAGATTCTGACCCTGCCCTTGAAATGATGCAACGTTTAATGGAAAACACCAAAACGGATAATGAAAGAATTTTCCGCGACACGCGCGAATCCACGCAAAAAACTCTGGAAATGATTAACGAAGTGCGCCGTGAAATGCACCAAAATTTAAACCAGACGAATAACAATTTGCAAACCCAACTATCCCAAACCAATAAATCCATCAACGAACGCCTAGACAATGCCGCCAAAATTATTGGCACAGTTTCCAAGGCTCTTGGCGGAATGCAGGAGATTGGTCACCAGATGAAAGATTTCCAGGACTTTTTGCGTTCGCCCAAACTGCGCGGCAATCTTGGCGAGCAGGTTTTGCATGACTTGTTGGATCAAATGTTACCCAAAAATTGTTATAGCCTGCAGTATAAATTTAAAGAAGGTCAGACTGTGGACGCGATTGTCAAAAATAAAGATAATATTATTCCGATTGATTCCAAATTCCCGATGGAAAATTTTCGCAAAGCCTCCCAAGCGCCGGATGAAATCACAAAAACCTCTTTTCGCCGCGAATTCTTGCGCGATGTTAAAAAACATATTGATGACATCGCCAAAAAATATATTCTGCCGCAAGAGGGGACAGTGGATTTTGCCGTGATGTACGTGCCGAGCGAAAGTCTTTGGTATGATGTTGTGATGGACGACGATAACTTAAATGAATATGCCCAAAGTAAACGCGTGTTTCTCGTATCCCCGAATAGTTTTTATTATTTTTTGAAAGTTGTGATGGTCGGTTTGGAAGGAGCGAAAATCGAAGACGCCGCCAAAGAAATTTTAAACGCGCTAAAAGGCATTAGACAGGATGCGGATAAATTTGGTAAAAATCTTTCCATCCTTTCCCGCCATGTGAATAACGCCAAGAATATGATGGACACTACCAATAACGAATATATAAAGCTTTCCACCAAAATTGATCGCATTGATATGCTGGAAACGCCCAAAGAACAGAAGCAGGAATTAGGAATTAGGAATCAGGAATTATGAAAATAAAAAAAGTTCAAGCTTGCGGCTTGAACTGTGCATTATAATGGACGCCGGCGCAGGCGTATTTCAGCAACTGCTTCAGCAACTCTCCCCCGGATTCTCTTGTTAGGCTTTGCCTTCTTAATTTTGATGACTGAATTAGGCGCCCAATAGGCAATGCAAACCCCGAACAGGATTCCCACGGGGAGGGAAAGAATGCGCCAAGCTATATTCTTCGTTTGCACAAACCCAATAATTGTAATGGTAGCGCTAATAGCCAAAAAAAGAGCAAGTTCTAACCAGTCGCGTTTTCTTATTTCCATTCTCATCGTCTCACACCTCCTTTTTGCGTCATTCCTTTTCTATCTATTACAGTTATGGTAAAAGGTCAATCATCGTTGGCTCCATAGTGGCGCAAGCCCTATGGGACCATAATGCAGACCTTTCTTCTTTTCTATACTTTATCCTGGTATTGAACGTTATTTTGTGCTCTGGCTCCACAGTCCTCGCTATCGCTTTAGACTATGGAGCCAACGATCCTTTATGAAAACAACAACACCCTTATTTGATCAATCTGATATGGATAATAAAATAAAAGAGTCAAAAAGTAAAGATTTTTTGCAAAACCTAAACCCTGCGCAAAAGGAAGCGGTAACGCACGGGCAGGGTCCGCTTTTAATTGTGGCTGGCGCGGGGACTGGAAAAACTACGGTCATTACCCGCCGCATTGCCTATTTGATTTACAAAGGTTTAGCCAAGCCCGAAGAAATCTTAGCCGTAACCTTTACGGAAAAAGCCGCCGAGGAAATGGAGAATCGCGTGGACGAGCTTTTGCCCTATGGCTATGTGGATATTTGGATTGATACCTTTCACGGGCTGGGGCAAAGGATTTTAAAAGAGCACGCCTTGGACATCGGTCTCCCCAATGATTTTAAATTATTAAACGCCACAGACCAATGGATTTTAATTCGCGAAAATCTGGACAAATTTGATCTAGATTATTACAAACCCTTGGGCAATCCGACTAAATTTATCCAAGCCCTTGTTCAGCACTTCTCGCGTTTAAAAGATGAATTAATCTCACCCGCGGAATATTTGGAATATGCCGAGAACATGAAACTGGATCAGGGCGCGGCTCTGGAGGAAAGAGACCGCGCGAGTGGGGAAGGGGAGCGGCTTTTGGAAGTCGCCAAAGCGTACAAAGTATATCAAGACTTATTACTGCAGAACAATGCTTTGGACTTTGGCGACCTTATTAATTACGCTTTAAAACTCTTGCAGTCGCGCCCCTCGGTTCTAGCCCTTTATCAAAACCGTTTTAAATATATTCTCGTGGATGAATTTCAGGACACCAATTACGCGCAATACGAATTAGTGAAACTTCTCAGCCGGCCTGAAAACAATTTGACCGTGACTGGCGACGATGACCAATCAATCTATAAATTCCGCGGGGCGTCAGTTTCCAATATTTTGGAATTTAAACGCGACTATCCGGATTCTGCCGAAGTCTTTATTACCAATAATTACCGTTCGCGCCAGAATATTTTGGATTTATCTTATGAATTTATTAAACTCAATAATCCGGAACGCCTAGAGGTTAAGCTCGGCGGCAAAGTGAGCAAAAAGTTGCAGTCGCAAACTGGCGAGAAAGGGATGGTGGAACATTTGCATCTTTCGGATCAGAAGAGAGAAGTGGAAAAAGTGGTCAAAAAGATGGTGGATTTAATACAAAGGAATAAAGATTTGACTTGGAACGATTTTGCCATCCTGTCGCGCACCAATGAAATCTCCGAGATTTTCGCGCACGGCTTGAAAGAAGCGGGCGTGCCTTATGTTTGGGCTGCGAGCCGAGGCTTATACAAAAAGCCGATTATTATGGATGTCCTCGCTTATTTTAATCTTCTGGATAATTACCACGAAAGCCCGAGCTTATACCGCATTTTAAATCTTCCCATCTTCAAAATCAAAACCGAAGATCTGGTGGAATTGAATTATTGGGCGGGACGCAAAGGCACAAGTCTGTATCGCGCCCTTCTCCAAGCCGACCTTTTGCGAATCAGCCCGGAGAGCAAGGATCAAACCAGGAAAATTTTATCCTTGATTCAAAAACATTCTCAAATTGTCCGCGACGCGACAATTCACGCCGTCTTCTTCGCTTTTATGGAAGATTCTGGATATTTAAAATATTTAGGGGGCAAAGACGACCAGGAAACGCGGGACAATATTTTTTATTTAAATCAATTCGCCAAAAAAGTTAAAAATTTTGAAACCGAGACTACGACCCGCGCGAGGCTCCAGGATTTTATTAAACGTATCAACTTAGAGCAGGAAGCAGGGGACGAGGGGGCGCTTGATATGGATCTGGAAGCCGGACCTGAAGCGGTTAAGATTATGACGATTCATAAAGCGAAGGGCTTGGAATTCCGCTATGTGTTTATTGTAGGTATGGTGGATAAAAGATTTCCGAGTATCAACCGCCGCGACCCGATAGAGATTCCCGATTCCTTGGTTAAAGAAATCTTGCCTGAAGGTGATATTCACCTTCAGGAAGAGCGGAGGCTTTTTTATGTTGCCGTAACGCGTGCCAAAGAAGGAGTGTTTTTCACTTCGGCGGCAAATTACGGTGGCGCCAGAGCTAAAAAACTCTCCCGCTTTTTGATTGAGTGCAACATTGCCGCGAAAAATATAGAGACGCAAGATTCCGCGTCTCTATCTATTCCGCGAGAGAAGCGGGTTTTGGAGGATTTGCAAATCGCGATTCCCAAAACAATTAGAATTCCGCAAGAAGCCCTAAGGCTTCCTAAACATTTTAGCTTTTCCCAGCTCGCGGCTTTCCAAAAATGCCCTTTGCAATACAAGTTTCAATTTGGCATCCGCATCCCGAAGCGCGGTCATTATCAGCATAGCTTTGGTCAAGCAATGCACAAGGTAATGTATGATTTGTTTCATCTTTTGCAAAACCAAGAAAACGCCATGCAAACCGATTTGTTTGGATTTAGAAATACAGAAAAGTCGCAGGTAATGTCTCTGCGGAATAAGGGCAATAAAATTACATGGGAGGCATTAAAAAAGATTTATGAGAACGCTTGGATTGATGATTGGTATCCAGACGAAGCGACGCAGAAAAAGTATAAACAACAAGGCTTAAAACAGCTGAAAACATTTTATGAAGCGCGTCAGAACAATTGGCCCAAGGTTCTGGGCGTGGAAAAAGCTTTTCGTTTAAAAATTGATGGCGCGGTCGTGATTGGTCGCATTGACCGCGTGGATGAAGTAGATGGCGGGGTGGCGATTGTGGATTATAAAACAGGGGAAGCAAGAGAGCGTCTTACCCGCGACCAGCGCGCTCAGCTCCTGCTTTACCAATTAGCCGCGGAAGAAGTTTTGCGCCTTAAGCCGCAAAAACTAACCTTTTACTTTTTCAAAAATAATCAGGAGATTTCATTTTTAGGAAGCGATAAGGAGTTAACCAAATTAAAAACTGACATTTCCGAAACGATTCAAAAAATCAAATCTTCCTCCTTCGCTCCGTGCCCTAACCCCTATGTCTGTAAATATTGTGATTTTCGGGAGATTTGCGAATACAGAAAACTCTAAGTTTTTTTATCCTTGTTAATTCAGGTCTCCTGATTTGAACCATAAATTTTTGCCTATATCTTTGCCCATCATTATATTTTTAATGTAAAGACTTAAAAGCAATTAAACAAACCAATCAAAACAAAACTATGCTCAAAAGAAAAAACATCCTAAAGATTAGCACAGTGGCGTTTTTGCTCCTTACAGGTTCTTTGTTTTTGGGAGCAAGTTGTGAGCAGGGCGAAAAACAACAGGTAACCCCCCCTGCACCCAAAGGTGAAGAGGATACGGCAATCCCGCCAACATCAGACAGTGAAGGAGATGAGACAAACCCGCCTGCTGCGGAAACCAATGAGATGATTGTTGTGACTTCACCGCAACCCGGAGAGGCGATTGCCTCGCCGTTAATTGTGCGCGGTCGAGCGCGGGGGACTTGGTATTTTGAAGGGAGCTTCCCCGTGTCCTTAATGGATTGGGACGGTAAAATTATTACCAATGGGTATGCCGAAGCCAAAGGGGAATGGATGACCGAGGAGTTTGTGGATTTTGAGGGCACGATCAAATTTACCAAACCTAATACTGAAGTGAGTAACAAGGGCACTTTGATTTTGCGCCGAGACAATCCTTCTGGTCTGCCTGAAAACGACGCAGCGATCGAAATCCCGATTGTGTTTAAATAAGTAAAGTCATTCTGATTGAGACAACTCGTCGGAGTAGCTTTAGGTCTTAAGACCTAAAGCTACGAGGAAATATAATAAAAAGTTTAGAATCGTGAAAAATAAAAAAGGCAGTATGGTCACTGCCTCAGCTTTGCGTCTTGAACTATTTTGTACCTCCGAATTAAAAATCGTTACAACCTAGGAAAATATTTTTTATCCAGAAATCATCTTTTTAGCGCTCCCCAAGTTGTGGGGCAAATTTTTAGGGGGGATGTAGCTGTGGATGAAAGCCCGAGATCAATTATACAATTCTTTTCATTGATCTCCGTTTGGGTCAGAATATGCTTTTTTGAAAACAACTCTACCCCATTCTTATCCATAGATATAGTCACAGCATCGCCAACCCCTGCGACATATCCTCCGAATGTTATAAATGTCGCGGTGTATGTCATATTTTCGTGGATCTCGGCAGGGATCTTGACGCCATTCAGCTCTACGATTATTGTTGTCGTGGGCAAAAGGTCCTGTATTGTTTCATCAATATACCCCCCAACAATCATCAGCTGGGTTTTGTCTTCAGTACCAGTCTTTGCAGGTTCTATATTAATGGCGCAATGCGTTTCTTCGCTGTTGGCAAAAATAGGCACCATTGTTATTATCAAGAACATCAATAAAACAACCGAAATCAGATTCTTTTTCATTTCAATCCCTCCTGAATAAAAAATATACGTTATAAAAGTGAAAGGAACAGCACGAAATGGAGCTTAATAATTATACAACATATTTCAATATTGTCAATAGTTTTTAGTTTAGGTTCCCTCCCTTGCCAACAATTTACGGAAATATTGAGTTTAATTCATAAGAATTAAACCACCAAAGAAAAGTGCGTTGGCTTAGTCAATTTGCGCCGTGGCAAAATTAGGGTCAATGTTCACTGTTTCCCATGTATTGGGCAAGACATTAAAGTATAGGGTTTGCTCGTCCTGGTTCCAGTTAATCTTGGCTTTTTCTACATCAGATGCTGTTAAAAAGAGGAGCAATAATTCAGTGCGCACCATCTTTTCATAAGACGAGGTATCTTTCTGGGTTACGCTGATCACGACTCTGCCGATGGGTTGTTTGCTGGTGTAGAGGGTTTTCAAAATTCTCCCAATCATAGGCCACATCTTTTTCTTAATTGCCACATCACTGGTTTGACCATCGGCGTAAAGCTCAAGGGTGACGCTATATTTTGTTTCATCCCAGACTTCAGGATTGACAAAGATTTCATTCGGTGGTAGAATCGGTTCGCCAATATCATTGGTGCCGTTTACAAGATTATGAGCGATCGCTTCAATCTCTTTGATTGTTGCCTCTTTTTGTTCGGGAGTCACTTGCGGATGTTCTTCCATTGCCTCATATTTTTCTGCCATCCTTTCCACCTCTGTGGGTAGAGGACCATATTTTTCTTGCACTTTTAGATGGCGGCGATAGTTGGGGATAAACCAGACCAGAAAAATCACCACCGCAATCACAATGAGAATGCCGAGGCTTAGAAAAATGGTTTTTTTCTTGGACATAGATTTGGGCGGTTAGGATTTTTATTTTTCTTTCTTTGATTATAACAAATTTTAGTGGATTGAGTTAGTGCCTTTTTGTTTTTATAGCTGATCATTTACATCCAGTTGTTTTTTTCTCCAGATTTGATTAGCTTTGTAATAGATTCCGAAAAATTTACGTCCCGCGAGATTTTAAAAATCCTTCGAAGGGTAATAAAAAAATCCGTACTTATGTACGGATTGGGCTACCAGTCAAAAAGCGCACTTAGATCTAACCTACCCCAAATTGTTCCCAAAAGCATATATAGAATAGGAACGCCCACACAGAAGAGGATCCAAATAACAAAGAAACTTTCGTTATTCACTTTTTTCCTTCGGAATTTGTTGATGATGTCTTTAATAATCACCACAAACCCTATGCCGTAAGTAAGGATGAAGGCGATAGCGACAACAATTGAATTTACAACCTTCTTTATTGGATTAATTTCTATTCTCGGCGCGTGTGAGATGTGCAGGATGGGTAGCCCTGTCAAGACAATGACGAAAAAAATAGAAAGAACAATTTTCAATGCCGGAACTTTTTGCAATCTTTCTTCCATAGCTAAATCTCTCCTTTTTTGTGTTATAATGCCAGCTCTGTGGTTTAAGACGAACATATTATCATAACATAAAATATAATAATTAGCAATAGTGCAAGAAACATTAGTTTAATTTTTTAAAAATTAATCGTAAGGGAAATAAAAATATGCGAAGTAAAAAGATTGTTCAACTTATCGTTTCTGTCGTGGTTTGCCAAGGGGTGGGAGTTCTAGGTTCGCTTTTTACTATGCCGGCGATTCCGGGGTGGTACGCTTCTCTGGTCAAACCCAGCTTTTCTCCGCCGAATTGGGTTTTTGCGCCAGCTTGGACCACGCTTTTTCTCTTAATGGGGATTGCATTATATTTAGTTTGGCAAAAGGGCGGGGGTAGAGAAAGGGAGAGGGCGCTTTCCATCTTTTTTGGGCAGCTTATGCTCAATGTTTTGTGGTCAAGTTTATTTTTTGGCTTGCATTCTCCCCAAATAGCCTTTCTGGAAATTCTTATTTTGTGGCTTTCCATTTTAGCTACGGTTATTGTTTTTTACCGCATCAGCCGCGTTGCCGGACTTTTGCTTTTACCCTATATACTTTGGGTAAGTTTCGCAGCCATATTGAATTTTTCCATTTGGAGGCTGAATATTTAAGTAAAATTTCAGAATCTTATTTTTTGAAAAGGTCCTTTGACAAATTATTGTGAAAATATAGAAAGGGATTCTAGTATTCTTGGTATATTTTTATTAAGGAGGGTTCGTTATGAAACGGATGCTTTTAGGAATAGTATTTTTGATTCTGTTTTGCTTTGTGAATTGCGTTGTGGGAGAAAATGTGGAATTGGTAGCAAGGTGGGGTTTAGGGACAGCGTATGATGTGTGCGTGGCGGGCGATTACTGCTATTTGAGCGCGGGTGAGGCTTTGGTGATCTTAGATATTATAGAACCTCGGCAGCCGGTGGAGGTGGGCAGACTGTATCTTGGTTCTATGCCGAAAGACATTTGCGTCCGGGGAAACTTAGTGTATTTAGCTGATTGGGTAGCAGGGCTTAGGATTATTGATGTTTCTGAACATAACAACCCCCGGGAGATTGCTGTTTTACATCTGTCGGGTTACGCGGACGGGATTGATGTTGCCGGCCATTATGTTTATCTTGCTAACAGCGAAGGGGGTTTGAGAATTATTGACGTTTCCGACCCTGGAAATCCTCTGGAGATTGGATTTTTTAGTACCTTTGCCTCTGATGTAAAGGTTGCGGGTCAGTATGCTTATGTCGCGGCAGACAAGGAGGGACTAAAGGTTGTTGATATTTCTGATCCCAAGAACCCTCGTCTTGTAGGCAGTGGTAATTTTGGAGCGCGTTTTTGGAGTGTGGTTATAGAAGGAAATTGCGCCTATGTGCTTTATAACGATTACGGTTTAATGGTTATAGATATTGCTAACCCCTTTTCGCCTCGGAAACTCGCTTCTTGTTCCTTATCTGCGGCGTATGTTTCTGCTGTCTTTGTGAGAGGACAATATGCCTATGTTGCCGACCAAGATCAAGGCTTGCGGATTATTGATGTAACGCGCCCCGAAAATCCCCAAGAGATGGGTTTTTTTGTCGCGCCAGGATTCGCGCGCGGCGTCTGGGTTGATGGTAATTTCGCTTACGTGGGCAGTGAAAACGCTGGGTTGAGGATTATCAATATTGCTGATCCGAAGAATCCCCAAGAGGTTGGGCATTATGACACAGCCGGCAGATTTACCGATGTTTATGTCCACGAGGGTTACGCCTATGTTGCCAGCGAGGGTTTCGGGTTGCGGATTTTGGATATTTCTGATCCTAGTGAACCGCGAGAGATTGCTCGTCACAGTGTTCTTGACGACATTGAAGCCATCGCGGGAATGGATTCGCTTCTGTTTTTAGCTAAACGGTATAAAGGGTTAGAAATAGTGGATATTAGCCAACCGGCAGATCCCCAGTCTCTCGCTTTGGTGCAGGCTTCTCAAGATATTAATAGAGTCTATGTTCAAGGCGGTTATGCCTATGTGGTTAGCGGCTGTTCGCTCCTTATTATTGATATCGCGAATCCTAAGAAGCCGTGGATTGTCAGTGTTTGCAGAATTTCGTGCAGCATCAGTGGAATATACCTTTCCGGTGATTATATTTATCTGGCGGATTCTCGCCTGGGTTTAAGGATTATTGATGTTTCTGATCCTTCTAGTCCTAAAGAAGTGGGATTTTATTCCACTTCTTCTGCAAATGATGTGCGGGTAGAGGGTTCTTATGCTTACGTGGCGGATTGGAGAGCGGGTTTTAAGATTTTGGATGTTGCCAACCCTGTAGCGCCGCGCCTTGTGGGGTCTCTAGATACTCCCGGTGAAGCTTACGCTGTGGATGTGGATGATTATTTTGCTTATCTCGCGGATTATAGGGGAGGACTGCGGATTATTGATCTTAGAGACAAAGCCAATCCTCAAGAGATAGGTTTTCATAATGCGTCCAAAGCGGCAAGACAGGTTTGTGCCGCAGGGGGTTATATTTATTTGGCGGGTTATGATGGTTTATTCATTTTCCGTTTTGGTAATACTCCTCCATTATCTGCGCCATTTTCCTTTGTCCATATCACCGATGTTCATATTGGCGGCAATAACTTTGACTGGTCGGAAGAAAAGTCTTACTGCAATTTTGCCCTGACCTTGGAAAAGATCAACACTTTAGACCCGAAGCCAGCCTTTGTTTTAATAAGTGGCGATAATGTGGAATATAGTAAAAACGAATGGTTTGCGACCTTTATCTCCTTTATCGATACCTTTACCAAGGGTAGCGGCATTCCAGTTTACTTTGTGCCTGGCAATCATGACCGCTACACTTGGTATGGCGCGCCAGTTTCCGGATTTTTAGGTTTTGGGGATGATATGTTGCGAAGCTATCATCAAGGAACTTATCCTTATCTGGAAAATCTAGGGGTCAAACCGCTTATTGCCAATTTTGAATCGCGCTATGATAACTTCTCGTTTGAATATCAAAACTATCTTTTTATCGGTTTAGATTCAGGAGAAGATTTCGCGCTAGACTTGGAAGCAGGCGACTGGCAAAAAGTGAACCTAAAGGATTTGGGTCCTGAAGGAAATGGCTTAGCGGACGCCCAAATTTCTGCGCTCACTCGTTTTAAGAAAGAGAGTAAAAAAATTATCTTTATGCACCATCCGGTTTTCACTGGAAGAAAAGATAAAGGAGAGAGAACCGGCGGAGAATATGAAGACGCCGCGATTGCAAACTTCCGTGATCCTTTCCTTACTTACTGCAAATTATATAATGTGCAGTTAGTTTTAAGTGGTCATACGCATCAAAATCAAAATTTTGACGCCGAGGGCAGCCAGATAGAAGAGCTAGGTTCCTTTGATCCTTATTTTCTGCAGACCGCGAGCGCTACGAAAGGTGATTTCGGTTTTCGGGTCATAGAAATCGTGGGCGGCAAGGTCAGTTCTTGGCAATGCTTTTCTGTTCCAAAATCTCCTCATATCGCTCTTACTGCTCGGGGAGTGGTCAAGCTTAAAGTTATTGACGCGGAAGGGAATTATACGGGCGCTGGTAGTATTCTGACAGACATTCCTCATTCTTATTACACTGGCTATTACGGTCCAGAAGCAGCTCAAACTGTGGTTTTGTCTGATCCAAAGGGGGAATATCAATTTCAGGTGGTAGGCGCGCGCGAGGGCGATTATCAATTAGAAGTTACCCTGCTTAAGGAGGAGGGACTGAATCCGATCATTTTTAATACCTTGGATATCCACATTGCCGAGGGTGCAGTGCATCAGTATTCCATTAATTGGGAGGCTTCAGCCGCGGGTGAGAAAGGAGTAACTATCCAGATGGATACGAATGGCGATGGTACATTTGAACAGACTTTTTTAACAGGGAGTGTGTTCAAAGCAGAACCTTCAGCGGTTCAAGACTCATCTATTCCTGATTCTCCCTCTACTTCCACCATTGCTCAAGATAACAGTATGGGTCAAAATTACCCTAATCCTTTTAATGGGGAAACGTGGATTCCTTATGAATTGAGGGACGAAGCAAATGTAGAAATTATGATTTACACGACAGCAGGGGAGCTTGTGCGCGCACTCCCGTTGGGGCGCAAACGCGCCGGATTTTATACAGGTCCGGATAAGGCGGCTTATTGGGATGGTCAAAATGAAAAAGGAGAAAGGGTGGGAAGCGGCATTTATTTTTATACTTTTCAGGCGGGAGGTTTTGCCGCTTTTAAAAAGATGATCATTATGAGGTAAACCCCCGCGCCAAAATTTTGGAGCGGAGATAAACAAAACTTTGCTTTGCACGCGCCAAAATTTTGGCGCTTTTTTGTTTTCAATGCCGTGCTTTAATGGTAGAATGAACTTATATAAATTCTCTCTTATTCTAAGATGAACACTCAAAATCAGGATGAAAATACCAGTCTTCTCGCGTCCTTTTTGCATTTCATTATTCATCCCAGTTATCAAATCCGCCTGATTCAAAAGAAAACACGAGCCAAATTTTGGGACGTTTTTAAGCTTTGGTCTTTCGCCATCTTAATTGCTATGGTTTTGGGCATTGTGATTACGGTTTTGCTGAACCTTGCCGGTTATGACGAAAAAAATCATTTACTGACGCAGTTTATTTTAGAAAGGAAGATTTTTTTATTATTTTTATTTGCCGCATTTTGGGCGCCTTTGGCGGAAGAGATGACTTTTCGGCTGGGGCTTCGCTACTCTCCTTACAAATTAGGTTTTTCTCTTGTTTTCCTTCTGATGTTGGTTTGTGATTATTTATTTTCGCGGGTTTTCAAATTGCTCCCGCCGTGGGTTTTTGATTTAACTTCCTGGCGTGGTCTTGTCTTCTATTTTTCCTTCATTTTAATAGTTGGTTTTCTTTTAAGTTCCGTTTTGAAAAAGTTTGTGAAGCAAAGCCGCGCGGAAAAATTTTACGCGAGAAATTTTCAATGGATATATTATGGCTCCAGCTTGATTTTCGCCTCATTACATATTTTTAACTACACAAAATTGAGCCAGATTTGGTTTCTTATTCCGCTGCTGGTTACCCCCCAGTTTTTCTTAGGATTAGTGCTTGGTTTTGTGCGGATCCGCTATGGTTTTTCTTGGGCGGTCTTGAACCACTTCATCCATAATGCCTTAAGCCTGCTGCCGCTTTTAATTTTAGGGTTTCTATCCGAAGATTTAAGAAATGTTTTGCTTCATCAGAATGCGTTGGAAATGAAGAGCATCGGCGCTCATGATTCAGTAATCTTAATGCTTGGCGGTTTCGCTTTTAGTTTAATTAGTCTGTTGGTTCTGGTGGCTTTGATTTTCCTTTTCAGCGAATATTATCATCAAAAGAAGCGCAGACTTGCCTGATTATTTTTTTTATGATTAACCTCTTAAAACTTATGCCCGCAATTAAAATTTTAGTCCAAGGTTATGCCAAAGAAAAAAAAGGAGTGGAATTTGCCTCCTCAACCGCCACTTTAATTCAGGAGAAGAACGTTAATATTGTCGTGGATCCGGGTATGGACAGGAAATCCCTGCTAAAAGCTTTAAAGCGCGAAAAACTTTCTCCAGAAAAGATCCATTATGTTATTTTAACCCACTATCATTTAGACCACGCTCTTTTAACCGCTATTTTTCGGAAAGCGCAAGTTTGGGACGACAGTAATGTTTATTCCTGGGATGGCAAGATAGGAGAACACAGAGGGAAAATTCCGGGTATGGATGTTAAACTCATCAGAACGCCGGGGCACGATCCCTTTCATTGTTCGGTTTTAGTGAAGACAAAGGAATGGGGCAAAGTGGTCATTGCCGGTGATCTTTTTTGGTGGCAGGCAGGGCAAAAGCAAGAAACTGACGAGGTAAGCTTAATTAACCACAAGGATCCCTATATGAAGGACGCAAGGGCATTGAGAAAAAGTCGGCAAAGAATCATAGGGATAGCAGATTATATTATTCCTGGACATGGAAAAATGTTCAAAGTGCCAGATAAATAAAAAAGGGCTTCTAAAAACCCTTGAATTAAGCGGTATCAGTTAAAGTCTGCTTAGATATCTCATATCCAAATTCATCTCCATCCGAATTCGGACTGTCAGCTACCACCAACAGGATAGAATGCTCTGCATGAGGAACTACTACATGCGCGACTCCCGGTTTAATGTAAAGCGCTTGCGGCTTATCACCCAAGGAACATCTCTGTTGTTTTCTTGTTGCAATATTTTCCAAGAACACTTCAACTATACCCGAAAGAACAAAATAAATCTCTTTTCTTTTTTTGTGGTAATGGTTGCCCGGTCTTGCGCCTCCCGATGTTATCGTTACAGTATACATATAAGCGCCTGCCATTCCTTTAACAAGGGGGAATCTTTTATCCCAAATCATTTGCAAAATCCGTCCTGGTTTTTCCGAACTTTTACGCTCAGGGATTTCAAACAGTATTGCCAAATCAGTTTCTTGTTTAGATACAGGTAAAGACAAAGCATCAACATCATTCAACTCAATCCCTCCCTTTTCTTTAATTGTTGCAATTTTTTCTATCAACTAAACATTAAATGATCTTGCTTAAAAAGTAAAGAAGCTCATTAGCCGACTATATTATTCTAAGGGCACGGTAAGATATTTAAAATTATCAGCCCGAGGCTGATCGGCCTTGGGCCGAAAAAATAAATTAGGACTTTCGCATCTGCTGTCGTTCCCGACCTGATTCAGCCTTCGTCCGCCTGGGGCGGACTTCGGCGAAGTAGGCTCAGGGATCCAGGTTAATAGCACTAATCCTGGATTCCTCCGCCTAAGGCGGACGGGAATGACAATAAGTATATTCAATTTAATTGTTACCAGATGCGAAAGTCCTAAAATAATAATTTCTATGCCAAAAAATATTGCTTTCTGCGGTTTGGATTGCGGCGCGTGCCTTGCGTTTATTGCTACCAAAAATAATGATAATGAACTGCGGAAGAAGACAGCCGCCGAGTGGACGGCGCGGCATCAGATGAAAGGCAGTCAAGAACCGCCGGTTCAGCCCAAAGAGATTAATTGCCGTGGTTGTCTGTCCAAGGGGCCTTTGTATGCCCACTGCCGCGAGTGCGCGGTGAGGATTTGCGGTTTGGGTAGAGGTTTGAAAAATTGCAAAGACTGCCCTGAATACAGGTGCGCCAAACTTACAGAGCTGCAGAGTCATTTATTTTAAAAACAGAATGAGCAAAGAAAAAAAATTAAACTCAAAAGCGGCCGTTCATAAAGCCTTCAGCATTGGTATTTTTTTAAAAGGCGTTAATGGATTTTTAGAGACCATTGGCGGGGGGTTGCTCTTTGTTATTAAACCAGCGGCGATCAACCGCTTTATTTTGTTATGGACTCAAGGCGAACTTGTTGAAGATCCCCAGGATATTATTGCTCACTATCTTGTTAATTTTGCTCGGAATTTTTCTTTGAACACGCAAATCTTTAGCGCTATTTATCTTTTTTCTCATGGCGTGATCAAAATTTTCTTAGTTGTTGCTTTATTCGAACGAAAGCTTTGGGCTTACCCCTTGGCGATATTTTTTTTCTTTCTTTTTATTCTGTACCAGATTTATCGGTTTAGCTACGATCATTCATTTTGGCTGGTGTTGCTGACCGTTTTTGACATCGTAATTATTGTTTTGACCTATTTAGAATATCGTGAGCTAAAAAAGGCAGAGGGACGCTCCGGTAGTTCAGTTTAAGGGGTTTAAAATAGAGGACGAGGGAGGATGGGCAAGGGAGTTTTGTGAGTCTCATTATAAATAAGGATAAACCGCGCTTTTAAAGCTCATAAAATGGGCTTTTTTGCTTTAGACTAGCTTAAAGTCTATGGAACGGGGAGGGATAAAAAGAGACAAAATTGTGTTTCCCTTGCTTATATTTCCTGCTATTCTCGTGTATAAATCTAGCCTTGTGGAAGATTCAAAAATGATTTATAATAGGAAATGTCAAGGGAACAATAATCCTTATTTTTGCTTTGTTTTATGTCTTTGAAAAAATACGTCATTGGGATGATGTTCGCCACGGTTTTTTGTTGGACTGCTTGGGGTTTAATTCTTTTCTATATTGATCCCGAGGCCGCGGGGATTGTAGGTTTAATTTGTTTCCATTTAAGTTTGTTTTTTAGCTTGGTGGGAACTTTTACACTCACGGGTTTAGCTCTGCGGATTCGTTTTTCGCATAATGAGATTCTTTTTGCCCATGTTGGGGTTGCTTTTCGTCAGGCAGTGTTGTTAGCGACGGTCATTGTCGGGTGTTTGGTCTTTCAGCAGTTTCGGATTCTCAATTGGTGGGACGGGGCACTCTTCGCCGTTTCCGTAGGTTTATTAGAATTTTATTTTATGAGTAGGGGTTATGGCATTTAAATTAAGAGAAAAATTAGAAGCAATCAAAAGCAAAGCTTTATTAGATCTTCTCGCTATTCAATCCAATGTTCAATTGGAATCTTTCCGCGTCAAATATCTAGGTCGCAAAGGAGAGTTGGCAGAGGCGTTAAAAGGAATTAAAGATTTGCCTGCCTCGGAAAAACCGGAAGCAGGGCAATTCGCTAACCGCGTAAAACGTGATTTAGAGACAGCATTTCAAGATAAAAGAAAGGCGGTAGGTAGTTCTAATGCCCGGATTTTTATTGATATTACGCAGCCCAGTAGAAAAATGGGGAGGGGACACCTGCATCTTGTTACCCAAGCGATTCGGGAGATTGAGAGAATATTTTTAGATATTGGTTTTGTGAGGCGGCGTTATCCCGAAGTGGAGACTGATTATTACGCCTTTGAAGCCTTAAATATGCCCTCTGGGCATCCCGCGCGTGATGAATGGGAAACCTTCTTTTTGCAAAACCCAAAATTGAAGACAAAGAGCAGTCAAAAAATTGTTCTTACCCCTCATACCTCTTCGGGTCAGGTGCGGGAGATGGAAAACCATCCTTTGCCGATTCGGATGATGAATATTTCCAAATGTTATAGAAGGCAGATTGATATTAATCATGTGCCAATGTTCCATCAATTTGAAGGTCTGGTTGTGGATCAGGGGATTCAATTCGTGCATTTAAAGGGTGTTTTGGAATATTTCTGTCGGGAATTTTTTGGTGAAAAGCGCAAAATTAGGTTGCGGCCTTTTCATTTCCGTTTCACCGAGCCTTCTTTTGAAGTGGATGTTACCTGCGGTTTATGCGGGGGAAAAGGTTGCCGCTATTGCAAACAGGGTTGGTCGGAATTGGGCGGCGCTGGGATGGTGCACCCCAATGTGTTGCGCGCCGGAGGCCAAGACCCCGAGAGTGTGACAGGTTTTGCTTTTGGTTGGGGCGTAGAAAGGTGCTATTTAATGAAGGAAGGTTTGCTGATTCCGGATTTGAGAATGTTTTATCAGAATGATTTAAGGTTTTTAGAACAATTTTGAAAGAATTTTTAATTCTCAATTTTAAATTTTAAAACCAAGGGAAAGAAGAAAGGGTTTTAAAATTAAAAAATTTAAAATTTGCCTGCCCGCTAACGCCTAGAGCGTAGCGATGGCGGGCGGGGATTTGAATTAAAATTTGGAATTTAAAATTAGAAATTTTTTCATGAATATTTTAATTCCCCACAACTGGCTTTTGGAATATTGTAAAACCAATCTTAAACCCCAAGAGATTGCCTCTCGGGTTTCTCTTTGCGGGGTTTCGGTGGAAAAGGTGGAAAAAGTATCTTCTAGAGTGAGCGGCGGAAAGCCGGAATATATTTATGATATTGAAGTGACTTCTAATCGGCCGGATATGCTATCCGTTATTGGCATTGCCCGCGAGGTAGCGGCAATCTTAAAGGAAAAGTTGGTTGTGCCCAAGATTCTCGCTGTCTCCACGTTAGTGTCTTTCTCAAAAAATTTAGAGATTGAAATTTTAGAGCCTGCCCTTTGCCCGCGCTATTTAGGCATTCTTTTGGAGGATGTGGAGATAGGACCTTCACCCGAGGGTATTGCCTTAAGGTTAGAGCAAGCAGGTTTGCGGCCGATTAATAATGTGGTTGATATCACTAATTATGTGATGCTGGAATATGGTCAGCCTTTGCATGCCTTTGACGCGGATCGGCTGGATACCCAAAAGGGGATTCCTCAAATTATCGTGCGCAGAGCGCGCCGCGGCGAGAAGATTACCACCTTGGATGACCAGACCTTTGAATTAAAAGATAATATGCTTGTCATTGCCGACGCCAAAAGTTCGATTGCTCTTGCCGGCATCAAAGGCGGCAAGAAAGCAGAGGTGACGCTTCAGACGAAAAGGATTATTTTGGAATGCGCGAATTTCAACCCGATTTCCATTCGCCAAACTTCGCGCGCATTATCCCTGCAGACTGATGCTTCGGCGCGTTTTGAAAAGGGTCTTTCTCCTTTGGGTTTAGAGGTGCCTTTCAGCCGCGCTCTTGATCTTCTTCAGAAATTTACGCGGGGCAATATAGCAAGCCGCGCTGTAGATGTTTACCCCAAGAAATTTGTTCGGAAGAAAATAGAATTTGATCCCGTGAGCGCTAGGAGATTGCTTGGAGAGGATATTCCGCGCCCTCGCGCCATTGCGATTTTAGAGGGGCTTGGTTTTCAGGCTAAAACAGAGAAGGGTAAGACTATCGTTTCCGTGCCAGCGTGGCGGTACTATGACACGGGAGAAGAAGAAGATTTGGTGGAAGAGATTGCGCGGATTTATGGTTACCATAGATTGCGAGGCAAATTATTGGATACACGTATTCCGGAAGAGATTAGACCTTGCGAATTTCTGTGGGAGGAGAAAGCCAAAGATATGCTGGTCGGCGCAGGTCTTACCGAGGTTTATACCTATTCTTTTGTGGGCAAAGATCTGCTTGCGAAATGCGGCTTTGAGACAGATGATAATCTTAAAGTGACAAATCCTTTATCGCAAGAATTTGAATATTTGCGTCGGGATCTATTGCCTAGTCTTCTGAATGTAGCCAAAGAGAATCGGCAGAAGACAGAGGAAGTTAAAATTTTTGAACTTGCCAGAATTTATTTAGGAGGAGACCATGTTTTGCCTCGCGAAGAGCGGCATCTTGTCGGTTTGTGGTGGCAAAAAAATGGTAAAACCGCTCTCTTTTATCAAATGAAGGCTGTGGTGGAGAACTTGCTCCATAGTTTGGGGGTGCGCGATTTGAGTTGGAAAGAGGGAGGGGGAAAACTGGTGGCTCCCTTGGGGAGCGCCGAAATTAGCGCGGCGGGACGAGATGTTGGTTTCTTGGGCATAGTGAAACCGGCGATCGCTTCCAACTTTAAGCTTAAAGAGCCGGTTTTGGTTTTTGATCTCAATTTTGAAGATTTATTCAAAGATTTTTCCAGCCACAAGACATATCAGTCTTTACCCAAATATCCAGCAGTGGGATTTGACTTAAGTATTGTGGTGTCGGAAGAGACTTTGTGGCAAGAGGTGGAAAATAAAATTAAAGTGAGCGGCGGTAAGCTTGTGAGCGAGGTGCGGTTTTTAGAAGCCTATCATGGTAAACAAATTAGTAAAGGAAAGAAGGGATTGTTCTTGCGCATTGTGTATCGTTCCGCAAAAAGGAGTTTAAAAGAAGAAGAAGCCAAGGCGATTCATCAAAAAATCATTAATGGTTTGAAGAATAGGTTTGGGGCGATCATCAGAGAGGGTTAAGGAACAATTTTAAATTTTCAATTTCTATTAAATTTCTAATGATTTAATTTTCAATGTTTTGAAATTAAATCATTGAGAATTTAATGAAAATTAAAAATTAGAAATTTTTTACAATATGGTTTCTGCTCAAAAACAAAATTTATCCGCTTCTTATCGCGCTCGCGACATTACCGTCTTGGAAGGTTTGGAGCCGGTGCAGAGGCGGCCGGGGATGTATATTGGTTCTACGGGAGTGAACGGCTTGCATCATCTGATTTGGGAGGTATTGGATAATTCCATTGATGAAGCAATGGCTGGCTATTGTGATCGGATTGAGATAATTTTAGAAGCGCACAATATTATCACCGTCCGAGATAATGGGCGAGGCATTCCGGTGGAGAAGCATCATCAGACTAAAAAATCGGCTTTGGAGACGGTGATGACGATGTTGCACGCCGGCGGTAAGTTTGGCAGTGGAAGTTACAAGGTGTCTGGAGGCTTGCATGGCGTGGGTGTTTCGGTGGTGAATGCCCTTTCCAAATGGCTCAAAGCGGAGGTGCATCGCGATGGCGGCATTTACAGGCAAGAATACGAACGTGGCAAACCAAAAAATAAGGTGCGTAAAATGGGCGCGAGCGATGATACGGGGACCGTTATTAGCTTTGAGCCTGATTGGGAGATTTTTGATAAAGGGGTGCAATTCTCTTGGAACACAATCCTAAAGCACGCGCGTCAACAGGCTTATCTGACTAAAAGGGTGCGCATTATTATTCGTGATGAGCGAAGAAAGTCCAAGAGAAAAAAATATCAATTTTATTTTGAGGGCGGCATCAAATCATATGTTTATTTTTTGAACCAAGGGAAAGAAATTAAAAATGAAAAGATATTTTATGCAGAAAAAGAGGTAGAGGGAGTAAACGTGGAGATTGCCCTGCAATATTTTGAGGGTTATAAAGAGCACATTTTTACTTTCGCGAATAACATTCATACCATTGAAGGCGGGGCGCATTTGACGGGTTTCCGCGCCAGTTTGACTCGGGTTTTGAATGATTACGGTCGGAAGAATAATTATTTGAAGGAAAAAGAGGATAACTTGAGCGGAGATGATGTGCGCGAGGGCTTAACCGCGGTGGTCAGTGTCAAATTAAAAAATCCACAGTTTGAAGGTCAGACTAAGGCAAAATTGGGCAACGCGGAGGTGCGCGGGATAGTGGATAATGTTTTAGGCGAAGCCTTCACTGAATATCTGGAAAGCAATTCTAAAGACGCGGAGATGATTTTAGGGAAGTGTGTCCTAACCGCGCAGGCACGGCGCGCCGCCCGCGCCGCCCGCGAAACCGTGATTCGCAAAGGGGTTTTAGACGGTTTAACTCTGCCTGGAAAATTAGCTGATTGTTCTTCGCGCGACTCCAGCAAGTCCGAACTTTATTTAGTTGAGGGTGATAGCGCTGGCGGTAGCGCCAAGCAGGGTCGCGACCGTCGTTTTCAGGCGATTCTGCCTCTGCGAGGCAAGATTTTAAATGTGGAGAAAGCGCGCATAGAAAAGATGCTCAAAAATAACGAAATCCGCACCTTGATCACCGCTCTCGGCACAGGCTTGGGCGAACAATTTGATTTGTCGCGTCTGCGCTATGATCGGGTTATTATTATGACTGATGCTGATGTTGATGGCGCCCACATTCGAACTTTATTGCTTACTCTTTTTTACCGTTATTTTGAAGAAATTATTAAGAAAGGGCATCTTTATGTGGCTCAGCCGCCTCTTTATCGCATTCAAAAAGGATCGCGGGTAGAATATGCTTATACTGATCAGGATAAAGCAGAGATTTTAGATAATTTAAACAAGGATAAGATCGCGAAAGGCAAGATAGAGAACTCTGAAGCGCCGAGCGGAGAAATCGCGGTAGGCGTAGAGGCCGAGGGTGAAGAGCGGCGCAAAGGAAACGTACGCATCCAGCGTTATAAAGGATTGGGCGAGATGAACCCCGAGCAACTATGGGAGACCACGATGAACCCGGAGAATAGGGTAATGTGGCAGATCAAACTTGAAGATGCTGAAGATGCCGATCAGGCCTTTGAGACTTTAATGGGTATAGAGGTGGCGCCGCGCAAAAAATTTATCCAAACCCACGCGAAAAAAGTAAAAAATCTGGATATTTAGTTATAAAGACCTTTCGCCTTTAGTCTTCACCTTTCATAAAGGATCCATCTTTAGCTAAGGGTGGATCCTAAAGGTGAAGACCTTAGATAAAAGTGAGGGTCTTGCCAATTTTTTTTATTTAGTATATACTTAGGGTAATAAAGCCCCTGCGGGCTTTTTAAAAACAAGAGATATGCCTCGCCTTTTGAATAAAATTATTCTTTTTTTCAAAGAATCCAAAACCGAACTTGCGAAAGTGGTTTGGCCCTCCCGGCCAGAGTTGTTTCGCCATACCTACATAGTTATTATTTTTAGCTTAGCGGTAGCTGTCTTTTTGGGCTTTATAGATTATCTTTTGATAGTTGCTTTAAGTCAGCTTTTTTGAAAAATCATTTTAATTTTTAAGCGCGTCAAGGACAAATTATCCGAAGGGACTCGGATAAATAAATCCTTTATTTGCGCTAGGTAAAGTGTATGCCCAAGCAATTAGGGGAGCAAGAACGACGTTGGTATGTGCTTCACACCTATTCTGGTTACGAGGAAAACGTAGCCCATAATCTTCGCCAGAGAATTGAGTCCTTGGATATGGAGGACAAAATCTTTGATGTTTTAGTGCCTAAAGAGAAAAAGATTAAGATTAAGAATGGCCGGCGGAAAGTGATTGAAGAGAAGATTTTTCCCGGCTATGTTTTAGTGGAAATGGTTGTCACCGATGATTCTTGGTATGTGGTTAGGAATACCCCTAATGTGACCGGCTTTGTTGGTTCTGGAACTACGCCGACACCGATTTCTGATGAAGAGATTAAGTCTTTGAAAAAGAGGATGGGCGTTACCGAGCCGAAATATAAAATTGATGTGGAGATTGGCGAGGCGGTCAAAATTATTGACGGACCCTTTAAGGGTTTTGACGGGAAAGTTTCTCATCTTGATGAAGAGCGGGGAAAGATCAAGGTCCTGGTGAATATGTTTGGCCGGGAAACGCCAGTAGAGTTAGACTTTTTACAGATCAAAAAAATCTAAAATAATTTTTAATTTCTAATTTCTATTAAATTTCTAATGAACTAATTTTTAAACCTCCTGTTTTGTTTGGTTGGGGTGTTTAAAAATTTATTAAATAAAAATTTAATGAAAATTGAAAATTAGAAATTGAAAATTTTTACATGTCTAAGCCTATTAAAACAATTATCAAACTTCAGATCCCCGCAGGTAAGGCAAATCCTGCTCCCCCTATAGGCCCCGCTTTGGGTCAGCACGGATTAAACATTCAGGATTTTTGCAGCAAATTTAATGAGATGACCAAAGATAAAGGGGACGAGATCATCCCCGCGGAAATTACGGTTTATGAGGACCGCACTTTTGATTTTATTCTGAAAACTCCGCCCGCCGCAGAGCTTTTAAAGAAAATAGCGCAAGTGAAAAAGGGTTCGGGCGAGCCGAATAAAAAAAAGGTGGGCAAGGTTACAGAAGTGCAAATTGAAGAAATTGCCAAGGTCAAGATGCAGGATTTAAATGCCAATGATCTAGAACAGGCAAAAAAGATAATCGCAGGGACGGCGAGGAGTATGGGGATTGAGATAATAAAATAATTTTTAATTTCTAATTTCTATTAAATTTCTAATGAACTAATTTTTAAACCTCCTGTTTTGTTTGGTTGGGGTGTTTAAAAATTTATTAAATAAAAATTTAATGAAAATTGAAAATTAGAAATTGAAAATTTGTGTATGTCCAAGCATTCTAGACGTTATCAAAATTTAAAAAATAAACTTTCCCAGGAAGAAAAGAGAATTTTTGAGATTGAAGAGGCGGTGAAGAAAGTGAAGGAAGGGGCGAACGCAAAGTTTGACGAATCCATTGAAGCGCATATTAAACTGAATTTAGATAAAAAAAGCGGCACGCAAGTAGTCCGCGGCACGATTGTTTTTCCGAAAAGTTGGGGCAAGAGCCGAAGGATTGCCGCTTTTGTGACTCCTGAAAAGATGAAAGAAGCAAAAGAAGCCGGCGCCGCCATTGCGGGCGGCGAAGAATTGGTGCAAAAAATCAAGACAACCCAGAAGGTTAATTTTGATTTAGCCCTAGCCGAACCGGCGATGATGCGGCATTTGGGGCAAATCGGCAAGCTCTTGGGTCAAAAAGGTTTAATGCCGAACCCCAAGAGTGAGACAGTGACCCCCAATATTATTGCGGCAATCAAAGAGTTTGCCTCGGGCAAGATTTCGTTTAAATCCGATGAACAGGGGATTGTGCATCAGGTGATTGGCAAGATGTCTTTTTCCGAGGCAGAATTAGCAAATAATTTTAAGGTTCTTTTAGAAACAGTAAAAAAACAAGCTCCAGAAGGACAGAAAGGGGAGCTTGTGAATTCTATCTCTGTCTGTTCCACTATGGGACCGGGGGTCCGGGTGAGGAATTAAATGGTTCACCTATAAAGGAAAATTTAGTGTAAATATTAGTAAGGCAGGCACGATGGCAATGATCAAAAGAAAGGAGGCTGCGTAATGCAAGGAACTGATGCGGTTATTGATAAAAGTTCATGGTGGTGGGGATGTGGCAATCTTTTTTTTCGCAAAGCTCATTTTGAAAAAGAAGAGGTGTTGTCGATTTACGGGCAAGTTGAATCAGTGGTGGCAAATATGCCTCGCTGGAGGAGAATAGCTGGAAAGGATCATGGGGCATTTCTGGTGAAAATTGGGGAAGAAGAATTTTATGTCTATATTTCTTGGGAAATTGTAAGATTACCCGATGATCATTCGGGTAAGCCGATACGGACTAATAATCAGGAAAGTATATTGAATTTTCACCTCATTGAAACTTCTTAAATCTAACCGGATATCTCCGGTTTTTTGTTTTTTTAAAGAATTGTGCTAAAATAAACCAATATGTTAAAATAAAAAAAGTGCTTCCTTCAAGGAGGGGAAGAAAAATCAAAATGGAAACGAGAAAACTATCCAAAGACGAGTATTATATGAACATTGCCCGCGAGGTATCGCGGAAAACAAGGTGTTATCGTCGCATCATGGGTGCGATTATTGTCCGCGACGACCAAATGATCTCCGCTGGATACATCGGCGCGATCCGCAAAGGCAAGGATTGTTATGAGCATGGTTTTTGTCTTCGAACTAAACTTGGCATTCCCCACGGTCATCGCTACGAGCTTTGCCGCTCGGTGCACGCGGAGCAAAATGCGATTGTCAACGCGAGCCGCGCCGGCGTGTCCGTGCTGGGCGGAGATATGTATTTGTACGCCGCGGACGAGCAAGGCGAGGTGATTGATGCCTTGCCTTGTTTTATTTGTAAGAAAATTGTGATTAATGCGGGACTCGCGCATATGATTTGCTCTACTCGCGATGGGGGTTGTCGGATTTTCAGGATTGAGGACTGGGTGCACGATTGGCAGATCGCGGATGTCATTGACGACAAAGAGCAATATGGCCAGGGGCAAAAGGTCTTAACCGAAAAAGAAATAACAGATCAAATTATGGAGTTAAATAATCGGAATAATAATCGCCCTTCATTGCGAGCGGAGCCCGAAGGGATTAAGTGAAGTAATCTCATAAATTTGTAAGAATAAGGGATTATACAATTATTGTTTTTAAGAATTGTGAATTTTATTTTAAAATTGAGCCCCCACCTTTTTCAAAAGATGGGGAAAAACAATGCCAAAACAAAAATTCATCGTCGGATTAACTGGTGAAAAGTTAGCCGGCAAGGGCACGACCGCCGCTTATTTAGCGGAAAAATATAATGCTGTGGTTTTTCGTTTTTCTCAAATTTTAGATGAAGTTTTAAAAAAACTCTATCTGCCGATCACCCGTGAAAATGAAATTAAGTTAGGTCTTTCTTTGCGTCAAAATTTTGGCGATGATATCTTAGCTAAAACTTTGTTTCAAGATGTGAAAGATGAGAAAGCGGATTTGATCATTGTGGATGGTATGCGTTTCCGGGAAGAAGCAGAAATGTTCAGCCAGCTTGATAATTTCATCTTGGTGTATATTACCGCGCCGATAAAAATCCGTTTTGAAAGAATGAAGAACCGCACTGAAAAGGCAGACGAAAAGAATATGGATTTTAACAAATTTAAGGAGATTGAAGATATAAGTCCGACAGAGACAGTGATCAAGGCGACCGCGCAGAAAGCAAAAGTGAAAATTGAAAACATCGGAACTTTTGAAGAATTATATGCAAAGATAGAAAAAGAAATTATGAAGAAATATTATTTCTAGAATTTCTAATTTCTTAATTTCTAATTTCTATTAAATTTTCAATGTTTTAATTTTAAAACCCCGTTAGAAATGACAAATTTCTAAACGGGGCAAACAGTTTGAAAATTATTTGTTTAGAAATTGATTCATTAAAAATTTAATGAAAATTGAAAATTAGAAATTGAAAATTTAATTCTATGCAGCAGTACTTAAAAACCCTAAGATATGTTATGAAAAATGGTATTGATCGTCCTGACCGCACAGATGTCGGCTCCCGAGCTGTTTTAGGTGTGCAGATGCGTTTTAATATGGCCGACGGTTTCCCGGCTGTTACCACCAAAAAACTCGCTTTTGAGGCGGTGAAGGCGGAACTTTTATGGTTTTTAAGCGCGAGTTCCAGAGTTCAAGACCTGCAGAAACTAGGCTGTCATATTTGGGATGCGAACGCGGAAGCGCCTTATTGGAAGCCCAGGGCGCGCTTTAAAGGCGATTTGGGAAGGGTTTACGGCGTGCAATGGCGCAAATGGCGATCGCCCTATCAAAAAAAGCCTATTGACCAAATCGCGCGCGTAATACGCGGATTAAAAGAAAATCCCAATGATCGCCGTTTAATTGTTAGTGCTTGGAATCCCGCCGAGTTAGAAATGATGGCTTTGCCGCCTTGCCATATGATTTTCCAATTTTTCTCTGTTCAGGGCAAACTTTCTTTGCATATGTATCAGCGAAGTTGCGATATGTTTTTAGGCGTGCCTTTCAATATCGCTTCTTATTCTTTATTGTTGCGTATGGTTGCCCAAGCTGTGGGCTTAAAGCCATGGGAGTTTGTTCATACTTTGGGTGATGCCCATATTTATCTCAATCATTTTAAACAGGTGAGAGAGCAGCTGAAACGCAAGCCATATAAATTACCCAAACTTTGGTTAAACTCTAAAATCAAAGACATTGATGATTTTAAAATGGAAGACATCAAACTGGTGAATTACAAATATCACCCCGCCATTAAAGCGCCGATGGCGGTTTAAAAAAACTCTGTTTGATGTCATTAAATACTTGCCAAGAAAATTTAACACGGCAAACCAAATGCAATAACAGATGTTGTAACTTGTAACCTATAACCTATAACGTGTAACTCAAGGCTTGTGTTACAAGTTTCAAGTTATAAGTTACAAGGATTAATTAGAACAATTTAAATGCTTATTTCCCTCATCGCCGCTGTCTCTGAAAATAATGTTATTGGCTATCAAAATAAAATCCCCTGGCATTTGCCGGCGGATTTTGCGTATTTCAAAAAAATGACTTTAGGGAAGCCCGTCATTATGGGCGCGAAAACCTTTGAATCAATCGGCAGAGCTCTTCCCGGCAGAAAAAATATTGTCTTAAATCGTGACCCAAATTATAAAGCGCAAGGCGCCATTATTGTAGGTTCTATTGAAGAAGCGCTTCAAGAAGCGGGTGAAGCGCAAGAAGTGATGATCTGCGGCGGCGCTTCGGTTTATGAGCAATTCTTGCCCCGCGCGGATAAGCTTTATCTCACTTTCGTCCATCACGAATTTGAAGGCGACATTTTTTTCCCAGTGTTTAATAAGGAAGAATGGCAGGAAGTAAGCCGCAAGGATTATCCTGCCGACGCAAACAACCTTTATCCTTATTCTTTTGTTGTTTTAGAGAGAAAAAAATAAATATTTAAAGATATTATTATACCTTGAATTACGAAATGTATTGTCATTGCGAGGGAGGCATTTGATGCCGACCGAAGCAATCTCCTAAATTAGGCATAAATATCACTTAATGAGATTGCTTCGTCGGGCTTTAAGGCCCTCCTCGCAACGACAAAATGAATTTCGTAATTCAAGGTTTATCAATAATTGAGGGGATAAAAATAATATCTCCATCTTAAGCTGGTCAACTTGGCCAGTTTTTTATTTTGCCTTTCAGCTCATTTTCTGTTAAAATTAACAATGAAACAATTCAACAATGAAACAATGCCATCATTTAAAACCATTATCGGTTTAGAAATTCACGTTCAGCTCAAAACCCGAAGCAAGATGTTTTGCGCGTGCGATAATGATATTACAAACAAACAAGCGAATGAAAACATTTGCCCAATTTGTTTGGGGCATCCGGGGGTTTTACCCGTGATTAATAAAAAGGCTGTGGAATGGACTGTCTTAACGGGCATCGCTTTAAATTGTGCAATACCGAAAGAAAGCAAATTTGACCGCAAGAATTATTTTTATCCGGATTTGCCTAAGGGGTATCAGATTTCCCAATACGATATGCCTATCGCAGTCAATGGTTATTTAGAGATTAATGGTCATAAGATTAGCATCAGGAGGGTGCACCTTGAAGAGGACGCGGCAAAAAATTTGCACGCCGAAGACAAAAGTTACAGCTTAGTGGATTATAATCGCGGAGGAACGCCTTTGATGGAAATTGTGACGGAACCCGATATCACTTCCCCTGAAGAAGCCGGAGCTTTTTTGCGGGAGCTGCGCCTCATTATGCGTTACTTGGGGGTTTCCAATGCGGATATGGAAAAAGGAGAACTGCGGTGCGATGCTAATGTTAATATTAAATCTGGGAATGCTAAAACGCCCATCGTGGAAATTAAAAATCTAAATTCCTTCAAGATGGTGGAAAAAGCTTTAGCTTATGAAGTGGATAGACAGACGGATGAGTTCGCGGCGCTAAAGAAAGAAAAAGGTAAAATTACCCGAGGCTGGGATGATCGCAAGGGGATTACGCGGGAGCAGAGGACGAAAGAAGAAGCGCATGACTATCGTTATTTTGGAGAGCCAGACTTGCCGCCTTTAAGGCTCAAAAAAATTGTAGAAGCAATGCGGGCTCAAATGCCAGAACTGCCGGTCCATAGAAGAAAAAGGCTGAAGGCGGAATATGGCTTGGGACCTGAAGATATTAGCGCCTTAGTCAATAATAAAGCCCTAGGCGATTATTATGAGCAAGTGGTTTCCGAAGCGGCGGCAGAAGATCAAGGTCAAAAAATATCTAAACTCGCGGCGAACTGGGTGGTAACGGAATTACAGAAATTATTAAGGGTGAACAAAGTCAGTATTAGCCATTTAAAAATCACGCCCGAAAATTTCGCCGAATTTATGAATATCGTGTCTCGCGGGGAGATAAATTCCTCCGCGGCGCAGATTGTTTTAAAAGAAATGTTTGAGAAGAGCGCGGATCCTTCGCAAGTGATTGCCGAGAAAAATTTAGCGCAGGTGAGTGATGTAGAGCAGTTGAATGCGATTATTGAAGAAGTAGTCAAAGAGAACCCTAAACCCGTGGAGGATTTGCGGGCTGGCAATGCAAAAACCCTTATGTTTCTCGTGGGGCAGGTGATGCGCAAAACAGGTGGTCGCGCAAATCCGCAGATAGTGCAGGATTTGATAAGGGAAAAATTGAAATAAAAAACTGTGGACAACTTTATTAAGGTTATCCCCAGTTTTTTTATTTTTCTTTTATCTAAGCCAGAATGGCGGCGCTTGACAGTTTTATAGAAAAGGTTAAAATAAGAACAGTGTGTAGAGATAATAAATTCTTTTATGTGGCAAAGGAAATTACAAAAATTTTCCCCAATTTTCAAAAGAATTTATTATTTTTCTCGTTCGAAAGCCCACTCGTAAAGTGGGTCGTTTTTTTATATGGCTCTTTTACACCGATCTTGCCAAGGAGGCGGGCAGAAAGGATTTTTGATGGCTGATAGTGAAGAAATCAGTCCTAAAAATAATGGAAAAAGGAGCAGAGATGAGATCCGCAAACTCATAAAGGAGGCCCATGCCGGATCCATTGAGGCTGATAACGAATTAAACCTTTTGCATTTGGTGGCAAAGGCTAGGAAAGGTTCCGCCATAACTAAAAGATTTTTGCTGAATGACGTGGCAAAATGGTCCAGGGAAAAATTGGAGGATAGGGAACTGCATGATGCGGAATCCACTATCCAAATAATAGAAGAGGCTTTTAAATGATTTTTATGGGGTATATATGAATATACCCCTCTTTTTATCTCAAAAATTTTTTAACCAATCTTTCCGCCTCTTTTTTATTTTTGATCCACTGAATCCTTTTATCCCTCTTAAACCAAGTCATTTGGCGGCGGGCGTAATGTCGCGTGTTTTTTTTGATCAAGACTATCATTTCATCTAAACTGATTTCACCATCCAGATACGATATTATTTCTTTGTAGCCGATGGAATCGTGGATTATCCCCCCCTGCCCGAGGGGGGGTAGGGGGGGAGGGAGATTGCGACTTTTTAAATCTTTTTCAGTACCACTCCAAATTTTCCTTACTAAGCCTGCTTGCCGCGAGTGCGGGGGGAGGTTGGAGAGGTCTAAACTTACATAAACTCCCACCCCCTCACGTCTCCTCTTCTCGGGCAGGGGGAGTGAATTCAAAAGCTCATATTTTTTTAAGATTTTTTTTGCTTCTTCAATTAGTCCTTGTTTTATCATTCTGTCTACGCGCTTATCAATGCGCTCATATAATTCTTCTCGCGGCACAGAAATCCCAATTTGCAGAACATCGTAATTGGGTTTTTTCTTTTTCTGTAAACTAGAAAATGGCTTCCCTGTCTTTAAACACACTTCCAGCGCGCGGATTAAGCGCCGTTTATTTTTTGAATCAATTTTTTGGGCGCAAATTGGATCTAATTTTTTTAATTTCTGAAATAAATTTCCGTCCGTTTCTTTCTCAAGTTTTCCGCGCAGTTTGTAATCTGGTGCCGAAGGGGGGATAGACAAGCCGTCCACAATCGCGTTAATATAAAGCCCTGTGCCGCCGACCAAAAATGGGATTCTGCCTTTGTTTTCGCGGATAACCTTTTTGACACTCTTCTGATATTGTGCTACTGTGTATTCTCGGTTCGGCTCCATAATATCAATCATATAATGCGGGATATTGTGGAAGTGAAGAATATTTTGTCCTTTTAAAATTTTGTGTCTTCCGCCGGTCAATTTTCCCGTGCCGATATCTAAGCCTTTATAGATTTGGCGCGAATCCGCGGAAATGATGTAGCTGTTTGGAATTTTTTTAGCCAATTCTAAAGACATCTCAGTTTTACCCGAGGCAGTTGCGCCGAGAATGATAATCAGTTTTTGCTTTTTGATAGGTATAAGGAGGAAAAAAATGAATATTGAACAGATTACACAGTTTTTAATAGAAGCTGAAAGTAAAACCTATTTGGCGGGTGAGGAAGGTGATATTTTTAAGGTTGAATTTTCTATTAGCTTGCCTCGAGAAATAGTTTATGAATATTCCAGATTAAACATAAATACTCCGAAGCCGAAGTTACGTTATATTGATAGGTATTTTGGCAGAGAAAAATTTTCTGGTCAAGAAATGATATTTCAAGACTATGATGTTCCGGTTTGGGGACGCAGTTATTACGGCATTACCTCGCCGACTAGTGATTACACCAAAGAAATGATTCTAGATTCGGTCAGAAAAGGGCGCGCTAGGTTCATATCTGATCTTTGGAATGGCGCCGCAGAATTGCAAAGTTTTGTTTCGGATGATCTTGTCTTTGTTATTCGTTTTTCAAACCCGAATAACGCGTCTTTTGAGAGTTTTCTTTATCACGAATGGATATTTTTTATCCATAAAGATGAAGAAGAAAAAGAAGCATTATTCCATCGGATCTGCGCGGGCGGCGTTATTGATTAGAAATATATTTGAAGATCTTAAAGCTACGCATTATAAGGAGAAATGAGATGAAAAAGTTAACAGTATTGGCGCTTTGCGGGTTATTTCTTTGCCTTTTACTTTTTGGGTGCAAGGAGAGAGAAAAAGAGATGAGTTCTACTTATTGGGAGGCAATGGATGTCGCGCCAGTAAGGAGTGGTCAAATTCCACCGAACACCTGGAAAACTACTATTAAGGATGGTAAAAATATGTTTGATGTTGATCAGGAAGTGTCTAACAAAATAGGGGAACTTCTCAAAAATCATCCAGGCTATCACGTTGTGGGTTCCAAAATTAACCTCGAAATAGAGGTTACACTCGCGCCAGAAAGAGAGAATGGGAGAAAAGATTAGGAGGTGAGTGGATTGTTTAAGATAAATGGCGGAGCTATCAAATATCATTGTATTATCGCTTTTGCTTTTGGATATAATGATCCGCAAGAGGAATACATTAAACCTGGTCCAGGAATTAGTAATCAAAAAATCGCTGAAAAAATTTATTGCATTGCTTATGGCATGGGCGGATATACGCAAATACCGATAATTTGCCAAGTTGAAATTGTCGAGTGTCTGGATTTCTATAGTATGTCTGGTAATATAGTTTTAAATATCAAAGAACACAGTGTCCCGGGAAAATACCTAGACACTTATGAATTTGCTCGGCAGGCCGCAGAATTTATGAAAAAGCAAGATTGGACTAAGGCAATTGTAGTTGCTCACCCTGACCACGTCTGGCGTTGCGCAAAGTGTTTAGAAAAACTCGGGATAGAAACTGCGGTCTTCGGTAGTTTAAAGACTATCCCTTTCAATCCCTTTTCTGCCCAATGGTGGACACGCAACAACTATTACTGGTGGTTGCGTGAAATCCCAACCGTTGGCTATTATTGGTATAAAGGCTGGATTTAATAGAAAGGAGCTTGAGGTATGAGAAGAGTGTTTAATGCCGGGAGTCAAAAAGATTATAATGATTTGTATGGGGTTGCTCTGGATAAAAATCAGCACGAGATCAAGCCCGGAAGATTAGTTCGTATTATTGAAACCGGACAAATTGGTGTTGTTCTGTTTGTTCACAGTGAACATGAAGGATCTTTAAAAATGACTATTCTCTCTTCGGGGGAGAAAAAGATTATCCATTCTTCTGGTCAGGTAATATTACTCAATAGAGCATATGAGTTTTTAATTCTTATGCCATATAGAATTCAATTCTCTTGGCATAGGTTTTCAACCCTTCTACCGTATATAGTTTTCACTGTTCGCAGAAAGCTCATTGCGTTCTTTGCCGCAAAGTCTTGAAAAAAAGATTTTGCGGTTTTTTATTAACCCCTCTCTTATCTCCCCTTGTCAGGGGAGAAATATTCCCTTCTAATCCCCACGCCGTTGCTTTTGCGATTTTTATCTTCACAAATTCACCTTCCAAATTTTTCTTCCCATTATTTCTAAATTTCACATTTTTAAAAGCGCGCGTTTTTCCTACGCAATATCCTTTCTCATATTGCTCCACTAAAATTTCCATTTCTTTCCCCACTAATTTTTGATTATTTTCCAGCGCAATCTTTTTGAGCAATTGATTTAAGATTTGAAATCTCCGTTTTTTTTCTTGGCTTTTGACGTCATCTTTGAATTTCGCCGCGGCTGTGCCAGGACGCGGGGAATATTGGGCAATATAAGCCATATCAAATTTTACTTTTTTAAAAACTTTGACCGTATTTTCAAATTGCTTTTTGGTTTCGCCAGGAAAGCCGACAATGACATCCGTGGAAATCGCCACCTTCGGGATTCTGGAGCGGATTTTCTTTATTAAACCCAAATAATGCGCAACCGTATATTTTCGGTTCATCCTTTTCAAAATCCCATCATCTCCTGATTGGATTGGTAAATGGATATATTTGCAAACCTTTTTACATCGCGCAATTGTGTTAATTAACTTATCTGACATATCTTTAGGATGCGAGGTAATAAATCCAATCCAAAAATTACCCGTTATGCTATCTATCATTTGCAATAACTTTGGGAAATTTATTAGTTTTGAGTTTTGAGTTGTAGTTTTGGCATTTGAGTTTTGACATTTGAGTTTACTCTGGTATGAATTCACATTCTGTCCAAGCAGGATAATTTCTTTATATCCAATCTTTATAAGACTTCGCACCTCCTTTATAATTTCATCCGCCGGTCTTGAAATTTCTCTGCCTCGCGTGTAGGGGACAACGCAGTAAGCGCAGAAATTATTGCAGCCGGTCATAATCGGCACATAAGCCGAAAAGGAATTATGATGTTTTGGTTTTATTCCCAAATATGATTTTATAGAGATGCAATGTTTCGCGTCTCCATCTTTAATGATTTGTGGCAGTTTCGCAATCGCGCCTATGGGAACAATACCATGCGCCTTATCGCAGAACAATTTTTTATCTTTTTCTAAGATGCAGCCTGTGAGGATAATTTTTGCATCTTTCCGTTTTTGCCATTTATTCACCAGGGCGTAAACCCGATCCATTGCTCGCTGCCGCACCGCGCAAACATTGGCGATTAAAATATCTGCTTCTTTTTCAGAAGATAAAGTGAGCCCTGCTTTTTCTAAAACCGCGGCAATCCGCTCCGCGTCCGACTGGTTCATTTGGCAGCCGAAAGTTTTTAAAAAATAGGTTTGCATTTTGGTAATAATAAAATCGAGTTTTTAGGGAAGCTCGATTTTATTGTGCTTGATTTGTCAGATTTTGTCCATTTTTAACCACTTGTGCTTACTCTCCGAATATTTTCTTTCCTTGCGCCTGAACTCAATTATTTCTTCTTGTATCTTGATAAATTCTTCAATCTTTTGAATTGTAATTTGTATCATTTCTTTAGTTGTTGAAGGTGTCATTGTTTAATTTTAATTTTTTCCAAAATGGTTTTGATAAATACATCTAATTTCATCTTTTCAATCTTTTGCGAGCCGCGGGTGCGCACAGCGACCATTTTGTCTTTCTCTTCAGCATCGCCCACAACTAAAATATAAGGGATCCTTTGCTTCTCGGCGTCGTGGACCTTGCGGTTGACAGAATCTTTGTTTTTATTGATCACGGCGCGAATATGGTAATCAAGCAAGGAGTGGGCAATATTTTTGGCGTAGCCGCGATGTTTTTCTTCGGAAACGGGAAGGATCGCCACTTGCGTGGGAGCAAGCCATAGAGGCAGCATTCCTCCATAATGTTCCAGCAAAATACCGATGAAACGCTCAATAGAGCCCAAGAGAGTGCGATGAATCATTACCGGAGTTTTTTTCTCTCCATCGCGTGCCACGTAAAATAAATGAAAAGCTTCAGGCATCGCAAAATCTACTTGAATCGTACCGCATTGCCATGTGCGTCCCAAGGCATCTTTGATATGAAAGTCAATTTTAGGTCCGTAAAAAGCTCCATCGCCCGGATTCACTTTATAATCAATCTTTTTCTCTTCCAGAATTTCACTTAAGGTTTCTTCCGCCTTGCGCCACATCTCTTCAGTGCCAATAGAATTTTTAGGACGGGTAGAGAGTTCAATATGATAATCCTTAAAGCCGAAAACACGATAGATATGAGTAATGAGATCAATCACGCCGCCTACCGCTTCCTTCGCCTGTTTTTCCGTGCAAAAGATATGGGCATCATCTTGAGTAAATTGACGCACCCGAAATAGGCCAGCGAGCACTCCTCCTTTTTCATAGCGATGCACCACTCCAACCTCCGCGATTTTTAAAGGGAAATCGCGGTAAGAATGCATTGTTTCGTTATAGATTAAAAGTCCTCCCGGACAATTCATTGGTTTGACGGCGGATTCTTTTTTGTCTATTTTAGTAAAATACATATTTTCCCTATAGTGATCGAAGTGACCGGAAGTAAGCCAAAGCCGCTTGGAGAGGATAAGAGGCGTGCTCACTTCTTGGTAGCCAGCTTTTCTATGCTCTTCGCGCCAATATTTTAAAATCTCTTGAAAGATAGTCCATCCAGCCGCGTGCCAGAAAACCATGCCTGGAGCTTCGGGGTGGAAGCTGAATAAATTTAATTCCTGTCCGAGTTTGCGATGGTCTCGTCTGCGCGCTTCTTCAAGATTTGCAAGATGCTTTTTAAGATTTTCCGGTTTGTTAAAGGCTGTGCCGTAGATTCTTTGCAGCATAGGATTTTTTTCATTCCCTTTCCAATAGGCGCCCGCAATCTTGGTGAGTTTGAAAGCCTTGGGTTTCAGCTTATTGGTGGATTTTAAATGCGGTCCGCGGCATAAATCGGTAAAATCACCGGTTTTATAGAGAAAGACTGTTTTTTCGCCCTTATTTTTCAAGTCCTGAATGAGTTCCGCTTTATAGCTTTGGTTTAGTTTTTGAAACATTTTAAGCGCTGCATCAATTTGCATCTCTTTTCTCTCAAATTTTTTGTTGGCGCGGATCAATGTTCTCATTCTTTCTTCTATTTTTGGCAGATCGTGCGGGGTGAGGGAGTGAGATAATTCAAAATCATAATAAAACCCGTCACTTATCGCGGGTCCCATTCCAAGACGAGCCTCGGGAAATAATTCTAAAACTGCGGCAGCGAGAATGTGGCTCGCGGAATGGCGGAGGGTAGAGAGCTTAAAAATTTTTTCTTGTTCTTCACGCCGGTTTGTGTTTTTTAAAGGCATATTTATGTAAATAAAATTTCTAATTTATAATTTTTCACCCTAATGGGTGACCACCCGTTAGGTGTGGCAATTTTTATTAAATTTTTAATGAAATAATTTTTAAACTTTCGGATTCTATGGTAAGCGGGTTAAGAGAATTTGATTTTTATTTGTTTAAAAATTAAGTAAATGGAAATTTAATGAAAATTAGAAATTGAAAATTAAAAATTATCATTTAACTTGGATCTCAAAATGATCCAACATTGAAGGCACTTTATGCACCCAGAATGGTTTGAAATAGACTTCGGCCTCTCCCACATCGTCAAAACGTTCAAAATATTTTTTCACTTCATAACGGTCCAGACTAACGAGTTCCTGTTTTTCAAGAAGATCTGCCGATATTTTCGCGCGGGATTCGCCCTCAAGGTGGGTGGTAACGAGGGCAGTCTTTTTTTCTAAATCATAGGATTTAAGCTTGTAATTAAAGCTATCCCACTGAATACCCAGGAATTCTTTGTCGCGGGGAGCATCGTTCTTCAGATGTTTTTGGGCTAGATCTTTTAATTTTTCTTCATTGCAAACAAGCGCTACAGTTCTCACTTTGGCTTTAATAATAAACTTATCCGCTTGTGTCTCCGGCTCAACCGAAGAAGAGAATTCCAACATTTCATTCTTCACCGCCCCTTCCAGAATGGTTTCGCTAGAAGAGACTCTTTGGTGGAGAGCGGTGAGATTTTTAGCGTAAAGATCTTCAGTTAGCATATCTAAAGCCTTATCAATCGTGGAACCATAAATATATGGCACTTCAGTGTAGCCCCCAGTCATTGGAGTATAAGATTCAGCATAGAGTTTATCCCGCCAGCCTTTCCAAATGTTGACGAGGGTAAAACGCTCTGGTCCAATATTGCCTTCCTTTCCTTCTTTGTCCGCCGTGACTTCAATATTTATTTGACCTCCGCTAGGCACGACTGCTCTTTTGTCTGTGCGGAAAAGGATTCCAGAATCGGAAAGGAGGCGTGTTTTAGGGAGAAGAGGCTGATCCTTATCGCGTTTATTAAAGATGGTAACGAGACCATGGCTGCGTCCATCCACCCCCTTTTTATCATTAGTGGTGACCAGCCTTGATTCTTCCAGCTCTAGGGAAAGGACTTTGCCGGGTATAGCATTCTCTGTATTGGGATTTTCCAAAACTTCAGCCTCAAAATTAGTCTCAAAGGTTACCTTTTTCGGCGTAATTATGATTGTGGCTCGGGAAAAGGTAATATAAACAATTGCTCCTATTAATCCTATACTCAAGAGAATGAAAAAAAGATAAAATTTCTTGTATGATTTTCCAGATTCAATGCGACCTAAATACATAGTTGCATAAAACTTAAAGTATGAAGCGTACAATTAACAATTCCAAGTCCGTTAAATTCTTGTAACATATAACTTGTAACTTATAACACAAGAAAATGCTTGAGTTACACGTTATAAGTTGCAAGATTTTAGGTAATTTAGCCAATTTTTTTTGAGCCATCTCCTAGATGCCTTTTCCAAAATACCTAAATTCCTTTGGAGAAGCTCGCGCCTTACAATTCCTCCTTCGTGCGGATAGCGATAGAGCCGTCTTCTCGGAGAAGAGAAGCCGTGAGCATAATGAGCTATTTCGTGGGCGAGGGTTGCTATCACAACATAAAGGGGAATTGTTTCGTCCTGAAAATAACCATTGAGGCGGATAGAGGTGGTTCTCTTTTGGCGGTCGTATTTAATCGAACCTAAAACACGTTTATTATGGCGTGAAAAAAATATTAGAATGTTGTTTTTAATCGGAATATCGGAAAAATATTTTTGCCATAAGATCCGCGTGATTTTTAAAAGAGAACGGTTGTCGCGCATATGCATTGTCTCTTATTATAGAGAAAAATAATGTTTTTAGCAAGAATAATAGTAAATTGGTAATTAGTGATTGGTAATTGGTAACTGGTAATTATTTTAATGCAGATTTGCCAATTACTATTTACTAATTACTGATTACCGATTACTGATTACCGACACATTTTCTCCCCCCATAAAGTTTTTTAATTCTTGGGTTACATTCTGTTGCAGATCCACCTTAAACTCGGTTTTGATTTGTTCTGGGGAAGAGGGGTTGCCATTAGGAATAGAAAGATAAACCGGGCAGGATCCAGGGTGGGAGGCCAAGAATTGTTTCAACTTAATCAACAGGTCGCGATCCGCCGCTCGCGGCAGTTTGATTTGGACCTTTGGACATTTTTGTTTCGCCACAAACACAGAATCTGGATCTATTTTTTGCTCTCTGACTTTTTGTTGAAATTCTGTCAATATCTCCTTAGTAACGTGAGAGGCGCTGTCGGCGAGAAGTTTTAGTTCACCGTCTTTATCCGAGAGTTTACCCGAGAGAAGGACAATTTTATTTTCCTGCCAAAGAGTGGGGTTTTGCGCTAGAAGGCGGGGGAAAACGAGAATTTCTATTTTGTCAGATAAATCCTCTAAAGTCACAAAAAGCATAGGATCGCCCTTGCGAGTGATAATTTTTTTGATTTTTGTGATAATACCTCCCAAAGTCACAAGATCATTCTTCTGGAGAGGATTCAAAGCGTGAATGGGTGTCGTTTTATAAGCGAGGTATTCGCGATAATCATCAAGGGGATGATGGGAGATGTAGAGACCCAAGAGATCTTTTTCCCATGTTAGCTTTTCTTCCTTGGAAGCAGTAGCGACTTCTCCTAGGCGCAATCTGGAGAAATTCGCTTGGGTGGTAGAAAGATTTCCAAACAAGTCGCGTTGTCCAATGGCGTTGACGCGGCGATACTCGCGGGCATAATGCAGAATCTTGTCAGTATTGGCAAGTATTTGGTTGCGTTCGCCGAATTTGTCCAGCGCCCCGCATTTTGAAAGACTTTCTAACGATTTTTTATTTAAATCCTTATCCTGCACTCTCTTAATAAAATCATCAAGATTTTGATAAGGGCCGTTTTGTTTTCTTTCCTTGATTATTTCGGCGACGATGTTAGCCCCCACATTTTTAATAGCGGAAAGTCCGAAACGGATCACTTCTTTTTTGTCTTTTTGTTGGACGACGGTAAAATTAGCGAAGCTCTCATTAATGTCCGGCGGCAGGACCTTAATTCCTAAGCTTGAACATTCATCAACTTCGATAGCGATCCGATCAGTATTACTCTGATCCGAGGTTAATAGAGCGGCTATAAACTCGGCAGGATAATGAGTCTTTAAATAAGCGGTTTGATAACCGATGAGGGCATAACAAGCTGCGTGCGCGCGGTTAAAACCATAACCTGCGAAAGGCTCAATAAATGAAAAGATTTTTTCCGCGAGGTCTTGTGAGAGTCCATTTTGCTTGCAGCCTTGAACAAATTTTTCTTTTTGTTCGGCGAGCAGCTTTGGGATTTTTTTACCTACCGCTTTGCGCAAGATGTCGGCTTCTCCCAAGGAAAAACCAGCGAGATCTCGGGCGATTTGCAAAACTTGTTCTTGATAGACGGCCACGCCATAGGTTTTTTCCAGAATCGGTTTGAGTTTAGGATGCAGATAAGTAATTTTTTTCTTTCCTTTTTTTCCCGCGATATAATCGGGAATCCATTCCATGGGACCAGGACGATAGAGAGAAACCATTGCTATTATATCTTCAAACGTCGTGGGTTGGAGCTCTTTCAAATATCGTTTCATTCCTGAAGACTCTAATTGAAAGACGCCAGTGGTTTTACCTTGGGCAAGCAGCTTAAAGGTTCGGAGATCATCCATCGGGATTTTTTTAAGTTCAACATTTTCGTTGCGGATTTTTTCAATGATTTTCAGGGTGTTTTCCAGAATAGTCAGATTTTTCAAGCCCAGAAAATCCATCTTTAGAAGACCCGTGGATTCAATCGCGTGCATCTCATATTGGCTCACAATAGTCTGATCAGAAGCGGAGGCATACTGGCGAGGGGCGACCTCATCAATGGGATCTTTAGTAATTAAGATGCCGCAGGCATGCGTAGAAGCGTGCCTCGCTACTCCCTCTAATTTTTTTGCGGTATCAATTAATTTCTTCACTTTTTCGTCTTGCTTGTAAGCGGTTTTTAATTCTGGGACGGTGGAGAGAGCTCGTTCTAGCGAAAAGAACATTGGGATCATTTTAGCGATTTGATCGCAAAAACTGTAAGGATAGCTAAAAACCCTTCCCACATCGCGTATCGCTGCTCGCGCCGCCATTGTTCCGAAAGTGATAATTTGGGCTACATGGTCCTGGCCGTATTTTTGGCGCACATAATCGATTACTTCATCGCGTCTGGTATCCGCGAAGTCCAAATCAATATCCGGCATAGAGATTCTTTCTGGATTTAAGAAGCGTTCAAACAATAGTTCATGGGCGATCGGATCAATATCGGTAATGTTCAGAAGATAAGAAACCAGGGAGCCGGCGGCCGAACCCCGTCCAGGACCAACAATAATATTATGGTTCTTGGCCCAATTCACGAAATCTTGGACAATTAAGAAATAAGTGGCAAAGCCGGTTTTTTCAATGACGGAGAATTCGTAGTTTAAACGTTCTATAATTGTGCGTGGCGCCTTTTGATAATTCGTTTGGTAGCGTTTTTGCAAACCAGACAGGCAAAGTTTTCTAAGATAAGAAATTGGATTAGTGCCGGATGGGACTTGATAATGGGGGAGTTTGGTTTGACCTAAGGCGATATTGAGATTGCACATCTTCGCTACTTTAGCTGTATTTTCTAGAGCCTCAGGAATGTCGCGAAAATATTCCTCCATTAATTTAGGAGGAGTGAAAGAAAAGTCGTCGCCGATCATGGAAAGAGGACGATTTTGGTCAAGAAGGGTTTTTTTACTTTGCAGACAGAGGAGAATTTCCTGAGCCTCGGCATCAGTTTTTTCCAAATAATGAATATCGTTTGTGGCAACCAGAGGGATGTTATGCTTTTTGGAAATTTTAACGAGCTCTGCGTTGACTTTGGCTTGTTCGGGAATGTTGGGGTGATGTTGGAGTTCAAGATAGAAGTTGCCTGCGCCAAAGGTGTTTTGATAAAAAAGAGCACTCTCTTCAGCCTTCTTGAAGTCACCATTCATAATCGCGTTAGGGATTTCCCCTTTTAAACAGGCGGAAAGAGCGATGAGACCTCCCTTGTGTTTTTTTAAGAGTTCGCGGTCAATCCGCGGCTTGTAATAGAAGCCTTCAAGATGCGCGTGGGTGGTAAGTTTAATTAAATTTTGATAGCCTTGTTGGTTTTTAGCGATTAAAACTAAATGATACTGCTTATTATCAATATTGGGCCGCTTGTCCGTCATCCCATTATTAGCAAGATAAGCCTCAACGCCAATTAAAGGTTTTAGGCCTACACTTAGCGCTTTCTCGTAAAACTCAATCACGCCATACATTACGCCATGGTCGGTTAAGGCAAGGGCTTTCATTCCGTTTTTTGAAGCCATCTGCACGAGATCATCAATTTTAATTAAACCATCCAAAAGGCTATAGTGGGAGTGGGTATGAAGGTGGGTGAACATAAAACTGCGTGTTATTTTATTTACCCCGTTAGATGTTTACTTATCTAACGGGGTCAGCGAAAACCGTTAGCTCCATTTGAAATAAATTTCTAACAGGGTCTAATGGGGTTTATTGATGTTAATATCCATATCTATATCTATCTTGTGGCGCGTTTTAAAATACCAGATGCTTCCGAAGGTCAAGGCGATAATACCACCAGCAAGAAAGATTAAAATGATCAGCCAAGAGAAAATAAAATCATTAATCGCGAGCACTGTTTTCACTATCTTATGACCAATTTTGGTTTTATCGAGGAAAAGGGTGGCAAGAAGAAAAAGAGGTAAGCCTATGCCGATCCATTTTAATAATTTTTTGGTCTTCAAAATCCTTTTCTGAAAATAGAAAACAATTTTTTCGAAAAGTTTGAAACGAGGATTAGAATGTTCTTTGATGTCTAGAAGAGCTTGGTAGTAAACAGCGAGAATTTCTTCCGTAGTTTTTGGCGTGAGAGAAAAACCGATTTCTCTTCTGATTTTTTGCGCGAACCGATGGGCTTTTTTGACACGGTCAAAATCAGAAAATAATTTTTGGGCTAAGAGTAACCTTTCCTCGCCATTTTTGCCAGGATAGTTTAAATCTCGAATTACGGCGATTAAAATTTTATCCGCCTCTAGCACGGCTATTTGAAGTCCTGCCTGCGTGTTTTCCCGCAGATAATCAGAAACTGCATCCCAGTTGTAAACTTTTTGAGACATTGAGATTTTATGACGCAGTCTTTGCGCCATTCCTAAGATTTATTATACTAAATATAGCCATTTGCGACAAATCGCTTTTTATGTTAAATTAAAAGACAGGAATGATGCGTTTTGGTCTTGATAATCCAATGCGCTTTTCCGCAAAATAAGAAACAAAAATATGAAAGATTTTAACGTGAGTTTTGCTTTGTGGTACATTAAACATCGTCGTTTAATTGATTGGATGGCAATTGTGATTTTAATTGCCGTGAATGCCGTCATCGGTATTTATATTTTTGCTTCGGTAGTGCAGTATTTAGGGAACCCCCGGCCGGCGGAACCTGGCATTCTCGTCACTCTCCCCGTGAGGAATGTGGCTGCGGAGGATTTGGAGGTTGTTAGATGCGAAGCCTTGCCTTCGGGTAATAAATATAATTTGGTTGCGGTCATTAGAAACCCTAATCCCGCTTTAGGTTTGCAAAATTTGGACTATAAATTTTTTCTTTTTAACGCGCAAGGGGAGATTATTAAAGAGATTGCCGGAGCAAGTTATATTTTACCTGGAGAGACCCAATATATTATTCGTCCAGATATTGAAGTTCAAGATATAAAAGTAGAAAGAGCGACACTGGAACTAAAACCCGTAGGGCGGTGGTTAAACCGTAGTGATCTCTTGTCCCCCTCACTTTCCGTTTTGGAGGATGCAAAGAGCCTTTCTCTAAATCCTCTAGGACAGCTGGAGCTTTTTGCTATCGTGCAAAACCAGGGTTATTATAATTTTAAAGACGTAGAAGTGAAAGTGGTATGTTGGGGGGAGAATGATGCGATTTTGGCTGTAAATTACACCACCTTAAACAATTTTTATTCCAACACCAAGAGAGAATTCAGGATGCGTTGGTTGCAAGATTTTCGGGGGGAGATGCAGCGGATGGATATTTTTATAGAAACTAATATCTATAATCCTGACAATTTTTTGGAACCTCTGCCAGAGGATAGCCCGCAGGGGAGCGGGGAATACAGAGATATCTAAATACTTTAAAGTTTAAAAATCGTGATTTTGGGTTTGGGATTTTAAACCTTCCGCTTTTTACCTTGAATCGCGGAATTCATTTTGCCTATTAGTGAGGAGGGCTTATAGTCAGATCCCTCGCTTCCGCTCGGGACAGGCTCCGTAATCTCATCGAGCTGTTATTCATACAGATTTAGGAGATTGCCTGCCCGCCATCGCTTCGCTTCAGGCGAGGCGGGCGGGCTTTGGTCTCCGCCTAGGGCGGATCTCTCGCTAATAGACGACGCATTTCATAATTCAAGGTTTTTATGAAAATCTTGCAATTTTTCAAATATTTTGATTGGCGGTTATTTATTCCTTTATTTTTATTAATCTCCATAGGAGTGGTGGTAATTTACAGCGCTACATGGGAAGAAGGGGGAGCGAATTTGGCTAAGATTAAGGTCCAAATAATCGCCGCCGGCATCGGTTTTTTTTTGCTTATAGGTTTAAGCCTTATTGACTATCGTTTTTTGAAGAATTATCGTTTCATTGTTTACATTTTAATGCTCCTTCTTTTAATTGCGGTTCTTTTTTGGGGATCAACGATTCGGGGGAGCAGGAGTTGGTTTTCTTTGGGACCGTTTCGATTTCAACCATCAGAAATGGCAAAGATTTTTTTAATTATTACGCTCGCTTCATTTTTTGCTGACCATCAAGAACATATTAGTAGGCTCAAAGTTTTATTAATTTCTGGGTTTTTAACTGCTCTTCCGGTTAGCTTGATCATTCTGGAACATGACTTAGGGGCAGCCGTCATTTTACTTGTGGTGTGGGTCGGGATGCTTATTGTGGCGGGACTAAAACTAAAACATATTTTGATCACTTTATCGGTTTTCATTCTGGTTAGTTTAGTTGCTTGGCTTTTTCTGCTTGTTCCTTATCAGAAGTCAAGGATCATAGCTTTTTTTAACCCCCATGCAGATCCGCTGGGAGTAAATTATAATTTAATTCAATCCATGATTGCGGTTGGTTCGGGCGGAATTTGGGGAAAGGGGTTGGGACATGGTTCCCAGAGTCAGCTGAAGTTTCTTCCCGAGCCGCATACTGATTTTATTTTTGCGGTTACAGCCGAGGAATTTGGTTTTTTTGGGGGTTTCGTTGTTTTAGTTCTCTTCGCGCTTTTGATCTTAAGAATTTTGAAAGTAGGCCGCCTCTCTTTAGATAAATTCGGAGTTTTTCTGGCTTCGGGGGTAGCTATTTTGATTTTGAGCCAGGTGATGATTAATATTGGGATGAATATTGGCTTAGTCCCTGTGGCAGGCATTGCTTTGCCTTTGATCAGCTATGGCGGTTCAGCGTTGATTAGTTTTTTGATTAGTTTGGGGCTTATAGAGAGTATCTATATGAATTATCGCAAGGTTGCGTTTGGAAGGGAGAAATAAGTATGTAACTTGTAACTTATAACGTGTAACCCAAGATTTCAAGACTTAGCATCTGTATTTCCCTCCTTGAGTTACAAGCTATAGGTTTTAAGTTATAAGATTTTATTGACTACCTATTATTTTACGCTATAATAAATTTCAGGAGGGAATACTTTATGTCACAAACTGATCGTGAGTTAATCCAAAGAATGGGAGTGAAACCGCGTTGCCCCATTTGTCAGGCGGTCTACCGTGGGGAGGATTTAAGATTGGTTCGGGAAGCAAATGGGCGTTATCTTTTTTATATCCTTTGTCCTTCTTGCTTTTCTTCAATTATTAATATCATTTTAAATAATCCTTTGGGTACAAGTTCCCTTTATATGGTCACTGATTTTACGGGAGATGATTTGGAAAGGTTTGTGGACAGTTTAATGGTGAATTGTGATGAGGTCATTGAAACCTATGAGAAGATGAAGACTAGAAATGCTTCTTTAACCCGCTAGGAACCCGCCTGTCTAAGCTGCCGCTAGGCTAGCGGGCAGGTTTGTCTACCGCAAATGCAGATTTTAAAGGGATTTTATTTTCCCTCGCTAAAATACGCAACTTGAGTTACAGAGGAATTTCGTCTTATTATTAAATTGAGCTTATATTCCCTTTAAAAGGCAGACTTTTAAAGGGATATTTGAGAAAGTTCATCCTGTTAGAAATAAATTTCTAACAGGGTTTACAAATATGGCTGATTTAGTTTTACAAGTTAAATTAAGAGATCTTCAAAATAAACCCAAAAAGTTGCGGCGAGAAGCAATGGTGCCGGCGGTGCTCTACGGGCATAAGGTGAAAAATGTTTTTTTGATTGCTGATCGTAAGGAATTTCAAAAGGTTTTTCAAGAAGCAGGGGAAAGCTCTTTGATCGATCTTACCATTGAAAAAGAAAAAAAACCGCGCAAGGTTTTAGTTAAAGAGGTGCAACGCGACCCAGTATCTGGGGAGTATTTGCATATAGATTTTTACGAGGTCAAGATGACCGAGAAGATTACCGCGGAAGCGCCCTTGGAATTTAAGGGGGTATCGCGGGCGGTAAAGGATCTGGATGGCGTTTTGGTGAAAAGTTTAGATGAGATTGAGGTCTCCTGTTTGCCTCAAGACTTGCCTCACTCTATTCTTGTTTCTATATCTTCTTTAAAGACATTTGACGACGTTATTCATGTCAAAGATTTGGATATTCCAAAAAATGTGGAAGTGTTGGCTCACCCTGAAGATGTGGTCGTTTCCGTGATGCCGCCACGTTCGGAAAAAGAATTAGAAGAATTAGAAGAAAAAGTAGAGGAAAAAGTGGAAGAGGTTGAGGGCGTTAAAAAAGAGGGAGAGGAAGGGGCTGAAAGCGAAGCAGGAGGCGAACCTGGAGCCCCAGAAGAAGCAGGAGAAAAGCAAGAGGATGCAAAATAAAAATACAAATTTCAGGATGTTATTCGCGAATAACATCCTTTAGTTCAAGAAGATTATGTCTTGCAAAACTAAAAAGCGCGTTGATCCTTTAATGCATTCAAGGGAATTTACCTCATTAGAAATAAAGGGTAACAATAGGCACCAGGCTGTAAGTTCTAAAATTTCTATCGGGTTTACCCCATTAAATAATTTTGCTTTTGGTAAAATTGCCGTGAAGCGGCATTTAACGGGGTTTACTCTGATTGAACTTTTGGTTGTGATTGCGATCATCGGTCTTCTGGCAACAATCGTGACTGTGTCCGTGAACAATGCCCGAAAAAAAGCGCGAGACGCCCAAAGATTAGCGTCAATGAAACAATTGATAACTGCCTTAGCACTGTATTATGATCAATATGGGTTATATCCTAGTTCAGACTATCAGGGTTGTGGTGGTTGGGATACTCCCGGAGATGGTGATTTTATTTCTTCTTTAAGAACGGCAGGATTCTTAAGCCAAGACGTAAAAGATCCGATCAATAATTATGATTGTGGAAATTATCGCTATTACCGTTATCCTGCTGGGAGTTATAGTTGCGATGCTTCCCGAGGAGCCTTTTATGTTTTAGGAGTAGTAGATATTGAGACAAGCGGTAATCCTCATCCGAATAGCCCCGGTTGGAGTTGTTCTGGGCGTAATTGGCAAAGTGAGTTTGATTGGGTAACCGGAGGATTTGAAAAATAGTGTTTTTAACATTATATGCATATCAAAATTTTTTTTCGTCAATTTTTTACTCTGTTAAAAGAAAGCCGCAAGCATCAAATTATTTTTGGCGCGGCTGTTTTTTTATTGGTAGTGGCTGTTTTCTTGAGTACTTTTTACATTCGGGGATTTGCGCCCAAGGCGCGAGGAGGAGAAGGAGAGAGTAAGTTAAGTCAGGAGGACGCGCAACAAAATCAAAATTACGTTTTACCCCAAGGGATTCGCCTCATTGACGGAATGCCGGTTGAAGAAGAGGAAGTAAACAGGCTGCCTTTGGGGGTGATGATTGAAAATTTGGTAACGGTCAGACCCCAATCCGGTCTCTCTCAAGCCAATTTAGTTTATGAAGCGCTCGCCGAAGGCGGGATTACTCGCTTTTTAGCCTTTTTTACCGAGGATGGAGATATCCCTGAAATCGGACCAGTGCGGAGCGCGCGGGTTTATTATCTGGATTGGGCAAGCGAGCTCAATGCGGTCTATGCCCATTGCGGGGGAGATCCTTACGCCTTAAAACTCGCGCGGGAATATGGGATTAAGGAATTAGATCAAATGTATAATGGCAGTTTTTTCTGGCGCGCCTCTGACGCTCTCGCTCCTCATAATCTTTTTACTAAGATAGAATCTTTGCGGGAAGCTGTGCAATCCAAAGGTTGGGAGGACAAGGGCAGTTTTCAACCTTGGCTCTTTAAAAAAGAGAAAGAGCTTGGTGGCCGGGGAGCGGAGGTTCGGGACATTGTGATTCCTTTTTCTACTTCCAGCTATCAAGTGGTTTGGAAGTATGACCGCGAAAACAATCAATATTTGCGTTACAATGGCGGCTTCAAACATATAGACAAAAATTCCGGCGCGGAGATTGCGGCGAAAAATGTCGTCGTGCAATATATGGTGGCTAAATTGAAAGATCCTGGTGATATTAAAGGACGGCTCGGTATGCATACGATTGGCGGGGATAAGGCTCTCGTCTTCCGCGATGGCGAAGTAATTCAGGGAATTTGGAAAAAGGGCAGCCGCGAAGAGCGGACGCGGTTTTATGATGAGAAAGGAAAAGAAATAAAATTTAACCCCGGCACAACCTGGGTGGAAGTGGTGCCGCCAGAAAAAAACGTCACTTATTAAATAATGAAAAAAATGAAGGATTGATATGGGTAAACCAATCTTTAAAAGAAGTTCCGAGGCTGTCATTCGGGGTGAAGGTGCAACCTATAAGATAGCCAATTTCATTACTAAAGAGATTACTAATAAGGTAAGTTTAGCCGTGTCTGAATTACACGGAAGCGCCCTTCAAACAATGAACACTGTCAGTGATAGGATTTATTATTTTTTAGAAGGAAACGCCATTTTTGACTTTGAGGATAAAAAAATAAAAGTTGAAAAAGATTCAGTTTTATATGTACCAGCAAATACTCCCTATAAAATGAGTGGAAATTTTAAAGCAATTTTAATCAACTCTCCCGCTTTTAACGTTTCAGATGAAATTCATGAGGAGTAATTCGTAGCCTACCTTGAATTACGAAATATACCGTCATTGCGAGGGATCCGCCCTAGGCGGAGCCCGAAGCAATCTCCTAGATCTGTATAAATATAGCTCGATGAGATTACGGAGCCTGTCCCGAGCGGAAGCGAGGGATCTGACTATAAGCCCTCCTCGCAATGACAAAATAAATAACTTAGGGCACCATTAGTTTATTTTTATAACGACAACTCTATCAAGACCAGCAAGGTCTTTTTTGATTTTTATATCTGTATGGACAAAATATTTTCTGATTATTCTTTCTATTTTATTCACTTGTTCAGGGTTGATTTCCGCAAATATCCTGATTCCTGATTCCTGATTCCTGATTCTTGTTTGGATTTGTTGAAATAATTGCCGATAATATTTTAAACCGTCTTTGCCGCCCCAAAGAGCTGCTTTGGGTTCATATTTTAAGCTCGTGTCGCGGATATCTTCGCGGTATTTTTCTGAAAGATAGGGGAGATTGGCAATAATAATTTTTTTGCTAGGTAGCTGCCAAACGCAAGATGGCAAGGGCGAAATAAGATCGCCTTGCAGGAATTTGATTGTTACCTTGTGTAAGCGGGCGTTTCTTCGGGCGACAGAGAGCGCTTTTGGCGAAAGGTCAGTGGCGTATACAGTAGCTCGCGGTATGCTGTGCGCCAAGGTAATTGCGAGACACCCCGATCCCGTGCCTACATCAATAATAATTGGTTTTGCGCAGGATGCTGTAATTTTTTTGACCTCCTCAATGATTAGTTCTGATTCCGGCCGCGGGATGAGAGTATTTTTGTTAACATAAAAATCCAGACCGTAAAATTCTTTGTGATGTGTGAGATAAGCCGCGGGTTCACCTTTAACGCGGCGCGAGATTAAGGCTTGGTATTTTTGGCTTTGGCTTAAAATTATGGCGTCCCCTGGGCGCGCAAGCAGGTATTCTCGTTTTTTCCTTAGAACAGAAGATAATAAAATCTCCGCTTCTAAAGGGGCGGAGGGAATCAGTCTCTTTCTAAGTTTTGCGGTAGCTTGGGACAAAATATAGGCAATTTTTATCAAATTGTTCTAGTTAAAGGTTCAAAGTGCAAAGTGAAAAGTTGAATTAAAAATTTAAAGTTAATAATCTTAAAGCTTTTAATTTGAAACTCAACTTTGAATTTTGAACTTTTAACTTTTGCTGTTGTTCTGTCCAAGATTATTCTTAATTGTTTGAATAATATCGTCTATTTCTCCGTTCATAATCCTTTCTATGCCGTGCCAGCTTTTCTTGATCCGGTGATCCGTGATGCGGTCTTGGGGAAAATTATAGGTGCGAATTTTTTCAGCGCGCTTAGCCCCGCCAATTTGAGCGCGCCTTGCCTTGCCTTGCGCTTTTTCTCCTTCTTCTTGTCTTTGAACGAGCAAGCGAGAGCGGAGAACCTGAAGCGCTTTTTCTTTGTTTTTAAGTTGTGATTTTTGGTCTTGGCAGGAAACAACTAATCCGGTGGGAAGATAGGTGATGCGGACAGCAGAATCGGTGGTGTTTACGCTTTGGCCGCCGGGTCCGGAAGAACGGTAAACGTCAACGCGTAAATTTTCCGGTTTGATTTTGATTTCCACTTCCTCGGCTTGAGGCAGAACCGCGACGGAAGCCGTGGAGGTATGGATGCGCCCCGACTTTTCGGTTTCCGGTATGCGTTGGACGCGATGCACTCCGCTTTCGTATTTTAAGTGGCTGAAAACATCGCTGCCGTTCACCTCAAAGATAATCTCTTTAAAGCCGCCAATGCCCGTGCGGCTGGAATTAAGAAGATTTACCTCCCATCCGCGTTGTTCAGTATAACGTGAATACATCCGAAAAAGATCGGCGGCGAAAAGTCCGGCTTCATCGCCGCCAGCGCCAGCGCGGATTTCCATAATTATATCTTTGACGTCATTGGGATTTGGGGGATTTAATTTTTCCTCTAAACTCTGCCTGATCTGCGTCTCTTTACTCTTTAAATTCTGCAATTCTTGCTCCGCTTCCTTTTTGAGTTCGGGATCAACAAGCAAGGTTTCAGTTTCTCTAATTTCTTTCTGAATTTTTTTGTAATTTTCATGCTCCGCAAGTATGGTCTGAAGCCTAGCGCTTCTTTTGTTAAGGGAAGTTCGTTTCGCGGGATCAGAAATAGCAGCAGGCTCGGAGAGCGCGCTCAAAATCATTTCATATTCCTTTTGAATTTTTTTAATTTTTCCTTTCATAAAGATAAAATTGTAGGGATTGACCCATGTGTCAACCCGCAATCTCCTGTTAACCCGAAACCGGGCGGACACACTGGTCCGCCCCTGCTATTTACAGCTCAATTTAGTCAACCCCGTTAGAAAATTTTTTCTAACGGGGCGGGGCATGTTTCTAACGGGGTCAAAACAAATATTTATTTTTTACTTTTTTTGCCCCTTTTTACCTTTTTTGTTTTTTTCATTTTTTTGATATTTTTCGTTTTAGCCATGATTTTTTCAAAACGTTCCACTCTTCCCGCTTCGTCCACGAGTTTCTTTTTCCCTGTGTAAAATGGATGGCACGCCGAACAGATCTCCACGTGAATTTCTGGAATCACGGAGCCGGTTTCAAAAGTGTTGCCGCAGGAACAAGTCACAATTGATTTGCCGTATTGAGGGTGAATTTTTTCTTTCATAGAAGTTAATTACTATGAGATTAATATAATATAAAAGATGAATTTAGGCAAGATTTATCGGCTTTTATAACCTCTCCAAGGTTTTCAAAGCGGTTTTTTGCCCCGAGAGAACGAGGTTCTCTAACTGGGTTTGCTCCCCTTGATTAAATTTTTTTATATGCTATAATTCGCTAGTAGAGGGATAAATAAAAGTTTACTTTCATTTAGACCGAACAAGAATTTCAAGCTCTGCTTATAATTGGCTCTAGAAGGCGGGAATGAGAATGGAATTTTCATTTCGGCTTTATTTGGCATTAGTCCTGAAATTTGTTGAAGGATTAATTTATACTTTTGAAAATTATTTATGGAGAATGAAAATTTAATTGTTAAAATGCTGGAAGCGGGATTGCATTTTGGCCATCAAAAGTCTAAAAGGCATCCTAAAATGGAGCCTTATATTTTTACCGTGCGGAATGGGATTTCTATTATTGATTTGCAGAAGACGCAAGAAAAGTTGGGAGAGGTTTTACATTTTGTTCAGGAAATAGTCTCTCGCGGGGGTCAAATTTTATTTTTAGGCAGTAAAAAACAAGCCCAAGAGATTATCCGGGAAACAGCCCTTAAAACGCAGATGCCGTATGTGGTAAAAAGATGGTTGGGAGGCACTTTTACCAATTTTGATGTTATCCATCAAAAGGTAGAGAGGCTCAAAAAGCTGGAAGAAGGAGAAAAAGGAGGGGAATGGGAAAAATATACAAAAAAAGAACGTTTAGCCCTTGCCCGAGAAAAAGAGAAACTCACGGAAATGGTGGGGGGGCTCGCGACCCTGAAAGGGTTTCCTCAAGCGATTTTCATTATTGATGTGGTGAGGGAAAAGAACGCGGTGCTTGAAGCGCGGAGAAAGAAAGTGCCTATTATCGCCTTAGTAGATACTAACGGCAACCCCGAACTTATTGATTATCCCATTCCTGGCAATGATGACGCTATTCGGGGAATTGAAGTTATCTGTGCAAAGGTAGGCGAGGCTATTATCGAGGTTCAAAAAAATTTAAAAACCATAAAACCTTCTTAAATAAATTAAAAAATGAAAATAGCAATCATTTCTATTCAAAAATTAAGGGAAATGACGGGTGCGGGAATGATGAATTGCAAAAAAGCGCTTTGCGAGGCGGATGGCGATTTAAAGGAGGCAGAAAAAATATTAAGAAAAAAAGGGCAGAAAATTGCGAGGCAGAAAGAAAATCGGGTCGCGCATGAAGGCGTAATTGGCTGTTATGTCCACAATAATGGCAAGGTAGCTTCTCTCATCAAGGTCTATTGCGAGAGTGATTTTGTGGCGCGAAATAAGGAATTTCAAGAATTAGCTCATCTCTTGGCAATGCAGGTTTTAGCCGCGGGCGCGCTTTATGTTCGTCCGGAAGATATCCCCGCGGAAAAAATCAAAGAAGAAAAGGAAATCATTTTAGGAGAGCTTAAAGGAAAAAAGAAACCGCGGCAGGTCAAAGAGAAGATTGTGGCAGGAAAATTAAAGAAATATCAGGAAGAAATTTGTCTTCTCGCGCAACCATTTTTTCAAAACCCAGAGATGAGCGTTCAAGCATTGGTGCAGGAAAAAATATTGAAGTTAGGCGAGAAGATTGAGGTGGGGGAGTTTATTAAATTTGAAATCTAAATCTTTTCTTCAGAATATGCAGGTGGTAAATGTCAAAATTAAATCTTGGGGGATGACGGAGGAATTCAATCCGCGGGATTTGAATTTAAGAGAAAATGATGCTGTGATTGTGGAAACAGAACAGGGTTTGGAGTTGGGGAGAGTGCTTTATGTGAGGGAGAGCGCAGAGGAAAAATCGGTAACGGCCTTGAAGCCGGTTTTAAGAAAAGCGGTCAATACCGACCTGGAAAAGATTCAATATTATAAAACCAAGAAGGATGAGGCGGTCAAAATTTTTCAAGAGAAAATCAAAGAATATAAACTCACGATGAAACTGATTGATGTCCATTTTGCTTTGGACGGCAGCCGCATTACTTTTGCTTTTACAGCGGAGGGAAGGATTGATTTTCGCAATCTTTTAAAGGACTTGACGCATCATTTTCAGAAATCAATTCGCTTGCAGCAAGTTGGCTCCAGAGATGGCGCGAAAGTGGTAGGCGGTTATGGGATGTGCGGCCGCGAAATTTGTTGCAGCCGTTTCTTGGAGGAATTGAAAAGCGTCACCACGGATATGGCTAGAATGCAAGAAATGACCCATAAGGGCAGTGAAAAAAATTCCGGATTGTGCGGACGCTTAAAGTGTTGTCTTTCTTACGAAGCGGATATGTATGAAGAACTGGCCCGCCAGATGCCGGAAATCAATGAAGTGGTTAACACTCCCCAAGGCAAGGGGATAGTTGTCAGTCGCAGCCTTTTGGCGCAGAAAGTTAAAGTTAAGTTGAGCCAGGACGGGACAGAAATTGAGATCTCTTGCCCATTCACCTTTAGTTAAAGGTGAAGGGCTTGCGCAAGGAAATAACCGCCCTTAAGAGAGGTTTATCTAGAGTGAAAAGGGGGAGGGTGGCGTAAAATTAAAATCCAAATTTCATTCTTTAAGGACCTTCACTTTAAACCATTATACAATAATGATTTACGAGATCATTCCTCAATTCGTAATTGTTTTAGCGCTGGCGGGTATTGTTGTGATTTTAGGTCGGAAGTTGCCCGAGGTCCGAGAGTTAAAAATAGATGCGGTATCAAAGCCGAGAAAAAATAGAAAAACAGTTTTAGCGGTTTTTAAAACGTGTCTGCCTCATATATGGTATTTTATTTTGTCCGTTGCTCGGAAGGGCGGAGGAGCGGCAAAAAAAATTTTGGTTTTATGCAGGAGGGGGCTGAAAGCCTTGGGAGGTAGAATTAAAGGGCTCATCGAGGCGAGAAGAAAAAACAAGCAAAAAATACCATATCAAAACGAAAAAATTCAACAGGAAGAAAAAATATTAATGCGGGCAGGGGATGAGCAAGAAGCACGGAGGTTAAGAAAGCCGAAACCATTTACGTCCCAAGGGTTCAAAGCCAGAGAGGTCAAAGTGGAAATTCCCTCCGCGCTTTTAAAGCGGGAAGAGCAGGAAGAGTTAAGCTTGGAAGAGTTGTTGACCGATGCTCAAAATGCTGTTAAAATAAAACACTTCAAAGCGGCAGAAAAGATTTGTTTTTCCGTCATTCGCAAGAGTCCTAAAAATGCCCAAGTTTACAAAATATTGGGCACTCTTTATTTTGAGCAGGGAAATTTTCGCGATGCCGAATCTTCTTTTCGAGAAGCCTTGAAAAGAGGAGCGGACGAAATTGATGTTTATAGGAAGTTAGGATTCGCTTATACTGAGGAAGGTAAGATGAAGGAGGCGGAAAAAATTTATCGTCGGGCGATTAAAAAGAACCGCTCCAAAGAGTATTTTTACTTAGAATTAGGCAAGATGTATCGCAATCAGAACAATATTGATAAAACAGTAAGAACCTATGAAGAACTGGTGAAAGCATATCCTGGTAATTATAAATATATTGAGCTTTTAGAAAAACAGAGGAAGATTAAGGGTAATCAGTAATCTGTAATTAGTAATTGGTAATTGGAGAATAATGAATTATTTTTTTTATTCATAATTTTCCTCATTCATAATTCCTGATTCATTATTCCCTTTTGCCGAGGTAGCTCAAAGGTAGAGCAGGGCTTTTGTAAAGCCAAGGTTGGGGGTTCGAATCCTCTCCTCGGCTCAAAAATAGTTAAAAGTTCAAAGTGCAAAGTTAAAAGTTACAGTTAAAAATTTAAAATCTCAGGAATTTAACTTTGAACTTTGGATTCAACTTTGAATTTTGAACTCTGGACTTTTAACTTGAAGACGGGGAGATGGCAGAGTGGTCAATTGCTCGAGTCTGTAAAACTCGCGCCTTCGGGCTACGCAGGTTCAAATCCTGCTCTCCCCACAATCATGGAATAAGGAATAGGGAATCGGGAATAATGAATTATTTTTTTTATTCATAATTTTCCCCATTCATAATTCCTGATTCATAATATATGATTCCTTTTTAGCCCATGTAGCTCAGTGGTAGAGCAACTCCATGGTAAGGAGTAGGTCAGCGGTTCAAATCCGCTCGTGGGCTCAAAAATGACTTTTCACTTTTATCTTTTAACTTATTTCTATGCCCCAAAAAACTTTAGTTCGCCTGCAATGCACGGCGTGCAAGAATATCAATTATTTCACCCGCCGCAACAAGAAGGATCCGCAGGCGAAAAAACTGGAATTAAAAAAATACTGCCGCCATTGCCGCAAGCACATCTTGCATAAAGAAGTAAAGAAATAATTTTTAATTTTTATTTCTTAATTTTTATTAAATTTCTAATTTCTTAATTTTTAAACTGCCTAAAAATTGATTCATTGAAAATTTAATAGAAATTAGAAATTGAAAATTAGAAATTTTATTTTCGGGGGTGTAGTTAAGTGGTATAACGACGGTCTCCAAAACCGTAGTCGGGGGTCCGATTCCCTCCACCCCTGCCAAGATTAGAATGAAGTGATAAGCGACCGCGCGGGATGATTCAAGACCTTGACCCCAATGCCCGTGTTTTGAATTTTCTAAGCCCTAATAATTTATTGTTTTTCTACAAAAAATATGTTAAAATTTTAATATAGGTTAAGAGAAAAATCCTTAACTCAAAGGTTAAATATTTATAATTTAATTAAAAACATAAAACATGAAAAAAGGATTAAGTATTTTAGTATCTAGTATAGCGATACTCGGATTAACTTTGATTTTATCCGGAGTTTTAGTCTCTCAAGCAGCGCCATCTGAAAAACAGCAGGGTCCGAAGAGAGAAGCGCCTAAACCCATTCCTGCTACTAATATAGAGGTGGTAAAGAAAGTTTTTTCTGAAGATGTGGGTAAGGGAAAGGGCAAACCTTCTCCTCCTTCTAAAACGGGGAGCGCAGCCACTGGAATTTTAGGCGCGCCGGCAACAGGTAATAAATATGCGGTGATAATCGGAATTTGTGATTATCCAGGCACAAACCTTGACCTCTGCCAGTCCGATGGAGATTCACTGCATATGTATAAAGCTCTTATCGAGCTTTATGGATATAAACCAGAAAATATCAAATTGTTTAAGGACGACGGAGGTACTACTGGTCCTAACCTTGGTAGTGTTGCCTATAGTATTCCAACCCGCGAAAAGATTTATAATGCTATAATGGATATTAAAGGTCATGCTATATCGGGCGATGAAGTGGTATTCTTTTTCAGCGGACATGGAACAAAAGGGACAGCTATGGACGGAGACAGTGAACTCACAGATGAAGGCATTGTTGTTTGGAACACCGAAGCTAATACAGAGAATAACATAACTTACATATGGGACGGGGAACTAAGAAATTGGTTTGATGGTTTTGCTACTACAAGGATTGCTTTTGTTTTTGACTCTTGCCTTGCTGGCGGAATGAACGATGTGGCAAGCGTTGGAAGAGTAGTTTCTATGGCAACCGGAGAAACTCAATCAGCTTATGTCTATTCCACTGCCGGGGAGGATGTGGATGGCAATGGAATCCAAGATGGCGAAGGAGTGTTCACCCGTTATTTTGTCAATGAAGGAATGTTGCAAGGCTTGGCAGATAAATATGACCATGATAAAGACGGAGTACAACCAGAAAGAAAAGATGTGGTTATAGAAGAAGCTTTTGATTATGCTAAAGCTAAAGCAAATGCTTCTTCTTATCTGAAGGTTAGACAAAAGCCCGTAATAAGCGATAATTTTCCTAACGACCTGCTTTTATAGCGGTTATTGATAAGAAATATACTACACAAAACTCCGTTTTGAAACGGGGTTTTGTGTTAAAAAAACTCGTCATTTGGGAATGACGAGTAAATGACGACCTCGTTGGCTTCATAGTAGTGAGGGAGCGGGATGCAGTCCTTTTAGATGAAATGATTTGCATTAAGGCTCCATAGCCCTCGCTAACGCTCAGGACTATGGAGCCAGCAATAAAAGTGGCTTTTTAGAAGCCACTTTTATTTTTTAGAATTTCTTTTTGATCTTTTTATATTCCCTTACTGTTGGTTCAGATCTCCCAATCTGAACCATAAAATTTTAAATAAAAAAAGGATCTTGAATGGTCAGATCCTTAAAGAGAACGGCGGGCTGATTTAATAATCTCTTGATGCGTGTCAAAATTCATTTTTTTAATCAAGTCCGCTGTTGTAATGGGCGGATGACGGCGGTTATCAACGACAACCAGAATAATAATCGTGATTATTCCCAATATAGCCACTCCCAGAATGGCAAGGAGATAGCTTATGTTATCCACGTCCGCTCCGCCGAAAATCAATAGAAAGAAGAATAAAAAAACAGCTAGATACTGGGCAACTTGTTTCATTTTTTGCTCTCCTTATTTTTGAAATAAAATGTACCAAAATAATAGCAAGAATAATAACAAGTTCTTAGAATAAAGCCTTTCTATAATACCATTTTTAATTTTTTTTGTCAAAAAAAAGCGCTCTTGGAAAACTTACTCAACACGCGCATAAAAAATATAAGTTCTCCAAGAGGCATGGTGTCCGCCTTTGTCCTAAAAAGGCGGATAAGCAATTGCTCCTTTTGGCGCTAGACGCTAAGGAGCGAAAGAACGGCATGACAATATTTGACACTAGCGGAAACACGCACTTTTATTATATTTTTGTTTAAGATTTGATTCAAGAAAGTTATCCACAGACGAATAATTTTTAATTTTCAATTTCTAATTTCTATTAAATTCTTTTAATTTTTAATTTTTAAAAACTTTCATCAACAAAAAAGTTTGAAAATTAATACATTGAAAATTTAATGAAAATTGAAAATTAATTAAAACACCCTCTTATTCTTTAGGGGTGTTTTTAATAAATAAAAAAAATTCCCTAGAATTTCACTTTTTATTCCTTCTATAAAAGGCTGCTGTCGCGATTAAGCCCATTGAGGCGGCAATAAGGCTGCCCCACGCGCCAACGCGGGGGAGTTTAGCCGGTAATTTGACTGCTGCCTGCACAACTTTTTTGATTGGAGAGGTAGCTATTTCCATGGCTCCCGCAAGATTCATATCCTGCCAAAACCATTCTGGACCGCCGCCAGCTCCATTTCCGTCTGTACCATTACCATTCGACTCAATATCAATCACGATATCACAGCCATAGTCGCCGGCAATCTTCACTATCTTATCACCGTGTTCTTGAGCCACATAGCCTTCCAACGCTGGTACTGCCAAGTCAATCAGCCATTTATCGGTAAGATCAGTGGTGGGTGTCACCGACGCTGCGATTTCCAAATCACCTTCCCCCTCTTTGGTGGTTTTGGTGAGAAAGGGGCAGAGGTCGCGATAGAAACCGGGCATATTTGGATCTTCCTCAATTTTGGATTCAGGCGGCAGGGGCTTTCTCCTTTGAATTAAACTGTAATTTACTTTTTCGGTTTGACCATTGGCCAGATAAACAATAAAGTTTTTTTCCAGACTCTCCCCGGGAAAGACCAAACCAAAATCAATATGATTCATTGAGACAGCAATAGGCAAGGCTTGCGCCGAGACGCGCGTTGTTTCTTCTTGCAGAACGAAGAAAAATAAAACGAGGGTTATTGCTCCTGTTAAGAAAATAAATAATTTAGTCCTAAAACTTTTTTCTTGGGGAGAAAAGAGGACTCGTTTTAATTTGCGGTCAAACTTAATCATAAAATTATATACACAGAGAGTTTAAGAGGGATTATTTTCCGTACCTTCTGCGGGGTTAGGGGGAGGGGATTCAGAAGAAGAATTTGATTCTGGGTTATTGGTTGGACTGGTTTCCTCTTCTGGCTCTGGATTTTCAGGCGGGGATAGAGATGAATCAGTGTTATTGATGTCTTCTTTATTAGCAGCAGGTGGCGTATTGTCTGTTACAGGGTCTTCTTGCGTTAAATCGGTTTGAGAGTCATCAGAACCGGAGGGAGGAGAAATATCTTCTGTTTCACCAGGATTTTCCGCGCTATCATTATCTTCTTGGTTTTCATTTGATTCTAAGGCAGGGGATATATCTTCCTGTTCTTTTACCTCAAGGGTATCAGTCGCGGGCGTAGAATCGCCAGGGTCGGTTATTATGTTATTCTTGGTCGCGGGCGTGGAATCATCGGCATCGCCCACAGTCGTGTCAGTTATTATCGGCGTGCTGTCGCCAGCGATATTAAGATTACTGGTTTGTAATTTGGGCGGTTCAGGAACAGTTGTTTGGATTGTTGAATGGGGATTTGTGCCCGGGTTGGGTGTAGGTAAATCTCCCCAGTCGTCTGCTGTATCGGTATCCACACCTTTTGTTTTACGGGCGATAGAATGACCTTCGGTAACACCGGGGACGCTCGGGTCAAAAGCGGTTGTATCCGCGCCCCAGCTTACTGCGTCAATCTCATTATCGTGATTATCATAAAGGAAAACCCGATCGCCGTCATTCGCTAGATTATTAAACATTTTTTGTCCGCCGCCCAAAGCGATTTTTATGGCGTTCGTAGGGGTAATATCCCAGTATTTTTCCCAAATTGAAGCATTGGGCGCGAGAACTACAAATTGACTGGGGTCAATAATATAATTTTGATGGATGGTTTCCGTTTGAGTGTTGTCTTTCAAATACCAATTTTTAAGATTAACTTGATATTCGCAAGCATTATAAAGCTCAATCCATTCGGCATCCCCGCCGCCATGCGCATCATCTGGATAGTAATAGACCTCGTTAATTTTCATGCAACTAGGTGTTTTCTCAAGGACGCAAGTCGCCGAACAGCCATCGCCATTAGTGTTGTTGCCGTCATCGCATTCTTCGCCGGGATTGAGATTGCCATCGCCGCAAACATAATTTTGAAACATCGCTGTTACGCCAATCACATGCGCTTCATAAGCAAATGATTTATTTGCCCAGAAAAAAGCTAAAACAAAAACAATAAATATTCCTAGTGTTTGGAGACCAAGAGTCAAATACTTATTTTTGCTACTCATCTTTGGCATAAATAATTTAGTGAAAAAGTGGAGCGATTAATCCGATTTTTGGGATTTTTGCCTCAAGGGAACCCACTGTGCAAAGTCGACCCAAGATGTCGGAGCGGTTAATAGGTTTATCTTCTTTAGTGTTGGCGTCGCCTTTGGTAATAATTTTATCGCCATTTATTTTAATCACCCGATGGATTGCTAAAGCGCCATTTTCATTAGGGAAAACCACAACATCATTCGTTTTGATTTCAGAGGGTTCTACGCCGCAGATTAAGGCGAGATCTCCCTTCTTTAAGACTGGCCACATTGACCCCGATGTAATTGACGCAAAGGGATATTTAGTATTTAGAAGATAGGATAGAATTTTGGGTGTACCGTAGAAGAGTCCAATTAAAATCCCAACATAAAATAGATAACCGATAGCTTTCCGGAAAATTTTTTGCCTCTTACTTAATTCTTCCGCTTGTGTGCATTTTTCTTCCTTACGCTTTTGAAAATATTGCAAAATCTTTTTCATACTTACTTAGAAAATCTTGGGTAGTTTGAAAATAATCACTTGACCGTTATAGTGTTTGATTTGGGCGGAAGGAGGAATGGTAAGAGAAAAAGTAATTTTTACCTCTTCACTGGAATTAAGTGTAAAGTAGTTTTTTTCCACCTTAACGAGCGAGGCAACGCCGCCAAATTTCCAGACTATAATGTAACTTGGGGATTTTCCCGCACTTTTTAAAGTTACGTAGCGGGTCATACTACTGCCGCGGGAAAGATCGCCAAAATCCAATTTTTCCGCCGTGGGATTGACCCCGACCACATTTTCACCCTCCACGACATTGACAGTCATCTTATAATAGGAAGCGCTCAAAAGCTGGACAACAATAAAGACCGCGATAATTGCAATGATTACATAGCCAATAATGCGCCCGACCTTTATTTTTCTTTTGGGCTTTTCTGCCTTCTTTTCGGACATTAACTTTTGGACTGGATTTTCCGCTTCGTTTTCGGGGTTCTTTTCTTCCTCCGAATTATTTTCAAGCATAATTTTTTTAATGATTTCATTACTAATCCCTCCCCTCCGTCCGCCTTGCGCAGGAGCAGAGGGGAAACGATCAACAATGAAAGTTGTCTAAAGGGAATTAAAGGTTGTACCTGTGTTAGTTAATTGGCTATATTAGCTTAATCAATACCTGTCACTTCCAGCCAGAGATCACAGCCAAAGACTGCGTGTTCAAGTGCTGGATCGGCTTGGTACTCTGGGTCAATCTTATTGTCTTGGGCGCACATACCTTTAAAGCAGGGGGCATGGAGATCAATTAACCATTCATCCATAATGTCTCCGATCGCCGCGGATAATGTGCCGCCAGTTTGCCAGTCTTCTGTGTTTTTCATTGTCCATCCAGTCAGTGGGCCATGGAAGGCCGCAATCGCGACACCATCATTATTTTGCCCTTCGCCGCCATCATTCGTTGTTTCTGATTTAGAGAGATAAGGACAGAGCAAGGGCATCATCGTTGAACCTTCAGGGCAAGCAAAATCGCCATTTGTGTTATGAGTGACTTGGGGATGAATAGAAGAATTATTGTCGTCAACACACTTGGGCTTCTGGCGCAAGACGTAATCAACCGTACTGACCCGACCGCATTCAACCAAGCTGACATCGTCTAGGAACATTCCGTAGGTATGGTTTGCTCCAGTTCCTTGAAATTCAATTTTGGTTGTGCTGGCAGTTGCGACAAATTCAATGCTGTCTTCTTTCCAATTCGTATTGGCTCCGGGATTGTTTTCTGCGTATGGTTTAGTTATGCCATTTACTCTTACATCCATCATATTATCAGCGCTTGACTGGCCCGGACGGCCCGAATACCAATAGGTTAATGTGTATTTCGCGCCGACTGTGGTTGATATTTCTTGGGAAATGATTACCCGCGCGTCATTGGGCAAGCTGTTTGGCGCTTGACCCCAATCAGAGGCAAGCTCTGTCCATTGATTACCCTCATGAGAATTCCAACCATTAACACCTGCCTGGTATTCAATCAAAGCAGGAGCAGGGGCATCTCCAGGATTTACCCATGTAATATTCCAACCAGGGACTACAGGAAATGTCTCCCATTTGGCAGGGTTTGTAACTTCTGGAATTTCAAACCCGCCATTTTCAATAATGCTTGTCGTACTGCATTGGGCTTGCTCCATAAACGATTCGCTTAAGTTCACAGCCATGGTTTTGTTGAGCACTTCTTCTGGGAAGACTGTACCAAAATCGAGTTCTGTAATGGGTACATCCAACGCGTTCTCAATCTTGGCGGTAACATTGACGACATGCGCCTCAAAGGCGGACATCGCCACGACGCCGCCGACTATAGCGACCCCAGCAACTAAGCCTAGAATAATTTTTTTCATTTTTTAACACCTCCTTTCATAAATAATTTTTAAGAAATAAGCTTGCCTTTACCCTTTAAAATAAAAAGGGGGAGACTTATCCCTCCTTGTTAAAGTCTTTGTTGTTTACCTCTTTGATTTCAAAGAGGCTAGAAAGCAAACTTATTTTATTTAAAAAGTCCCTTGAATTAACAAAAGGACTTTCGACTGCGTTGTTTTTTTATCAATAAAATATAAACGAGCCCCCAGCTGAATTGATTTTTTTTGACTCGGTTTCCTTGCTCTTTCTGAAACATTATTTTTTATTTTTGAGGCTTAAACTAGGAAAGATATATCATTATATACTATCTTGATTAAAGGAGTCAAAAAGTTATCCACAGATGAAAGCGCAAAGTGCAAAGCGCAAAGTGTAAAGCTTTGAGCTTTAAGTTGCGGTTTTACGTTTTACACTTTTCGCCTTTCGCTTTATTAAAACACTCTCTTGTTTATTTAAAGGCGTTTTTTGTTTTAAGTTGTTCACAGTTTCTTTAAAAAAATAATAAAAAGCCTTCCGGAAGCTTTCTTCAAAATCAAGGGCTCCCTGAAGGCTGGAATAAGCTCATACTCTTTTGGGAGGGGTATTTACCTATCCGCTACCATTATATTCTTTTTTATTTCATGCTGTCAATATTTTTAATAATTAAAACACCCTCTTACTTATTTAAGGGTGTTTTTTTGTTTTTGTTTTACCTCGCCGAAGTCTATTAGACGAAGGCGGGTTTTACTATTGTTATTTTGAGGCTCCGACTTTAAAAACCCCAAGAATAACCAAGATTAAACCGCCAGGAGAAGACCGTTAATAAGGATAATCAGCAGGACAGAGCTGATGGTTTTACTGTTTTGTTTTTTGATATGCACAAGAATATTTACAAGCAGAAGAATCGCAATCGCGGCGCTAAAGACTATAATAAGATTGCGGCTAGTTTGATCCAGTGTGTTTAAGAAAAGCGTCCAGCTATTGTCGGAGTCTACCAGATGCAGGTCGCGCTCACTGCTGACATTTTGGGTAAAGTTTAATTTTGCTTTGGTAATATTGCCGGCGGCATCTTTTGCTTGAACCCAAACCCCGCCAGTGGATTGGTTAATGACTTCGCGATAGAGATGCGCCTCTTTTTCCTTGAGCATAACCTCGTTTTGACCGGCAGTGGCTTTGACTTCCACCGGTTCGCCAGTCACATAAGCGAAGACATCAAAGGTTTTAAGCGGATTAAGATAAGTAGGCAGGATATATGATTTTTCCATATCAATCACCGGCGGAGTTGTGTCAATGACCACCGCCACGCTTTTAGAGAAAGCGCTGCGGTTTCCTGCTTTATCTACCGCCATGGCGCGGAAAGAATGTTCGCCATCGGAAAAATCAGAGGCGGAAGCAAAATTAAAGCGGTTCTTTTTAGTAGCTTTGGTCTGGCCGATCTTTTCGTTCTTTTCATAGATTAAAACCGTGCTTTCCGCTTCGGCTTGTCCCGTGATGGTCACTTCTTTATTATTCGTCAGGTAGCGGGGAGCGGGAGTAAGAATGCGCGGGGGAGCGGGAGCCGTGCGGTCGGCACCAGCGGGAGTTTGAGGCGGAGCGGTCGGCGCGGGTATTTCTTTTTTCGGAGGCGGATAGGCAGGGACTTCTTGGGGAGTTGTGGATTCAACAGAGCCGAAATGCTGAACAATAATCGTGGTGAAATTGCCTTCAAAACTGCCGTAAATAATCGCGACGCCAATCTCTTTGTAATTAGGATTGATAATATTGTCGCGATGACCTTTAGAATTCATCCAGGCTTGATGCACGCCCGCGCTTGTTTCAAAACCGAGAGCCAAATTTTCTCCCGCATAGGTGTAGGGATAGCCCGCTTTCTCAAACCAATACCAAGGCTCCACGCCCTCGGGCGAGGTATGGGCAAAGTATTGTTTCGTCATCATATCTTCGGCTTTTCCCGCGGACGAGATATTTAATTTGGCATTCAGTTTAAGGGGAGCAAGGCCTACCTCGGCGCGGGATTGGTTCGCGAGGTCTACGATTTCTTTAATGCTCACTTGGGAGAGATAGGCGGTTTCCGGAAAAGCGAAAAACAAAAAACCGACGCTCGCCTTCAGTATGAAAATCACGGCGACATAAAAGGTAAGCGCCTTTTTACGCAGAGCGTAAGGTTGGTATTGATTGTTCTTGCGCGGCACGCACCATTTGAGAATGGTTTTGGTATTCATTTTATGTGTCCTACCCTTATTTTGGAGCAGGATATTTTTTGTTTTGATTTACTTCGCCGTAGTCGGCTTCAGGCGGGTCTCACCCTCCGACTTGTCCCCCGAAGCTTGTGAGCGAAGGGGGAAGCTTTAGCGGAGGCGGGTCTCACCGTTCTTTAGGATGTCTTTAGAATGTCGTTCGAACGACATCCCTAAAAAGCCGAAAAGCTCGCTTTAAACACGGGGCGAGCTCTTTGTACTTGATGGTTATATTATATCATATCTAAAGAAAAAAAGCAAGGATTTTTACCCTCTGATTAAGAGGGGGTGGGAGGTATTTATTATAAAAAAAGACCCAGCTTATTCCGTGGGTCAAGGCATTTGTTTTGTCAAATCACTAACATCTAATGCCGCAGCACTTATTCCATTTTTTCCTCATACATCTTGAATAGTTGTATCACATATTCTAGAGTGTAGAGGAACGAAGGGATAGTGTGTAGTATACTGTGTGGGTCAGGTAATCCCTTTGTATACATTAGCCGCAGTATTGCCAAGGTGCCATCTTTACCAATGCCATTCGGACCTTCCAGATAATGCCAGCCGAAACCACGGAGAACTCTTTTGCACTTAAATAGAAGGCCAGTGTACTTTTTTCGTTCCTCTTCTGACATAACTATCTTTGGGTCAGTGAGCTCTTCCAATTCCAGTTGTGACATAATCCTTCTCTTTGGTTTTTCCTGAGACATATTTTTCTCTCCTTTCAGTATTAGTGTAAAGATCTAAGGATATTCAGGGCACATTGATTTTAGAATATACAAAGATAAAAGTCAAGGAGCTCCATAATCCCCGAGCGAAGCGAGGGGATTATGGAGCCTGCCTGCCTGCCGGCAGGCCAGAATGCAGACCTATATTAGTGAAACTCGCATTATAAGAACCTGACACTAGAGGGGGTGGGAGCGGCACTCCCCCTTACCAAGGGGGAGGCAAGAGGGGGTCTTTCCCTTGATTCGGAAAGAAATTTGTGATAGATTATAAACATCATTATGTCCGCTCTAATTGAGACCCTAATCAGTCAAGGGCATTTGCGCACACCGCGGATCATTGAGGCATTTAGAAGAGTGCCTCGCTTTCGTTTTATCCCCAGGGAGGGTAGAAGCGCAGAGGATCTGCGCGAACAGTCGGAAATTAACGCCCCTTTGCCCATTGGTTTTGGTCAGACGATTTCCCAGCCCTTGACCGTCGCGATTATGCTGGAGATGCTCGCTCCGAAAAGGGGAGATAAGATTTTGGATGTGGGTTCAGGCTCTGGCTGGCAGACAGGGCTGCTCGCGCATATTGTTGGCGCCAAAGGGAAAGTTTACGCCCTAGAAGTAATTCCGGAATTAAAAGAGTTTGGCGAGAAAAATGTCAAAGCATTAGGTCTCCGCAATGTTCAATTTATTTTAGGCGATGGTTGGAAGGGGCATCCGGTAGCGGCACCTTATGGCCGCATTATTGTGGCGGCGGCGGCCGTCAATATTCCTAAAGCTTTAAAAGCGCAGTTAAAAGTGGGCGGGGTGATGGTCATTCCCGTGGGCTCGCCTTATGCTTGCACAATGACGCGATTGGAAAAGATAAGTGAAGATGATTTTGAAATTACCGAAGAGCCAGGGTTTTCGTTTGTGCCATTAGTAAAAGTGCAAAAGGCAAAGTGCAAAAGGCAAAACCACAGCTTAAAGCGTAAAAGTTATGGAAGTTAAACAACAACTTAAATATCGTGCATATTATTTTTCAATTCAGATTATTAAATTTGTTAGTAAATTACCTAGCCAAAATATTTTTCGGATAATTGCAGATCAACTTTTGAGATCAGCTACTTCAGTAGGAGCAAACATTATAGAAGCCCAGGCTGCGAGTTCTAAAAGGGATTTTACTAGATTTTATGAAATTGCCTTAAAGTCAGCAAACGAAACAAAGTATTGGTTAGGTTTACTAAGAGATGCGACTAAATTCCCAAAGGAAGAAATTAGTTTACTTCTAAAAGAAGTAGAGGAACTAGCAAAAATACTCGGAGCAAGCTTACTAACTCTTAAGGGAAGGAAATAATTTTGAACTTTGCGCTTTAGTTTTGCACTTTGCACTTTACCTTTTAACTTTATTTCTATGTTCTACGCCGTGATTATGGCGGGCGGAACGGGGACGCGCCTTTGGCCTGTAAGCCGCAAGGCTAAACCCAAACAATCCCAAGCCATTATTGGCAACCGCACGCTTTTACAAAAAACTTTCACCCGTCTAGCCAAAGCCGTGGATAAAAAACATATCCTCATTACCACGGGGCGGAAAAATTTTAAGGATATTAGAAAACAACTTCCTTCTCTTTCGCTTTCCAATTTTTCTTTGGAGCCGGAACGCAAAGATACAGCGGCAGCTCTAGGCCTCGCGGCAATGATTTTGGAAAAACGGGATCCGGAGGCAGTGATGTCTTGCGTCTACTCTGACCATTATATTCTGGATGAAGATGAATACCGCCGGGTGGCAAAATTGGCTGAACAGATTGTTGCGGAGAGGCCGGAATACACGGTGATTTTGGGCATGAATCCGGCTTATCCTGAAACCGGCTATGGCTATATTGAACGCAGCCGTCTTTTAAAAAAGCGAGGCAAGGACGCTGTTTATTATGTGAAACGTTTTGTGGAAAAACCGGATTTAAAAACCGCCCAACGCTATATCGCTTCAGGCCAATATTTATGGAATTCGGGGATGTTTTTTTGGAAAGCGAAGTCCTTGGTCGCGCTTTTTGAAAAATATCTTCCCGACACTTATAAAAAATTAAGGAAGATTCAGAAAGCCATTGGCACAAAGGAAGAAAAAAAAGTTTTAAACCAAGAGTACAGCAAGATTAAGCCCATCTCCGTGGACTATGGCATTGTGGAAAAAACCAAAAATATTTTAACCATTCCCGCTGAATTTGGCTGGTCTGATGTGGGGCAATGGCAGGCGGTCAAGGAAATTTTGACGCACGGCCAAGCCGAGAATTACATCAAGTGCCATCACGTTGGTTTGGATACGGACGGCAGTTTAATTTATGCGCCCGCTAAAAAATTAGTGGCTACTATCGGTATGCGCGATATGGTGGTTATTGACACGGAAGATATTTTGTTAATCTGTCCCAAGGATCGGTCGCAGGATGTAAAAAAGATTGTGGAGACATTGGAGAAGAATGGGCAGAAGAAGTATTTGTGATTATGAATATTTTCTATTCCTGATTCCTAATTCATTATTCCTGATTCCAATATATGAAGACAATATTTCGTTCCGTTATTTTTTTTACAATTCTATTTTTATTCGCCGCGCTGTCGGGTTTACTTTACATTGAATGGCAGATCCACAGATCTTTTAACGAGAGCGAGGGGACGCGGCAATTTGCGATTGCGGAAGGTCAGGGAGTAAAAGAGATTGCCGGCAATTTGCAAAAGGAAGGTTTTATTCGCGATGCTTGGTATTTTGAAGTCTATGTCTGGACAGAGAAGAGAGAGAAAGATTTTAAGGCGGGTGAGTTCAAATTGCCACCCAAGATTAATATCCCCGAAACTGTCCGCGTTTTGACTGGCAAACCAGAGCCCAAGGAGATAGATATTACAATTATTGAAGGTTGGGATCGGCAGGATATTGACCAGTATTTAGCGGGGTTAAAGCTTATTGAGCGAGACGATTTCATTGTCGCAACCCGCGGTTTTAAAGACAGCATCTTCGCTGATCGTTTTGAGGCACCTCCGGAATCTTCCCTGGAAGGTTTTTTGTTTCCCGATACTTATCGGGTTTACAAGGATCAAGCCGCGGTAGATCTTTTGAAAAAGATGTTGGCAAATTTTCAAAAGAAAGTTGGGTCTGATCTTTTGGTGGAGATAGAGAGGCAGGGAAAGAGTTTATATGATATTTTAATTATGGCGAGCATTGTGGAAAAAGAATCGGCTAACGAAGAGGAAATGCCGAAGATCGCGGGGGTATTTTATAACCGCCTTGAATTGGACCGTTCTTTGGAATCCGACGCCACGGTGAATTACGTGACCGGTAAAAAATCGCGCCAGCCTACTTTAGAGGATGTTCAAATGGATTCGCGCTACAATACTTATCGTTACAAGGGATTGCCGCCAGGTCCGATCTGCAACCCAGGTTTAGCCGCGATAAGAGCGGCGATTTACCCCGAAGAGACGGACTATTTGTATTTTCTGCATCCGGAAGGACAACCCGTTGTTTTTTCCAAAAACTTGCAGGAGCACAATTTAAATAAGCAAAAATATCTTCCGTAAATGAATCAGGAATCATGAATCAGGAATATAAAAATATTCATAATTCCTAATCCCCTTAAGGTTGACAGTTTATTCTGCCAGTGTATAATACATATGCTTCCCAAGACCACGAGTAGGGCGGTGTGAGCCGCTTGGTAAATCTCGTGTAGGCAAGAATCCACTTTTTTATATTTGAATAAAGCCTTGGGAAAAGGCTTTATTTTATTCTTCCTAATTCGTTATTCCTGATTCACTATTCCTAATTCATAATTCCAAATCCATGGCCAAAACCAGAAAACAAAAGGAAAAAGAAGTAGAATGGTTACGCGATATTTTCGGCAAAATGAAAACCGTTGTTTTTGCGGACTTTACAAACCTTAAAGTTTCTGAAATCCAAGATCTGCGCCGTTGTCTAAAAAAAGAGAATGCTGTTCTGAAAGTTATGAAAAAAAAGCTTTTCGGAATCGCCATTGGACAGGACAAAAACCTGAAGGTTTTAAAGGAAGAAGTGAAGGTAGAGGGGCCGCTTTCTCTGGCATTTGGTTTAGAAGATGAGATCGCGCCTGCCCGCGTTTTAGTTAATTTTAAAAAAGCGCATAAGGATTTGAAAATTTTAGGCGGTATTTTAGATAAACGTTTCCTGGCGGACACAGAAATTTTAAGTTTAGCTGGACTTCCGGGTCGCGATGAGATGCGTGCCAGGGTTGTTGGCGCGATCGCCGCTCCGGTTTCTGGTTTTGTTAATGTTTTGGCGGGCAACTTGCGTAATTTAATTTATATTTTAAAAAATATTAGCGAAAAAGGCGCAGAATAATAATTCATCAAGATTTTGATAATTCGTATTCTCCCTTTTATACAAAATTTATGGCCGAGGAAACAAAAGAAGAAATCAAGGAAGAAAAAAAGGTTAAAGTTCCAGAGAAGTTCAAAAAAATTGTGGAAGAAATAGGAAAGATGACCGTATTGGACCTATCGGAGTTGGTTAGGGTTTTCGAAGAAAAATTTGGCGTTTCTGCGAGCGCCCCTATGGCTATGTCTGCCGCTGGCGCCCCTGCTGGGGGCGGTGAGGCCGCGGGCGTTGCTGAAGAAAAGACAGAGTGGGATGTGGAACTGACCGCCCCTGGCGATGCCAAAATCGCGGTGATCAAACTCGTCCGCGAAATCACCGGGCAGGGACTAAAAGAAGCGAAGGATATTGTGGATAGCTCCCCTAAAGTGATTAAAGCCAAGATGGGTAAGGCTGAAGCCGAAGAGCTTAAGAAGAAACTAGAAGAGGCGGGAGCGACGGTAACATTGAAATAAATAGAGATTTAAAAATCACCTCCAGAGTATGAGGTGATTTTTTATTCTAAGTTTGGTATAATTAGAATAGTTAATTATTTTCTATGTTTTTTCACCCCCTCCGTTTAATTAAAAGAATAATCTACGCGGTTTTGTTTTTAGCCGTAGTTTTTGGAGTGATCAATTATCAGGCTTTGATGAAGCAGGCGGAATATTATTTTTATTCTAAATATCCCAAGGCGGAAGTAATCCGGACTATTTTAGAGAAGCCCTCTCGCGAGGAGGGGATTCCAGCGGAAACTCGGCTCATCATCCCTAAGATTAATGTGAATGTGCCAGTCGTTGAGGTGGAAAATAGCCAAGAGAGCACGATTCAAAAGGGTCTGGAGAACGGCGTCGTCCATTATCCCGGGACGGCAAATTCAGGGGAGGTAGGGAATTATTTTATCCTTGGCCATTCATCAGATTATATTTGGCGCAAAGGAGATTATAAAGATATTTTCGCTCTCTTGGGTAAATTAGAAATAAATGACGAAATCAAAGTATATTATCAAGGTAAAGAATATTTATATAGAGTCATTGATAAAATAATTGTTTCCGAAAATGAAGTGCAGGTGTTAGCATCCACTCCCGAGCCCACCATTTCCCTAATGACTTGTTGGCCGGTTGGAACGCCACTTAAGAGACTTGTTGTTAAAGGAAGGTTGGTGGAATAAAACTAAACTAAACAAAAACAGCGTTAAGAGGCTGTTTTTATAATTTTTATTTTTTGATTTTTAATTTTTAACGAATTTTTGTTTCTTTCAGCCCTAGGCTGATCCGCCTTGGGCAGAAATTTTTATTGACATCACAAATAAAACAATAATTCAATAAAAATTAGTTAAAAAATAAGGAATAAAAATTAAAAATTCACCTGTTTTCTATCTGATAGACGCTTTTGCCCGCCAGAACATAAATTATTTTTTCATCCGGTGCTACCCAAATATCTTTAAGGTCGTTAAACTTGTCCGAGGTAAATTGGCGGAGCACTTCGCTCGTGTTTTTTCCCAAAACAATAATGCGCCGCGTGGGGGGGTCAACAAGATAGAGATTTTTGTCATTTAATCGCGTGAAAATTTTCGTGGGTTTTTCCAGAGCGGGCTGGATTGCGGCTTTATTGAAATTCACTTGTTTTCCCGCGCGAAATTTCAAGATTTCACCATTAAGGGTCAAGACATAGGCATCGCCGTCAATTGCTAAAGAAGCGCCATTTTTAATATCGCCTTCAGAAAGCCATAAGCTTCCTTTGGATAAGCCCCCAATCGTGCGCGTGTATTTCACGATTTGGTTTTCACTAGGATTGAGGGTATAGATTTTGTTGGAATATTCAGCTAAATCCTGAATATTGTTGGGCTCTAAGGGGGATTCTGCGCTGATTGGTTCAATTTTAAAGGAATTAAAATCAAAAAGGGAAAATTTGTTATCGGCGTTGACAAAGAGGATATTTTTTCCTTGATCAATCTGGGAAGCGCGGACGAGGTAGCCTATATCATTAAAACTGGGCGAGAGTTGGACTGCTTCTTTCTTTTGCGGGTCAAGGCGGAGGATGATATTGTTAGGGTTGCAGAGAGCGTAGAGACCGTTCTCCAAGCCAATTAAGTCTAATGGATTGAAATCAGAGTTAATTTGGTCAACATTAAATATAAGCGCTGGTTCTGTGATGCGGGTGATATTATCCATCTTGTCAAATTGCTCTACAATTGCGTTTTTTAAACTCTCTGCCTCTTCGCGATGCGTGGACGAACCCAAAATTTGACCCGTAAGGCTGTCCGCTTCTTCTAGAAGTTCCCTTGCTTGCTTTTCGTCTTTGTAAACCATCGCGTCTAACGCCGCTTTTCTTTTGCCCTCGGCCTCTTGGAGAATTGTTTCCTCGCCTTGCGCGGCTTGGGGCTTTGGGGAATGATATTTTTTAAGGAAGATGATGCCGGAAGCAAGGAATAATAGCGCGACGATCAGGCTGGAAAGAATTATTTTGCTTCGCAGAGGAACAGCTTGCAGGCGGAGAGAAATCGGTTTGATCAATCCCGGAATGTATTTTACAAAGGATAATTTGGTGGTTATTCCCTGATTAGTTTGAATGGGGGTGACGCTTGGAGTTTTTATCTTTTTGCGCGCCAAGAAACCCTTTACTTTCCTGAAGAGGGGCAGGAGTTTTTTCCAAAGGACGGGAAACAGTGAAAATATTTTCTTAAGGAGAAGAAGGAGAGGAAAAAGGATGAACCGCCATAGAGATTGGAGTATTTTAATGGCATATTTAAAGAAAGATCGCCTTCCTTGTTTTAAAATCAAGAGGGAGCTTTTGAGAGTGTGAAAGAGGGAAAAAGGAAACTTACCCCTTCTTTTTGCTTCCAGCCTTTTATCCACCGCTTGCAGGAAATCAGTTTGAGTTTCCGCTTCCTCTGTTGCCATCTCCACTGCTTCAGGGAAATCCTCAAGCCTGCCGATTTTTTCTAAAGCGGATAATTGTCCTTCTTCTTGTTTGAAAGATTTTTTAGACTGGATTCGTTTTAGGGAGACAAGGATTGTCCCCACCATTTCCGTCTCAATCTGCTCCTTGAGCAATTCTTCCAGATAATTTTTTGCTTCTTTTAAGGTGCCGCGGCAGAGGATTTGGATGAGTTTTGCCGGAGAGAAGAAATCAAATAAAGTGGCAGTGGAAAGAATAAGGTGATCATTAGATTCCAAAAGACCGAAGGTTAAACCCTTGAAAGTTTTAAGGGGTTGACCTTCTTTTTCCTCTTCTCGTCCTTCCGTAATAAAACTAGCCTCGCCATCGCGGACCAAAAGAGACAAGGCTTTTCCTGTTTGGGTTAAAATTAGCTTTTTGTTTTGGAGACAAGCGATGATTGCGTCCAACTTGCCCACCCAAGCCACTTTGCCTAAAGAGGCTAACTCTTTCAGAATCTCATTAATTTTCACCAAACTAGCTTCTAAATTTTCTTCGGGATTTTTTTCCGCGTCGCGGTAAAATTCATTTTTTACAATTTCCACGATTCCTTGGGCGATCTCCCGATTATCTCTGTTGTCTTCCTCAATTTTGACAAGAATAAGAAGCTCTCCTAAGTTTTCTTTCCCTCTTTCAGGTTCAAAAATAAAAACATTACACAAGCCTTCGCGCACCTTAGGATTAGAAATTAGCAGTTTGGTGTTTTGAATTTCTAACCTTGAGCGTTGGAACATAAGATATACACAAAGTATTTACTTATATTATAATATTTATGAGATAAAAATGCAAAGAGATAGGGATTGAAAATTTCTAATTTTTGTAATTTATAACTTGAAACTTGCCTGCCTGGCGGCAGACATGTAACACAAGACCTTGAGTTATATGTTATAGGTTACAAGTTACAAAAACTTTAACCGTTGGTTATTATATTTAATGTCAGGTTAGACTAACTATATCAAATTTGAATTGGCGGCTTTGCATTCTGATTTTTGTTATGCTATATTAAAAATGAACAACTAACTTGTTCAAAGCAACTCTATGCTGGAACAATTATTTTCTTCCAAGGTAAGGGTGAAGCTGTTGGCGCTTTTTCTGGCGGGTAAGCCCCAATCTTATTATGTGCGGGAATTAACCCGCCGTTTAGATGAAAAGATTAACTCAGTGCGGATTGAGCTGGCGAATCTGGAAACATTAGGGCTTCTTACGAGCCGTCTTGAAGACGGCAAGAAGTATTATTACCCGAACGATCAGTTCAAACTGTATCCGGAATTAAAGCGTCTGATTTTCAAGGCGGGATTGGAGGGGAGTAAATTGGCTCGGGACATTGAGCAGTTGGCGGGGATCAAGTTTGCCTGTCTCTCGGGTAAATTCATCGGTTTAGATGATTCGCCGGTGGATTTGTTTGTTGTGGGCAGGATCAATAAAAAAGCGCTCGTGCGTATCGTGAGGAAATTAGAAGAGGGATTAGGCGAGGAGTTAAATTATACGGTAGTGTCGCTCGCTGAATTTTTGTATCGTCAGGAAATGCATGACCGTTTTGTGGATACAATTTTTAAGAGTGATTATTTAAAATTAGTGGACAAAATCGGCAGCCACAAACCAGCGGAATTGGATTGGGGAAGAATATAAAATTAAAAATTAAAAGTTCAAAATTGAAAATTGCAATTCAAAATTCAAAATTAAGAAATTGAAGAATTTTAAATTTTGCGTTATAATTTTACATTTTTCATTTTAAATTTTTAATTTGTTATGATTTCCCTCCAGAATGTTTCTAAAATCTACAAGATGGGCGGAGAAAATATTTTTGCCTTGGATGGCATTAATTTGAATATCAGCCGAGGTGAATTTTTGGCGATCACGGGTCCCTCAGGTTCGGGAAAGTCCACTCTTTTGCACGTGATCGGCGGTTTGGATCGTCCGAATCAGGGCGATATTTTTGTAGACCAGCTTTGCTTGACTAGTCTGTCGGACCAAGCTATTTCTGTTTACCGCAATCAAAAAATCGGCTTTATCTTCCAGATGTTTAATTTAGACTCCTCGCAAACCGCCGTGGAAAATGTCGCTTTGCCTTTATTATTCGCCAATGTTCCCAAGAGGAAAAGAAATAAAATCGCTGCTAGCTTGCTCACTTGGCTCGGGTTAGGCGATCGGCTTGAACATAAGGGCAGTGAACTTTCAGGAGGTCAGCGCCAGCGGGTAGCAATCGCGCGCGCGCTTGTGACGCGGCCAGAGATTATTTTGGCGGATGAGCCGACAGGAAATCTGGATTCGCAGGCAAGCCAGCAGATTTTAGAGATTTTATCTTATATTAATCAGCACCTGGGCGTCACCGTGCTTTTAGTGACCCATGATTCGGAAGCGGCGGGAATCGCGCCTCGGGTTTTAAGGATGCAGGATGGGAGAATAGTATAAATGTAAAATTCAAAGTGTAAAATGAAAAATTACAATTTAAAATCTAAAAAGATTTAAATTTTTATGAAGCTTTCTTCAGCAATATTATTTTCTTTTAAAAATCTGCGCCGCCGCAAGTTGCGCACGGTTTTAACAACCTTCGCGATTCTTATTGGCACGACTTTAATTAGCTCTATGGTTTCTTTGGGCGTGGGTTTGCAGCAGATCGTCGTTAAAGGCCTGAAAGACACAGGAGAATTAACGGACATTAATGTTTATCAAAAAGAGGATGGGAATCGGCTTCTGGACTCCGAAACAATCAGCAAGCTGGAAAGCCTGCCTGATGTCGCGCGGGTGGATCCGATGGTTACTTTGATGGCTGATGAGGTATCCTTGAGCGGTTTTGAAAAAAACGTAGGCAAGACCTTAGTTACTGCCGTGCCGTCAGGGGCGACGGATGTTTTTAAATTGATCGCTGGTAGTCCCGCTTCAAGCTTGGCAGGGGAAAGCGCTGTCATAGGAGAGAATTTTTTGAAAGAGTTTTCCAGCGATTACCCGGAGAGATTTTTAGGTAAATCTTTAAATCTGACCTTCGGTCAAAAGAATTTAGTTTTAAAAATTGTCGGCGTGGCTCGGGGAGAGAATATCTTGGGCTATGGGGTTTTTATCCCTTTGACCCAGGCGAGCGAGATTAAAAAGATGGTAACTTATGATAGTCTGCGGGTGAAGGCAAATTCCGTGCAAAAGGTCGCGGGGATTAGCAAAGAAATTAAGGGGATGGGGCTGGAAGCAGTCGCTTTAGATGATTTAGTTGACCGCGTGACCAAATATTTCAGGATTTTAGAACTTGCTCTCGGAAGCGTGGGGATTATCATCTTGGGCGTCGCTTCCCTCGGGATTATCAATACGATGATTATGGCTACCCTAGAGCGCACTCGTGAGATTGGGGTGATGCGCGCGGTCGGCGCGTCGCGGCGGGACATTTTAAAAATTTTCAGTTTGGAAGCTTCCGCGATTGGTTTTATCGGCGGTTTTTTTGGCGTGCTCTGTGGCTGGGGCATTACTTTAATTTTAAGTTCTCTGCTCAATAATTACATTGCCGCGCAAAACATTGTCCAAACTCAAGTTGATTTATTCGCTCTGCCTTGGTGGCTTATAGGCAGTATTATTGTTTTTGCCACGCTTGTGGGTCTATTGTCCGGTCTTTATCCTGCGTTTCGGGCAAGCAGGATGGATCCCGTGGAAGCGTTGAGGGGAGAATAGGGAATCATGAATCAGGAATTATGAATTATGAATAATGAATTAAAGAAAATTAAGTCATTCACGGATTTAGATGCTTGGAAAGAAGGGCACAAGTTAGTTTTAATGGTTTACGAAATTACCAAAAAATTTCCCAAAGAAGAGATGTTTGGTTTAGTGAGCCAAATGCGTCGTTGTGTAGTTTCAATCACTTCTAATATTGCCGAAGGTTTCAGCCGTCAGACCTATAAAGATAAAATTTGTTTTTATTCTAGAGCGCAGGGATCGGTTACTGAATTGCAGAATTAATTGATTATCGCTCGTGATGTCCGATATATTGTAAAGGAGGACTTTTTAAAAATTGCCGAACAAACAATAAAAGTGCACAAAATCATCAATGGTTTAATTAAGACATCTAAATTAAAAATTCTCTAATTCCTAATTCCTGATTCATTATTCACGATTCAAATTCGGCTTATCTAAGCCATTTTTTGTTATAAAAGAGAATATACTCTTGACAAAAATATGCGATTATGATATAATACCACTTCAAACAAAATATCAAAAAAGTTATTTTCAAGTCCAGTTGGGGCAGGGAAAATTTATATATATGTTCATTCAAATTAATTCTTGCTCCAACAAGATTTGGAAAGTAACTTTTCTAGGGATTAGAAAACACCTAGGCAAAACCAGCTCACCAATCTTCTAAATTTCAGATTTTTGTGATGTGGGATTTAGAAGGTTCAGAAAATTCCTCCCCTTTGGATGGGGATCCAAGACAAGATTTCTGAATCCGCAAACGGTGAAGACCAACGAGGATCGTAGATGATTTTTATTCAACTCTGTTTGATCTTCACCGCTCTTGCTTCTCTGCCTAAGCAAAGAATTATTGATAGTCTTAGAATAATGGATAATCCAAACATCTCCCCAGACAAGGGGAGACAAAGAGGGGTTTAACCCCCTATCAGGAAAAAAGAGCTTTATTTGAGCCAAAATCGGGTGAAACCCTTGACAAAAATATTAAAGTATGCTATGATAATAGTCCTAAAACAAAATAAGAAAAATGCTAATTTACAATTTTATATATATAAGTAAAAGCCCGCCTATGCACTTTGTGCTTCGGAGGGCACAAGGAGAGAGAACCTTTTAATACTTATTCAGAATTTTGGCAAATAGCCCTTAGGTTTTCTACCTCGGGGCTATTTGTTTACTAATATTGGTTCAAGTCTCCTGACTTGAACCAACGTCGAAGAATCCTCAAGAGAATGATGTGGAGGAGAGAGTGCGAACGGATTATTTTTTGGCAGGATTACCTAGGGTAATATTCATATTAATTATTCACCCTAAGACAGCTGCCGTTTCCGAAATAATCCCATTCAAAATCTCATCTGCATCGTCTTCTTGAGAAACGTTTGAACTTTAATATTTTACTGCCAAAAACGAGGAGGTGAATTAAGTGGTAAACTTTGATGATGAGGATAATGACCTCGACCCTGAAGCGGGAGACGAGGATACAGATGATAACGAAGATGAAGATGAAGACGAAGACGGTGATGCGCATAGTTTCGTTATGGCTCTCTTGGGGGGTCAAATACTAGACCCCGGTAACTTTGGGAGAGATGCCGTGTGGCATCAGGCAGGCTTGCGCTAAGCTAAACTTTCGGACCAGAGAAATACTGGTCCTCACTTCCAAGTTTCTTTCCAAATGTTATTGCAAGGAAGGGAGAAAGAGACTTAGAAGTATGAATTCTTTCTCGTTAATAAGAAGACGATCTATGCTACGTTGGGTGCAGTTTAGTTATGAACCACATTGGGTTCATAGTAAATAGAACGATGTAGAGGAGAGGGCCAAAATATTTATTACGCCTGTTTCTCGTCTACATCGTCCTAGTTAAGAGTTTCTCCCCTGATAAGGGGAGATAAAAGAGGGGTTGTGTGTTCTTTAAAACCAAATATTATTTCCAAGCAACCAAAGTGCGGCGAAAAAAGATTCCTCCCCTGACAAGGGGAGGTGCAGGAGGGGTTATAACCCCCTTCTTATTCCCCCTTGTCAGGGGGAAAGTCTTTGCCCCACCTTGGTCGCTTGGAGCGATTAATATTTGCCCTTAATTTTATCTTTCCGTCCCTGCCAGAAAGAGGGTAATGGCCTGATTTGAAGGTATGGCTTTTCACGGGGTGGAAGAAAGAAAAGGTTTAAGGTTTTTGAAAGGTCAGAAATGACCGAGGAGAAAAGAAATGATTGTTGGGATTTATTCACATTATGTCGAGGACGCTCTTAACCCGTCATCAAAAACTATACATTCTGATCATAGCTGGGAGGAATGTAAAAGTTATCTTATTGAGCAGACTGTCGACAAGGATTCGTATGAGTTCAATGCATTCCATGCCGCCCCACATGCTACTGATATGGGGAAATTGTGGTATTCGCCCGACAAGGGCAAGCTAGTGCTTAGATATAGGGTGTATCTCTATAGTATATCAACTCCGTATTGGAGAGATAGGCATGATAACAACAGGATAGAAGTTTATTCCACGCCTGATGTACAAAAAGAGAAGATTGCCGAATTCTTAGACAAGGAATCGGATTATTCTTCCATGGCGTATAGGGAAAAATACTACAAGCTTGAGGATGGAGACATCGAAAAGCTCAAAGAGCTGAAGATATATATGGTTTCAACTTCAGACGGGCAATATGTCCATGAGGTAAACCCGGACGATCTTTCTAGGGTAAGAAGCGGTTGGGTCTATGAGCGGAGACCTGCCATCATTTTTGCCCAAGCGTAGGATAAAGTACCCGGACTGATGCACATTTTTTTCTTCGCGTCAGTCCTTCAACCAAGCTTTGGAAAAATTTCCAAGATTTAGTTGAGGTCTGTCAATAAAGTTTCGGTTGTTGAGTAGTAAAACTAACTGTAAGAGGAGGTGATTATTGTGGTGGCATGTTTGGCATTTTTATTTACTCTATATTTCGCCTATAAAGGCGGAGTGATAGAGAAAACAAGGCAGATAAATTTTTGGTGGTAAACCAAAATCTATCTGCAGGAGGAATGGATAAACGAAATGATCTGTATAATTCGTCTGTTTATCCATTCCTTCAATTTTTTTTGAGCAAGCTTGTTTGAGAATCAAATCAAGATTTCCAAGCAAGCTCATTTAACGGTTTGAAGGTGTGTTTAAAAAATCCTGGAATTTACCATTTATGGTTTCAAAAACGTAAATTATACGGAAACACCACCTCTCTTGCCGGAGCTAACATCTTGTCCTCACCAACCTGCGAATGGACTTTCTGTGTCCTTTTTGGACGCAGAAAAAATCTCTCTCCTCCCCTTCGCCTTTTTATTAAAAGGTGGGGGAATAGTCCTTTCGCAGATTGGTGAGGATTTTTTATTTGGAAAAATTTTTTGTTCGTTGGCTCCACAGCCTTCGTTCACACTCAGGACTATGGAGCCAACAATTATAAGATTGAACCCTCCCCTTTCAAAGGGGAGGTAAGGTGGGGTTCTGAAGCTCCCACCCCCTCCATCTCCCCCTCGGGCAGGGGGAGGGTTTTAAAAAACTGTGGATAAATTTTGAGATTATCTTATTTTTTCTTTTAAATAAGCCAAAAGGAAGAGTGGTTTGCAATGGTTGGCGGGAACATTAAAATGGTGTATAATAACTTTGTTGTGGGGAACTGTGGACAAAAGTGGGGAAAAGTCAGGTCAAAGGTGGATAAACCCACTTAAGAATAAAAATATAAAAATTTAACTAAATAGACTTTCATGCGAGGAGATTGCTTCGTCGTCCGCTTGAGGGCGGATTCCTCGCAATGACGAGAGTATATAGGGGGAGATCCGAAGTATTTTGCGCTCGCCAAAAAAGGAAAGCCAAAATATTTGGGGTCAGTTGTTTTATAATGTTTATCGGCGAATACAGTCATAGTTTAGATACTAAGGGTCGTTTGGCTGTCCCAGCAAAATTTCGGAAAAAGTTAGCAAGCGGAGCCGTGGTGACGCGAGGTCTTGATAATTGTCTCTTTTTGTACGGTCAAGAAGAATGGACGAAACTTGCCGAGAAGTTGGCGAGCCTCCCTATAAGCCAAGCAAAGTCGCGCGCGTTCAGCCGCCTGATGCTTGCCGGCGCGATGGACGTCAAAATGGATAAGCAGGGGCGGGTTCTGATCCCGGATTATTTGCGCCGCTACGCGCGGCTTGGGAAACAAGCCGTCATCGCCGGTCTGTATAACCGTTTGGAAATTTGGGACGCAGAGCTTTGGAATAAATACAAGGCAGTGACAGAGAAAGACTCAACCGAGATCGCGGAGGCGATGGGAGAATTAGGAGTATAATTTCTAATTTTCAATTTCTAATTTCTATTAAATTTTTTAATGAAATAATTTCTAAACCCTTAGATTTTACGGTAAGCAGATTATGAGAGTTTGATCTTTATTTGTTTAAAAATTAAGTAAATAGAAATTTAATGAAAATTGAAAATTAGAAATTAAAAATTGTCCTCAAGATGAATATAGTTCATACACCAGTTTTATTAGAGGAAGTAATTAAATATTTAAATCCAAAATCCAATCAAAACTTCATTGACTGCACCATAGGGGGAGCGGGCCACGCGCGAGCTATTTTAGAGCGCACTGGCCCGGAGGGAAAATTACTTGGTATTGATTGGAGCGCGGCGAGTATCAAAATCGCGCGCGAGAATCTAAAAGAATTTGGCGGGCGCGCCGTTTTGGTCCAGGGTAACTTTGCCGATTTAAAAAAAGTTGTAGAGGAGCATCATTTTAAAAATGCGCAAGGTGTGTTGCTGGATTTGGGTCTATCTTCTCTTGAACTTGAGTCTTCAGACCGTGGCTTTTCGTTTTTGAAAGATGAGCCATTAGATATGCGGCATGGCGAAGAGACGGGGATTACCGCCGCTTATATCGTGAATCATTATAATGAAGAAGATTTGGCGCGGATTTTGCGCGTATATGGAGAAGAGCGGAAAGCGCGCGAAATTGCCCGTCTGATTGTAGAAGCACGCAAAGCGCAGAAGATAGGAACAACACAAGATTTAGTTAAGATTATTTTGAAAGTGGCATCTTTTCAAAAAGGCAGGATTCATCCGGCAACCAAGATTTTTCAAGCCTTGAGAATCGCCGTGAATAATGAATTAGAAAATCTGCGCATAGTGCTGCCGCAGTCTTTAGAGATTTTAGAGCGGGGAGGAAGGTTCGTGATTATCTCTTTTCATTCTTTGGAGGATAGAATAGTGAAAAATTTTTTCCGCACCGAGAGCCGCGGCTGTCTTTGTCCGCCAGAAGTGCCGCAATGCATTTGTGGCCATTTGTCGCAAATCAAAATTTTAAATAAAAAACCAACTAAGCCAGAAATTAGAGAGATTAAACAAAATCCACGATCGCGAAGCGCACTTTTGCGCGTCGCGGAAAAAATTGTTGGCTAATCAAAGAAAAAGGGGGATTAGTCAAGATTTGAAAAATGGCGCGTTTTCTTACACTTTCCAAGAGCGGTGATATTCAAAGAGGAAAAAGAAAAAAAGCAATTAGGGGGAAGATCAAAATTGGGCCGGTTACTTTGTGTTTTGTGACGATTATTCTTTTGTGTCTAATCAGTCTTTTCTATCTCACTCAAGCCAATCAAATAGCTACGAAGGGCTATGAGATTAAAGATTTAGAAGATAGACTTGATAATTTGAAAGAAGAGAATCGTGAATTAGAATTACGCGCGGCAGAGTTGCAATCCGTGCGGAATGTGGAAGAGGGGGTTAAAAAATTAAATATGGTGCCGCTTCAGAAGGTTGTTTATATCTCTTCCGAAGGCACGGTTGTAGCTTTAATAAAAAATTAAAATGCAAAAATCCTGTCTGCCGCCAGGCAGGCAAAAATCAAAATGACCCGCCCGCCTCGCACTCCCGCGAAGCTTGTGAGCGGGCAGGCAGTTTAAAATGTTAAAATGAAAAGAATTTTTAAAATTTTACATTGTCTCGCTTCGCGAGATCTCGCGAAGCGATGATCATTTTACATTTTGATTTTTAAATTTTGATTTTATCTTGTATAAGCATAGAAACAAAAAGCATCACAAAAGACATGACATTCGCATAGATATTCTGCTTGCGGTCGTTTTTTTAATTACGGGTTTAATCATCTTCCGTCTTTTTGTGGTGCAAGTGGTAAATCACAGCTTTTACGCGGCTTTAGCGCAAGATCAACATCAAGTCGTGGCCAGTCTTACTCCGGAACGGGGCCAGATTTTTGTTCAAGACAAATATTCAGACGCCCTCTATCCTCTTGCTTCCAATCAAAAATTAAATTTGGTTTACACTATTCCTAAACAAATCAAAAATCCTGATGATTTTGCCAAAAAGCTCGCTCCTATTTTAGAAATGGATGAAAAGGTTATTCTGGAGCGTGTCTCTAAAGAAGACGATTTATATGAACCTTTAAAAAATAAAGTTACAGATGAAAAGGTAGAAGAGATCAAGAAGTTAGATTTAAAGGGCATTGGCTTCACCAGAGAGTCTTGGCGCATCTATCCAGAAGGTGGACTCGCGGCTCATATTTTGGGATTCGTCGGGTATGATGGCGACCAAAAAAAAGGCCGTTATGGCGTAGAAGGCTATTATGAGCAGAGGTTAGCGGGAAAATCTGGTCATTTAGAAGCCGAGAGGGATGTGGCTGGGCGGTGGATTTCTATTGGGAAAAAGGAAATTAAACCCGCGGTAAATGGTGATGATTTAATTCTCACTTTGGATCGCGCCATCCAGTATAAGGCGGAAGCCGAGTTAAAAAGTGCGACAGAGAAATGGGGCGCGGATTCCGCTTCTATTATCGTGATGAATCCTCAAGACGGGGAGATCTTGGCAATGACTAATTATCCGACATACGATAATAATAAATACGCGGAGGTTAAAGACATCAATGTTTTTAACAACGCGGCAATTTTTGAACATTATGAGCCAGGCTCGGCCTTTAAACCAATTTGTATGGCCGTCGCGCTGGATGAAGGCGTTGTCGCTCCGGACACAACCTATACTGATACGGGCGCGGCCAATATAGGCGGCTACACCATTCATAACTATGACAATAAAAGTTACGGCGTTCAAACAATGACTAATGTTTTGGAGAAATCCATTAACACGGGGATGGTGTTTGTGAACGAACATTTAGGAGCGGAGAGGCTGTATAATGGTCTTCTTAAACTTGGCTTTAATGAATTGAGCGGCATTGATTTGGACAGCGAGGCGAACACAGAACTAAGCAACCCCCAGCTTTGGCGGGAATCTAATTTGGCAACAATCGGCTATGGCCAAGGGATTGCCGTTACGCCTATTGAACTTGCCAACGCGACAGCGGCAATGGCGGGGAACGGGAATTTGGTTACCCCTCATATTGTTAAAGAGATTATTCATCATAATCCTGATGGCACCGAAACGCGGGAAAAGATTCCCGCTAAAATTGTGCGGCAAGCGTTAAAACCAGGGACCGCCGCCACTATTTCAGCAATGCTTGTCAGTTCCGTGGATAACGGTTATGCTAAGACCGGAAGAGTGCCTGGATATTATTTGGCAGGCAAAACGGGAACAGCGCAGGTGCCGTTGAAAAGTGAAAGGGGTTATGATTCTGAAAAAGTGATTACTTCTTTTATCGGTTATGGTCCGATTGAAGATCCTAAATTTTTAATTTTAGTGAAATTTGATAATCCAAAATCGGGACCGAATTTTCGGGCGGACGGCGTGAATACCGCGGCGCCGGTTTTCAAAGAGCTGGCGCAGTTTTTGGTAAACTACTATCAAATTCCTCCTTCGGAGTAGGAATGCTTAATTTTTGATTTTTATTTCTTAATTTTTAGCTGATTTTTATTGTTTTAATGTCTTATTGAATTATTTGACCCTGGCAATGCAATAAATCAATAAGCAAATAAATATTAGTTAAAAATTAAAAATTAAAAATTAAGAAATAAAAATTTAGAGTTATGAAAACTTTCCTTCAAAAAATTCTCGCTTTATCTGCTCGGAAAATCTTGAAAAAACACCGCCCCAAGATCGTGGCGGTGACTGGCAGCGTGGGAAAAACATCCACCAAAGACGCTATCTATACAGTCCTTGCCGCCGCCTTTCCTGGACGGGTACGCAAAAGCGCGGAGAATTATAATAATGAATTGGGAGTGCCATTCGCCATTATCGGCGTGAAAGCGCCCGCGAGGAACATCGGCGCTTGGCTTAATGTTTTGGGGCAGGCTTTGCGGCTCGTTTTAATCAAGACCAAAAAATATCCGGAAATTTTAGTTTTAGAAATGGCCGCGGATCGACCTGGAGATATTGGTTATTTGGTGAATATCGCGCGGCCTGACGTCGCCGTAGTTACTGCCGTTGGTCCTTCACATCTGGAATTTTTCGCGTCGCAAGAAGCGATTCGGGACGAGAAGGAAAAGTTAGTCAAGGGAGTCGCGGCTGATGGTCTTGTTGTTTTGAACCGAGATGATCCCCGCGTGGCGGAAATGAAGGGTCGGTCGCCGATTCTAAAATATGGCCTGTTAAAGGATGAGGAAAGTCCTTTGCGAGAAGAAATAGTGGCTTCAGATATTCGTGTCATCTCCAATCAAGGGGGGTTAGGCTTCAAATTAAACTACAAAGGCAATAGTGTGCCGGTGCATTTGCCAAAAGTTTTGGGTCGGCATCAGATTTATGCCGCGCTCGCCGCCGCCGCCGTTGGGATTTATTTTAAAATGAATTTGATTAAGATTTCGGAAAGCCTGAAACATTTTCAAGCGCCAGCAGGCAGAATGCGCATGCTCCCCGGGATCAAAAATAGTTTAATTATTGACGATACTTATAATGCCGCGCCTGTCTCTATGATCGCCGCTTTGCGCGCGTTAGCGGAAGTTGCGCCCGCCGGAAGGAGAAGAGTGGCAATTTTGGGCGATATGCTGGAGCTGGGGACAGAAACAGAAAGAGGTCACAGAGAGGTGGGGCGGGTTGCCCGTTCAATGGCTGACCTTTTAATCACGGTCGGCGACCGAGCGAATTTTGCTTCGGATGAAGCGCGGCGGGCTGGAATGACGGAAGAGAGAATCGTTGAATATAATTACACTGACGAGGTTTTGGAGGATATTGAGAATATTTTAAAACCTAATGATATTATTCTCGTAAAGGGTTCGCAGGCAATGCGGATGGAAAAGATTGTTAAAGACATAATGTTTGAACCCTTGCGCGCGCGGGAACTGCTCGTGAGGCAGAACGAAGAATGGTCTAGAAAATAATTTTTAATTTCTAATTTTTCTGGCTTCGCCAGATCTCGCATAGCGAGACAATTTCTATTAAATTTCCAATTACTTAATTTTTAAACTGTTTGCCCTGTTTAGAAATTTATCATTTCTAACGGGGTTTGAAAATTTATTCATTAAAAATTTAATGAAAATTAAAAATTGAGAATTGAAAATTTGAGAACAAAATTTGTAAATGTGCTCAAACTGAATTTGATAAAATTATCTTAATTTATAATGATTTCTATTTTTGCCGCTATCGTCTAGTGGTTAGGACACTGGGTTCTCAGCCCAGTAACCGGGGTTCAAATCCCCGTGGCGGTACGAGATTATAAATTCCAGATTTCAGATTCTAATATTAAGGAGGGTCTTTTGTTTTGAAAAAGAAAATATTTCTATTCTCATTCGTTCTTTTTTTCAATGAACTGCCGGCAATATGCGCGCGGTTAATCCTATCCAGCGTAAAATACGCTGGGTTGATTCTCTCTTTATATGTGGGCAGTTGGTGGATAAAGCATACTATTCGCAACACCTTGCGCCTTTATTCGGATAGAGCGGCGCATCATCGCCTCTATCAAACCTTTATTGTGCTTATGGTCGCGCTAGTGCTTTATTCGCCAGTGATCTATTTCTTGAGGAAATGGATTTTTTAAAAGAGCTTGGTATTCTTAGTTGCTCCGGAAGTGAGCGAAAATATATGACCATCAGAACATACTGAAGCTATTAATTTTTCTGGAGTAAGGGAGGGGAAAAGATGGCTGATAACACTTTAACGCCAGATAAGTCTGCAGAGCTCATCCTGCCTTGGATGAATTATATCTATCAGAATGCTCTGCGAATGGCGAGAAACGAGATGGACGCCGAGGATTTGACGCAGGAGACCCTTCTTAGGGCTTGGCAGTTCTTTGATAAATTTAAGAAAGGGACGAATATGAAGGCGTGGCTGTCAAAAATTTTGCAGAATTTATTTATCAATAGTTATCGTGAACAAGGAAGAGAACCCGAAAAGGTGGATATAGACAAAGCGGAAAGAGAGGGTGAGCTGATTAATGAAAAGACGCCGGAAGATGAAGTTTTGTATGATATGTTTTATGATGAAGTTTCATCAGTCATCAAAGCGCTTCCGGAATATTGTCGTGAAGCGATTATCCTTTCTCTATATGGACATACATATAAAGAGACTGCAGAGATTCTTAAATGTCCCGTAGGCACAGTGATGTCCAGATTGCACAGAGGACGTCAACTCCTGCGAGATCTGCTGGTAGGGTATGCCAGAAGTTGTGGCTATGTCTAATCTATAAGAGACCTTTTAAAAGCGGTCTCTTTTTTCTTGAGGAGGGGGCACGAAATTTTGCGTCTATACAAATAACCCCACTTGTCAGGAAGAGGGCGGAATTCAGGGTTAAAAATAGCCATTTTTGGCTTATTTCAGCAAAAATAACGTATTGGGGATGCTAAAACTATTGACTTTTTACGACAGATATGATATAATCCAGTTTCATAGATTTAGATGGTTCTTTTTTTGTTTATTATTCTCAGTCGTGTCTAGTTGGGTGTCAACTATAAGTTTCGCATAGGAGGTTTCTAATGAATATGTTGAATTTCAGAATCGGTGTTGCTGATGCGGAGATCGCGGTAGAGAGAAATGGTCAAGATATGAGTATTGGCAGGCAAGGTCTTATAGGTACTTTACCGCCTAATACAAAACTTGACCTGGTTATCAGAGTGCCACATAAATATCACCTGGAAAGCTTCTGCGCACATAGGGATGAAGAGGAGGAAGCGCCAACATTTGGACTTCTCCAAGGATTACAGGAAGGTAACTCTATCACATATCGTTTTCCAGTGTCTACTATTGGTAAGCCTCCCAAAGGCTTTACCAAGTGGCCCAAGAATCAGATATATGTGGTTGCAAAACTTGGCAAGGGAGGATTCCAATTTTTTCAAGTATCCCTTGCGTCCCAGGACTATCGTATTTATCTCCGTTATCAACTTCTCTATAGTGGGGAGGTCGTAAAACAAAATGGAAAACCGGCAATAGTTAACCCTTACTTTGCGCCTTGGGTTGGTCTTGATCAAGTTATAATTGACAGGTTCAAATATCAGGTTCTTGATGAGGCTCCTGAATATACTCACCTTACGTGGGACGAAGTGGTTGACCACAAGGGTAGCGTAAATGACGATCGTCACATTCCCCACTATAACTATAGTGAAAAGTTAACCAACGATGGTTTTGGAATAGTTGACTATTTCACTGAAAGTAAAGGTGTCGGCTGCGCAGTAGTGCGTCAAGGCGGAGAGTTATGGTGCTGTAAAATACATTATTCTTCTCTGCCTCCAAATGGTGGATTTCGTACCACCAAGTCGACTGACTCCTTTATCTTTAAGGAGATCATAGAAGATGGCAAGGAAGGATGGGAAGTGAAAGGAGTGGAACTAATTTAGCTTCCCGGGGTCTGACATACATAATTGATGAGAATTATCTGTAATTGTAACCATTTATGTCAGACCCCAAAACATTTTTTCCTAAATGTGGTACAATGTGATTATGAAGGAGCGTAAAGAGAAATGTTTACTTTTCTTCACAATAACATTGGATCAGATATGAATAAAAAATATCATACAATTATCCTCTATCCTAAACTCCAGCCGGATACCCTGCTGGCTTTGTTTTTATTAAAAAGATTTGGGGAGGAGAAATTCCCAGGAGTCAAAGAGGCGCAAGTGGAATTTTGGACTAATCTTCCGGAAGATAAAAAAGCAGAAGATCTGGGAAAAGAGGGCTATATTTTAATTGACGTCGGGGAAGGAATTTTTGATCATCACAGGGAGCGCAAAGGGGAAAAGGTGGTGCAATGTGTGAGCGAAATCGTGGCTTCTTACCTGGGCGTGCAGGATGATCCAGCTCTCAAGAAAATTTTAGCTTATGCTAAGCGCGATGATTTAGAGGGCAAGGGTACACTTTCCGAAGACCCTTTAGATCGCGCCTTTGGTCTTTCAGGGATCATTATGAATTTAAATAAGTGCTATCAAGAGGATTTAAAAGCCGCCGCGCGGATTGTTTTACAAATTTTTGAGGCCTATTACCGCGAGGAGGAAAAGCGCACAAAACTAATGCCTGAAGAATGGAAGATATTAAAGAAAGAAAAAACCACGCGTGAGTGGGTCTGCAGCCGCGGCAAATATAAGGTGCGCGTGATTTTGGTGCACACGGATAACACGAGTTTGCCTGGATTCTTGCGCGCATATGTCCACGTTGATCTCGTGATCGTGCGCTTGTCTTCGGACCATGTCAATATTATTACCAATCAAGCGAAGACTTTTGATCTTCGGGGGTTAATCGAAAAAATTCGTAAAGCAGAGGCAGCCAAGAAAGGCATCACCTTAGACTTCAGCGAAGAGGAATGGCAAAAACCCGGATTTTTAGCTGGTGTCCCCGAGTGGTTTTATGATACGGCCGCGACCACCTTGCAAAATGGTGGCGTCAATCCCCAGAATGTGCCGCCGACACAACTCACTGACGACGAATTAAATGCGCTTTTGAAATAATAGATATAGATAAAAACCAAACCCACTGGTTATTCCAATGGGATTTTTTAATAGAATTTTTCCCATTTTTGCCTTTTGTTTTTTTAACTTTTGAAACTACATTAGCACTCCTACTTGACAAGTGCTAATAGGGGTATATAATGGAATTAGCAGTTAGGAAGTGTGAGTGCTAATCCTGTGGATAAGTCTTGAACTAAAGAAAAGGAAAATAAATAATAAGAATATTATCCTATGAAGATTAAAATTTCAGACAGACAAAATAAAATCTTAAAAGCGATTATTCGCGAATACGTGGAGACCGCTTTGCCTGTTTCTTCAGAAAGGATTGTCAAAAAATTTCATTTTGATATTTCAACCGCGACGATGCGCAATGAAATGGTTGCACTAGAAAAAAAGGGCTTGATTCTCCAGCCGCACACATCCGCGGGACGCATTCCGACCGACAAGGGTTATCGCTATTTTATTGACTATTTAATGCAGGATAGAAATTTGTCCCGTAAAGAGCAGAAGAAATTGGCTCTAGAACTATTAAAGACCAGGGCGGCAAACGCGAAACTCTTTCACCACTTGACAAAGCTTTTAGCCAAACTCACGGGGAATGTCGCTCTCACAAGCATTCTGGGCGAAGATTTAGTTTTTGATTCGGGACTTTCACGCCTTTTAAATGAGCCGGAATTCGCGCGCCCCGAATCAGTTTCTGAAATGGCGCAAATGGTTGATCTTTTAGACGAGAATATTAAAGTTTTAGCGAGATCCGAGGATCAAGATTTGGAGGTATATATCGGAGGGGAAAATCCTTTTTGCGAGGCTCAAGAATGTGCTTTAATGGTGTCTCATTTTGAGCTGCCCTCGGGTGAAAAAGGGATTATCGCTCTGATTGGTCCGAAAAGAATGCATTACGCGCGCAATATTTCTATTTTAGACTATGTTACTAAATTTTTGGGCGGCGCGACCATAAGCGGAATGTTGATGGTGGGATTTGGAGATCAGATTTTAGAATTATTTAGTTAATAGTTAGGAATCAGGAAGTAGGAATAAGGAATCAGGAATAATAAATTATAAAATTCAATCCCTAATTCATGCCTGCCCACCGACCTGTCCGCCGAAGCTTCAGCGAAGGTGGAAGCCCGAAGGGCGTAGGTGGGATTCACAATTCACAATTCATAAATTAATAATGAAAGAATCAAAGCACAAAGATCGTTCAGATCTCTTTGAGCCTGAGGGCTCTTCAGAGCCTGAACGGCCCGAAGGGTCTTCAGACCTGAAGGATAAAACACAACAATCAAAGGACCCCAACAAAGAGCTGGAGAAATGCAAAAAAATGGCAGAGGAAAATCTGGCGGGTTGGCAGAGGGAAAGAGCGGATTTTGAAAATTATCGGAAAAGAATGGAAAAAAGGAATTTAGATTTAATCAAGTTTGCCAATGAAGAATTATTATTAAAGATACTGTCGATTCTGGATCACATGGAAGAGGCATTAAAGCATACGCCCAAGGGTTGGGAAAAAACAAGCTGGGTAGAGGGGATTAAACATATTAAGAATCATTTCCAAAATATTTTAGAATCTGAAGGTTTGCGGGAAATTGAGCTCAAGGCAGGGGATAAATTTGATCCCTATACTTGCGAAGCCGTGGAAAAGAAAGAAACTGATGAAGCAGGAAAGCAAGAAGGGAATAAGGAATGCCGGATTGTGGGGGTTTTGCAAAAAGGGTATAACTTGAATGGTAAAGTTATTCGGCCAGCGAGGGTTAAGGTTGAATAGGGAATTATGAATTAGGAATATTGGAAATTATTTTATTCCTAATTCATAATTCAATAAGAAAGGAGGTGATTAATATGACAATCATGAAATTATCACCGATGCGCGATCTATTCAGTATGCGGGATATGATGGAAGATGCTTGGAGTGAGGATTGCTGCCCGCGTTTTTCAGAAGTGAAAGAGTTTATTCCTGCTGTGGATGTTTATCAGACTGATAAGGAGGTAGTCGTGGAAACAGCTCTGCCAGGCATTGAGCCGGAAAAAGTAGATATCTCTGTAGAGGATGACACGCTTATAATTAAAGGCAAAATCGATAGTAAAGAGGAGGAAAAGAAGAAGGATTATTATCGTAAAGAGGTGCGCTACGGAAGCTTCTACCGCGCTGTCGCTCTTCCCACTTCAGTGGAGAGTGAGACAGCAGAGGCGGATTATGAGAACGGCATCTTGAAGATTACTTTGCCAAAGGTGGAGAAGCCAGAAGCAAAGAAAATCGCCATCAAGGTGAAAGAGAATGAAAACTAAATAAAAGCCCCGAATCTTCATTTTTCGGAGGATGCGGGGCTAGAAGGTGTTCTAAAAGGTGAATCTTCTAGAACACGTTCTAGATCAATTGATAACATAAAATTAGTATTCTTTGCTATTGCGAGTAGAGATTCTAGTAGTTAAAAGAATATTAATAAAAACTATGAAAATTTTAGGCATTGATTTAGGGACAACAAATTCTTGTATGGCGGTCGTGGAGGGCGGCAAGCCGACTGTGATCGAAAACAGCGAAGGCAACCGCACCACGCCATCTATGGTCGCGATAACGAGCGGCGGCGAACGGCTCGTGGGACAACTCGCTAAACGGCAAGCTGTTACCAATCCTGAAAATACATTGTTTTCCATTAAACGTTTAATCGGCCGCAAATATTCCGATCCTGAAGTGCAGCGTGATAAAAAGGTAATGCCTTTTGAGATTAAAGAAGAAGGCGTGGGCGTAAAGATAAAAGTGGGAGACAAATTTTATTCGCCGCAAGAGATTTCGGCGATGGTTTTGCAAAAATTGAAAACCGACGCTGAAGAGCATTTAGGGGAAAAAATTACGGACGCGGTGATTACCGTGCCGGCTTATTTTGACGACTCGCAGCGTCAAGCGACCAAAGACGCGGGCAAGATTGCCGGTTTAAATGTGCGCCGGATTATCAATGAACCGACCGCCGCAGCGCTTGCCTATGGTTTTGATAAAAAGAAAGAGCAACAGATTGCGGTCTATGATTTAGGCGGCGGCACTTTTGATGTCTCTATTTTGGATATCGGCAAAGACACGGTGGAGGTTTTGTCCACTAATGGCGATACGCATTTGGGTGGCGACGACTTTGACCAGATAATTATTGAATGGATTTTGCAGGAGTTCAAAAAAGATCAGGGGCTTGATTTGTCCGGCGATAAGATGGCGATGCAGAGATTGAAGGAAGCGGCGGAAAAAGCGAAGATTGAATTATCCACTGCTCAAGAAACGGAGATTAACCAACCTTTTATCACTACGGATGCTTCGGGTCCTAAACATTTAACTCTGAAAATCACGCGGGCAAAATTGGAAGATTTGGTCGGGGATTTAGTGAAAAAGACCATTGGGCCTTGCAAAAAAGCCTTGGAAGACGCGGAGCTCACAACCAAAGATATTGAGGAAATAGTTTTGGTGGGTGGAATGACGCGGATGCCGCTCGTGCAGAAGACAGTAGAAGAATTTTTCAGCAAAAAGGCGAATAAATCCATCAATCCCGATGAAGTGGTCGCGGTAGGCGCCGCGATTCAGGGTGGCGTATTGCAAGGCGATGTTAAAGATGTTTTACTTCTGGATGTCACGCCTCTTACTTTAGGCATTGAAACTTTAGGCGGTATTCGCACAGCGCTCATTGAGCGGAATACCACTATCCCGAGCTCCAAGACCCAGATTTTTTCCACGGCGGCGGATAGTCAGCCATCGGTGGAAATCAATGTCCTGCAGGGTGAACGCGAGATGGCTCAAGATAACAAGTCTTTAGGTCGTTTTATTCTGGACGGCATTCCGCCCGCGCCGCGCGGCATCCCGCAGATTGAAGTGACATTTGACATTGACGCTAATGGAATTTTAAATGTGAAAGCAAAGGATAAGGCAACTGGAAAAGAGCAGTCAATCCACATTGAAGCTTCTTCAGGATTGTCTAAAGAGGAAATTGAAAAGATGCAAAAAGAAGCGGAAACGCATGCCGAGGAAGATAAGAAGAAAAAAGAAAAAATAGAAACCAAGAATCAGGCGGAAAGCTTGGTTTATCAGACCGAAAAGACCCTCCAGGAAGCAAAAGATAAGCTTTCTGAAAATGATAAGAAAGAGATTGAAGAAAAACTAGAGGCTTTAAGGAAAGTCAAAGACAGTGATGATATTGAAGCGATTAAAAAAGGAATAGAAGAGTTGTCCCAAGTCGCTCAAAAAATTGGTCAAGCGATGTATCAGGCAGCGCAGGCGGCTCAAACAAGCTCTGAGCAGCAAGGGAGCGGGGCGCAAAGCGCTCCAGATCAAAAGAAAGAAGAGAAACCCGAAGAAGGGAAGTATGAAGAAGTGAAGAAATAAACCCCGTTAGAGAACTTTGTTCCTAATCCCGGTTTATTTCTAATGGGGTAAATCGTTCTTTATTGCCTTACTTAGTGGAAGATTATCTTTTCGTATACCTTCTCGCTAATTCTCTAGAGATTAGCGAGAAGGAATGAGAAGATGAAAAAATCTTCTTGAAAATGGGCCTCGCCCCCGCGGACAAAATATCTTGCGGGGTGTACTTGCCAAAACCAAAACCATTAAGTTATGGGATTAGTGGGGCGGTTTTGGTTATGGAGAGGTATTGGCTATTTTTAATTTTAAAATTATTTATCCTACAATCTGGCCATTAAAGAAAATAGAGGTGATTTGAATGTTTGGTGGAGAAAAGATCAATGTGAGGAAAGAAAAGGCAGGAACGGTTTTTGAGGTCACCATTGATCGTGATAATCAAAGGTTGACCGGAACTATGGAAATCGTTGACCCCAGGGACTTGAAGCTCAAATTTGACCTCAAAGCTTTAGAGAATGGCCAGGAATTTAGTTTTGAAATGACTGAAGTAGACGGCAAGCTAAAGGTCAATGGTGCAATATCTGGATTAGCCCCTGTAGGTATTTTGCGCTCTTTTGAGGTCCAAAAGAAGGAGGAGGAGAGGTGAACTTGGGCTTCACCTCTTATTTTAACTGTTTCTGTCTTTATATATATTTATGAGGATTAAAAAGGTTTTTAAAAATGAATATCTTTTGAGATTAGAGCGGGGAGAAGAAATTGTGAAGACCGTAGAAGATTTTTTAAAAAAAGAAAAAATAGCAAGCGGCATTCTTTGGGGTTTAGGGGCGGTGGATTATGCTAAGCTTGCCCATTACCGTGTGGATAAAAAAGAATATAGTGAAAAAGAATTTAATGAACCATTAGAGATTGTTAATTTAGTGGCGACTATCACGGCTGGGGGTTTGCATGCCCATATTGCTTTAGGGAACGCCGTGATGCAAGTTTTCGGCGGACATTTGAAAGAAGCCCGCGTCGCCGCCACTTGCGAAATCGTCGTGCGCAAATGGGACGCTGAAATTTCTAGAAAATATTCGGAGGAGATTGGATTGAAATTGTTGGAGATTTGAATTAGTAATTAGTAACTAGTAATCAGTAATCAGTAATTGGGGATAACTACATTTGGTCTGCGGAATTACTAGTTACTAATTACCAATTACTGATTACAAACTATGAAAGACTACTATTCTACTCTCGGCGTTTCTAAAAGCGCCACCCAAGAAGAAATTAAAAAAGCCTTTCGAAAATTGGCGCACCAGCATCATCCGGATAAAGATGGAGGCAATGAGGCTAAGTTTAAGGAACTAAATGAAGCCTATCAGGTTTTGGGAAATCCGAAGAAGCGCGCCCAGTATGACCAATTCGGCACTACTTTTGGCGAAGCCGGAGCCTCGGGCGGAGGCGCTGGCTTTTCTGGTTTTTCAGGCTTTGATTTTAATAATTTTCGTAGCCAAGGTTCTAACGCGAATTTTGCAGATTTTGATTTAGGCGATATCTTTTCGGATATGTTCGGTTTTGGCGGGAGCCGCCGGCGCGAGAGGCAGGGAGGGCGCGGCGCGGACATTCAAGCGGATTTGGAATTAGATTTTGGAAAAGTCTTTACGGGCTCGCGGGAGACAATGCGCTTGCGCAAAGAGGTAGTATGCAGCCGTTGCCACGGTCGCGGCGCAGAGCCGGGGAGCAAGGTTACAGAATGTCCCCGTTGTAAAGGAACGGGGCAGGTGAGGATTACGCGGCAGACTTTCTTGGGGAATTTTTCCCAAGTGTCTCCCTGCCCTGAATGTGGAGGGGAAGGAAAAAAAGTGAATCATCCCTGCGCGCGCTGCTCGGGCACGGGTCGGGTGGTGGATGAGGAGAGGATTGTTGTGGAGATACCAGCGGGAGTGCGCGACAGCGAAACAATTAAGGTGGAAGGCAAAGGCGAGGCGGGGGTGCGCGGCGCGGCTTCCGGCGATCTTTATTTAAATATTCATATTAAACCTTCTAGTTATTTTGAGCGTCAAAGAGACGATGTTTTAACCGCCTTAAATATTTCTTTTACTCAAGCCGCTTTAGGCGGGGAAGTGAGGGTTAAGACCTATGATGGCGCGGTGAAATTAAAAATTCCAGCGGGAACCCAATCGGGCAAGATCTTTAAGCTTTCCGAAAAAGGCATTCCTCATCTTGGCGGTCGTGGCCGCGGCGATCAATTGGTTAAGGTTAACGTAATTGTGCCGAGGCATCTTTCGCGGCGGGAAAGAGCGCTCCTTAGAGAACTGGAGAACGAGGGAGGCGAAACGGCGAATGTGGATAAAGATAAGGGATTTTGGAATTTTTTCTAAAAAAGTGGTATAATACTAAAAGGTTGATTAAATTCAAATAAAAACAAAAACCCACCGGTGCTACTATTCAGCTTCGGTGGGCAGGTCCGCCTTCTATTATTCTGCGGGCAAAAAAACTTATGTTTTCTACTTGGGATTTTGGACTAATTTTATTTTTAGCGATCGGCGCTGGTTATGGTTTTATTTTCCGGAAAGGGCAAATCGTGGTGCTTTTTGTTTCCAGTTACATTAGTTTCGTGGTAGTGAATGAGGTCGGGAATAAAGTTGTCAGCTGTTTGAATAATGTTTTGAATATTGAAAGTTACGGGATTTGGGCATCTCCCGCACTCAAAATAGGCTTGTTTTTAGTAATAATGGTTCTGTTGGCACTTTGGGCGGAATATTTAGCCGCAAGTTCCGGCAAAAAGGGAATGGTCAATTTAGTGATGTCTGGCATTTACGGTTTTTTGCTTGCCGCGATGCTTTTATCCATTTTAAGTTTATTCTTAAATTCAGAATTAGAGATTCAAATTTTAACTTTTTCTCGTCTCTCATCTTATATTATTGACTATCGGATGTGGTGGTTTTTAGCGCCGGCAGTCTTGATGTTGATTTCGGGTTTTATCCTTTGGCGTAGAGAAAAAGACTAAGTCCTCCTTCCTTTTTAAATGCAAAAGTTTTGACAAGGGGGGATTTTTTGTATATAATCGGGAAGTCAAAATCATTTTTTATATTTGTTTTTTCGTTGCGAGCGCGCGTAGCTCAGTTAGGTAGAGCAGCTCCCTTTTAAGGAGACGGTCGGGGGTTCGATTCCCTCCGCGCGCACTATTGAAAATTCAAAACTCAAATTGCAAATTCAAAACTATGATTTAAAATGAAAATTTTTTAAATTGTAGTTTTGAGTTTTATTCATACTGAAGATCAAGATTTAATTGGCGGTTTGTATTGCGGGAAATGGCCCTGTCCTGAAATAAAAAGAGAACCTGTAAAAAAGACATAACCTAGATATTAGGAGATAGTATTTTTTTAGCTGGCTTGCTATTTCGAGCAAGCCTTTTATGTTAAAGACAATTTTTTGTAATGCCATTTATATTTCTACAAAAAAAGGAAGAGAATTAAACTCTTCCTATATAGTGTTTTTTATTCCCGATCTTTTGAAGAAAGGATTCCGCCTTCCTTGAAACGTGAGTGAATAATTACCTCTCTGTCCGGCGATATTGTTGTTTCGCCAACCACTTCTGCGCGGATTATATCTTTTTTTGCCTCCGCGATAATTTTTTCCGCGTCATTTTTTGCGCATATAATAAGCATACCGCAACCGCCGTGGAGCGTGCCATAGGCTTGTCTGTCCGTGAGTCTTAAATCCGGAAGATCCCAAGAAAGTTCCTGACCTTGTCTTAAAACCTCGGCAGGTTCGGGCATAGAGTCAAGATTCGCTCCAACGCCTTCGGGCAGCAACTCGCCAAATTTTTTCCAGACCCCGCCGCCGGTGATATGGGCAATGCCGTAAATCTTAGCTAGCGGCTTGCCGATACTTCCGTCCGGATACCAGCCCGCGATACGTGTAATAGTGCGGGCGTAACTTCTGGAAGGTATGGTTAAATTGGCGATAAAGTCCAGAGCTCGCGGATTATCTTTGATTCTTTGTATCTCCGGTCCGAATTTTTTTAGGATTAAGTTGGTGAAGAATGTGCCGCCGTTGCAACGGTAGCCCGGCTCCCAGAATCCGACAATCGGCATTCCGGGCTTGATTTCCGACCCATCAGTCAAGAGATCACGGTGGGCTAAGCCGATACAAGTGCCTCCCCAAGTGAGAATAAATTCTGCTGAAGATCTCGTGTCGCAGAAAGCAGTGATGCTGTGTTTCATTATAGCAATTTCGCCGGTGATATTCACAAGTCCAGATTGTTTCAGCGCCTCGCCGTATCCTTCCATTGTGGCTTTAAAGAGAGGGAAGTTTTCCGCGGTAATCCTTTTCGCGTTTATTTCATTCACCATCACTGCGGGAAATCTTCCAGAGCGGGCGAAATCATCGGCAGTCATTGTGATAATCTCGAAGCCCAGACGTTGAAAGAATTCAGGTATTCCCAGCAGCGTGAAAAATTGGGGTTTGCCGCCAGCGCCGTCATTTTCCACCTCTTGGAGCATTTCCCAATGGGTTAATGCCTCGCTTTGGGGATCAACCCTGTTTCTCGCCATCGCTTCCAGGATGTGCGGCTTCCAAAGAAAACCGACTGGTCCGCGAAAATTCCCCGGTTGGTGCGGAATAATAATGACCGCTGGACAATTAGAGTAGCTTTGGACGCAGACTTCGTGGGCAAGATGTGAAGCTTGGTCGCCCGGATCAATAATTTCTGTTCTATACTTGTCTGGCATAGATTTCCTCCCATCCCTTGTAAGGGGTAGCGTAATTTTGAAAAGATCGTTTCCCTCCAATTCTATATTAGATTGTAATGTTTAGGATAGCAAGTAAATTATTAGTTGCAAACTCTTGATTTATTTTTGATTTTATGGTTAAATAAAATATTGCTCTTTAGATAATAGTACTTTAATCATGGTATGGTATGGCGCGTTTTCTTGTTGTTCAGAATAGTGAAGGAGGTTATGAAATGGCTAGCTCGAGAACACATATAGTAGGTACTACTTTCGTTTTTGTGGCTTATTGGTTAAACAATTTGGCAACGACTTTAAGTTTCGGATGGCACTCTGCACGGGTTGTGACAATTATTTTTTGCCTAGGCGTTCTGGTGGACGTGGATCATCTTTTCCACTGGAAACGAGTGAAAATAGCATTAAGGATTCGCAAGCAAGATAAAATTCCTTTTAGGCAAGCTTGGATTAAGAGCGAGGGTAAAAAAGCGAATCTCTTTCACACTTGGCCAATGGCTACGCTTATCATACTGGGCGCATGGTTCTTGACCCATAGCTTCTGGCCAATTATTGCTTATTGCTTCCATATCTTAATTGATGCTTTTGACGCGGGATATGCTAGCAAAAGGAATTTTTGGGAAATTCCAGGATGCCTAGTTCAATTAGTCCCAGATCGGGCACGATACAGAGATTAACCCCGCCTTTTATAAGAAGGCGGTTTTTTTATTTAGATTATCCACAATTTATCTCTTGCTTTTTCTGCAATTTAGAGTAAACTAGGCATTGAATGTCTTTTTCTTAAGAATTTTTTTATTTTGGCTAATTTTTGAAACCAATGTCGTCAACACAAACCTTGAAAGAAATTAAAAAAGTAGAAGCCGAAGCGCAGAGAATAGTAGAAAGGGCGCACAAAGAAAAAGAAAAGATTTTAGAGAGGGGGCGCTTAGAGTCAGAAGTAGCAATAAAGAGAGAAGAAGAAAACTTTTTAAAACAAAAAGAGCAGGTTTTAAAAACCGCGGCTGAAGAAGCAAAGAAGATAGAAAAAGAAATTTTAGAAGATAATGAGAAGGAGGTCGGAAGTATCGCCGCGAAGGCGCAGGGTAAAACTGAAACAGCGGCGGATTTTGTAGTAGAGAAAATTTTAAACGAAATTTAGAGAATTTTAATTCTTGCTTAACTATCTTCGTGGCCTAAATTAATCAGATTTTATGATCATTCCGATGCAAAAATTTAATATCGTGGTTCGTAAACACCAGAAGAGCGCGCTCCTTTCTTATTTGCAGGAAAGGGGAGATGTGGAAGTTGTGGATGTGCGGACAAAAAAAGAAGAACCATCTAGTGAGCACGAAATTGATTTATTGCTTGCGGAATTGGATTTTGTCTTGGATCTTTTTAAGGAGCGCGTGGTGAAAGAAAAAGAAGGGGCGCTAACGGGAATCAAAAAATTTTTGGCTGGTCCGCTAGAATTTTCCCACCAGGATTTTGAAAAAATTTGCCGAAGTTTTGATTATTCAAAGTTAGTGAATGATCTTAAAAAATGGGATAATGATTTGGTCAGGTTGCAAATAGAGGAAAAAGAACAGATAGAAAAAATGGAGATCTTAAGGCCGTGGCAGACTTTAGGTTTGATGCGGGCGGATTTGGAAACTGGAAGAACCAAATCAATCTTGGGTGTTCTTCCGGCGCAAGCTTTATCCAATTTAAAAAAGGTGGTGGATGGCGAGGTGAATATTCGCAAAGTCAAAGAGGAGGTCAAGGATTATTATCTGGTGATCACATACCTCAAGAAAAATGAAGAGACCTTTTTGCGCGATTTACAAAGCACGGGTTTTAGCATTGTTGTTTTGCCTTGCGAGAATACGCCCGCCGCGGAGATTCAAAAAATAGAAGAAAGGCTGGAAGAAATTCATAAATTAAAAAGAGATGTCTTAAAGCAAATCAAGCGGGCAAGCCGCGAGGAAAGAAAGGTCAAAATGGTTTATGATTACTGGCAGAATAAGAAGAAAGTGAAAGATACAACAGGTTGGATAGAAGATACGCGCTATATGAGTTTTATTTCTGGCTGGACTTCCAGCTTTGGTTTTAAAAGATTACAGCGAATTTTGCCTCCAAAATTTCCTGGTGTTTATTTAGAAAAGACAGAGAAAGAAAAGGGTGAACGGGTGCCAGTGATTGTGGCTAATAGAAACCTTATGGAGCCCTTTGAATCCGTAACCCGAATCTACGGCCTTCCAGAATATAATGAATTAGACCCCACCCCTTATTTATCCTTCTTTTTCGCGATATTTTTTGGGATGTGCCTTTCCGATGCTGGTTATGGCATTGTCCTTTTGATTGCCAGTGTGGCAGCGGTGAAATATTTGAAGTTGTCAGAGGGGGTGAAGCGCCTTTTTAAATTAATGATTTATTGCAGTATTACCACAATCATCGTTGGGGTGCTTTACGGAGCCTATTTCAGCATCAGCTTAATAGATCTCCCAGCATCAAGCTTGCGCGATTTTCTTCTTTCCCTGCAGGTTATTGATCCGATTAAAAGTCCTTTGCAAATTATGATTATTTCTTTGTTATTTGGGTTGTTGCAATCTTGGTTTGCGCGGATGGTGAATGTGAAATATCTTTTATCAAAAAAAAGGATTAAGGAAGCCCTATTAGGGGATTTTATTTGGGTGTGGGCGATCTTGGCGATTATTTTTTTTGGAATCACGAAATTATTTTTTCCATCTTTGGCTAAAATCGGGGGCTATACCGTGATTGGTTTCGCTGCAATTTTAGTTTTGACCCAAGGGTATCAGAAAAAGAATATCTTTTTGAAGTTTACTAGCGGTCTTTTGTCGCTTTATAAAGTCGTAGGGATGCTTTCGGATATCTTGTCATATTCACGGCTTCTGGCTTTAGGTTTAACCACCAGTATTATCGGGTTAGTGATTAATGTGATCGCTTTGCTTTTTCGCGATATGGTTCCTTATGTAGGCGTGCTGGTGATGATTCCGATTTTGATTGGCGGGCATCTTTTCAATATGGGGATTAACATTTTAGGCGGCTTTATTCATTCCGCGCGTCTGCAGTTCGTGGAATTTTTTCCGAAGTTTATGGAAGGCGGAGGGAGGATGTTTAAGCCGCTCAAGAGGGAATATAGGTTTACGAAGATAAAGGGGAATTAACCTAATTGTTCTAATTATTCTAATTATTCTAAATAATGTCCAATGACCAATTTCAGAATGACCAAATATTTAGACATTTTGGCATTAATCATTAGTTATTGTTTAGGTTAATTAGGTCAATTAGGAATTAGAAATTTATAAAGTTTAATAGCGGATTTATGTGGGAAGATTAGTTAAATACAAATAAATTTCCCCGACATAAATTCGTCCTAAATTTATGGGTCTTGTTCTTGCGATTATCGGAGCAGCAGCCTCGGTTATTTTAGCAGGGATCGGTTCTATTTTGGGGGTAGGTATGGCTGGAGAGGCCGGGGCAGGCGTTACCGGTCAAAAGAGTGAAATCTTTGGTAAGGTTTTACTCCTTCAGGCATTGCCAGCTACGCAGGGGATTTATGGTTTTTTGGGTTGTTTTTGGGTGCTTTTAAAAGTCGGTCTTTTGGCTGGCAATCCCCTTGAAGTTCCTACTGCCATTGGCTGGCAAATACTTTTGTCCTGCCTTCCTGTTGCCATAGGTGGTCTGATTTCGGCGATTTATCAGGCGCGCGTTTCTGTTGCCGGATTGCATATGATTACGAAGGATGAATCTACGGCAGGCAAGGGCGTGATTATGGCGGCGATGGTGGAAACCTATGCGGTTCTAGGACTACTGGCTACAATCTTACTGATAAACGGGATTAAGATTGGATAAAGTAACAGGCTATTGTTACATTGTTTTCACTCTTTTATCTTTAGTTAAAGGCGAGAGGTTGTTTCATTGTCGGATTTTCAACAATGAAACGGTGAAACAATGAAGCAATGGATTTTGATGTCTTTAGAAATCATCAAAGAGAAAATTTTAGCGGAAGGCGCGAAAGAAGCCGAGCAAATTTTAGCCGGAGCCAAAGAAGAGGCGCAAAAGATGAGGGATGAGGTGAAGCAGAGAATCCAAGAGCGATATCGCGTTTTTACCGCAGAGATGAAGCATTTACAGGAGGCTTTGAGAGAGCAGATGAGGATCCAAGCCATCTGGGAAGCAAAGAATAATCTTTTACGCAAAAAGCAAGCATTAATTGATGAAGTTTTTAGCCGTGCTTTAGAATCTTTAACTAAACAAGAGCCTGTGGCGCGACAGAAGCTTTTAGAAATGTTTTTGAAAAACGTCCGCAAGCATTTGGGCGGGGAAAAAGTGAAAATTATCCCGACTGCGAATAGTCAATCGGTTTTGGCAAAATTAGTGCCAAAGCATTCCAGTTTTAAGCTATCCAGTAAGATAGTGAATGGTCAAGGCGGTTTTATCGCGGCCAGCGATTTTATGGAAGAAGATTATATTTTTGACCATCTGATGGCAGAAAAGCGGCAGGAATTAGAAAGTGAAGTAGCGAAGATTTTATTTCAGTAACGCGTGTAATCTGAAACCAGAAACTTGTAATTCAAGAAGGACTCTTGCGTTACAAGTTTAGAGGTTACACGTTATAGGAAGATGTTTCCTCAAAACCATACCCACAATGCTTACCTCGTTTCTTATTTGAAGACTTTGGAGTCGGAATTTTTGGATCAAAATGATTTTGAGAGAATGATTGAAGCGAAGAACGCCGAGGAGGCTTTGCATGTTTTCAATGAGACTCACTATGGTCAGTATTTAGGAGACATTAAAGGCCCTAAAGATTTTGATGTTGTTTTAAATGAGGGTTTAGAGGGGGTTAAAGATTTGATTTTAAAACTTTTTTCACGAGATAAGGATTTGCGGTTTTTATGGCTCAAGTATGATTTTCTTAATCTCAAATCATTAATAAAACTCAAATTTCAGGGGGAAAATGTGCAATTAAACAACTTGGGAACGATTGAATTGGATACATTACGGGAGGTGATTTTAGAAGGGACAAAAAAAGAATTGCCTGACAATCTGAATGGGGTGATTCGTGAAGTTTTTGAAAATTATGAAAAAAATCAAGATCCTCAAGAAATTGATTTGATTTTAGATCGTAAATATATTGAGATTTTAATAAGGGAACTTGCGCGAATTAAATCTAAGATTTTGAAGGATTTTCTGCGGCGAGAGATTGATTTGTTTAATGTGAAAATTTATTTTCGTATTCGGGGTGAGGGAGGGAAGGAAGCGGATTTTATTCCCGGCGGTTTGATTCCCTTGCGGCGGTTTAAAATTTCTAATGAAGATAAATTTGTTAAGTCCATTGACGATTTCGCAGAGCAGGCAGAATTTAAACATCTTGAAGAGCAGGTGGAAAAAGAAGGGCTGCTTTCTTTGGAGCTCGCGGCGCGCCGAATTTTATTTGAAATTTTAGAAAAAGCGCAGAATAAAATTCTGGGCATTGAGCCGGTCTTCGCTTTTTGGCAGGTAAAGGTAGAGGAGACAAAGCTGATTCACAAAATTATGGTGATGAAGAGTGCTGGGATTGGGTCCGCAGAAATTCACAGGCTGGTGGGATACTAAAAGTAGAGACGTTGCAGTGCAACGTCTCTACGGGTGATTTCACCACGGAATATGAAAATTGGCATTATAGGTAAAAAAGAAACTATTGCAGGCTTCCACGCTTTAGGAATGGAGACATACGCGGTGAGGGATAGCGCCGAAGCGCGCGCGAGACTCAATCAAATCGCGCAAGATGATTTAGGTGTTCTTTTTATTCCTGAATCTTTGGCTGAAGAGATTTATGGGATGATTCAACAATTAAATGAGCAAACCTTTCCAGCGATTACCATTATTCCTGATCCTTCCGGAGCGAAAGGTTTTGCTTCTAAAATTATTCACGATGCGATGTTGCGCGCGGTCGGGACTGATGTAACCAAAAGGTAATTAGAAGAATTTTAACTTTTAGCTTTTCGCTTTTAATTTTTAGCTTTTTTAAACTATGTCTAATTTAGAAAATAAACAGGGAATCATTGTTAAAGTTTCCGGTCCGCTTGTGATCGCCGAAGGCATCCCTAATGCGCGGATGTTTGATGTGGTCAAAGTGGGGGAGAAAAAATTAATCGGCGAGATTATTGGCTTAAACCAAGACCAAGCCTCCATTCAAGTATATGAGGACACCGCCGGTGTTGGACCGGGAGAGTTAGTGGAGACAACTGGCAGACCTTTGTCTGTGGAACTGGGACCGGGAATGATTAAAGCCATCTATGACGGCATTCAAAGACCATTAGATTTGATTTTTGCCAAGTCTGGCGCTTTTATTGCGAGGGGTATGGAAGTACCGGGGATTGACCGCGAAAAGGAATGGGATTTTAAGCCTGTAAAAAAGGAAGGGGATGTTGTGAAGGAAGGCGATATTCTAGGTACGGTTCAAGAAACCTCCTTGATTATGCATAAAATTATGGTGCCTCAGGGTGCGCGGGGGAAAATCACGGCAATAAAGGCTGGTCAATCCAAAGTGGAAGATATTGTCGCGAAGATTAAAACAGCGCAAGGCGAACAAGAGATTACAATGTTGCAGCGTTGGCCGATTCGGATTCCGCGGCCGGTGAAACAAAATTTACCCATTGATACTTTAATGGCTTCAGGACAGAGAGTGATTGATACCTTTTTCCCGCTTGCCCAAGGCGGCACAGCTTGCGTGCCGGGTCCTTTTGGGTCCGGGAAGACTGTGGTTCAGCATCAGTTAGCTAAATGGGCAGATGCGGAGATTATCGTTTTTATCGGCTGCGGGGAGCGGGGGAATGAGATGACCGATGTTTTGATTGAATTTCCGGAATTGAAAGATCCGAAATCGGGAAGACAATTAATGGAGCGCACGATTTTGATTGCCAATACTTCTAATATGCCTGTGGCGGCGCGCGAAGCGTCTATTTACACCGGGATTACCATCGCTGAATATTATCGTGATATGGGTTACAAAGTCGCGCTTACCGCGGATTCCACTTCGCGCTGGGCCGAGGCTTTGCGGGAAATGTCAGGACGGCTGGAGGAGATGCCCGGTGAAGAAGGTTATCCTGCGTATCTCGGCACGCGGACGGCGGCGTTTTATGAACGCGCTGGCCGCGTGGAGTGTTTAGGATCGGAGAAGCGCGTTGGCTCTTTGTCCGTGATTGGCGCGGTCTCGCCGCCGGGCGGCGATTTTTCTGAACCGGTGACGCAAAACACTTTGCGGGTTACCAAGGTTTTTTGGGCTTTGGATTCAGCGCTCGCCTACAAGCGCCATTTCCCAGCGATTAATTGGCTGACCAGCTATTCTTTATACACTGAAAATTTAGAGGAGTATTTTAAAAATAATGTCGCCGCGGATTTTAACCAGTATCGTCAAAGAGCAATGGAAATTTTGCAGGAAGAAGCCAATCTGGAAGAGATTGTGCGTTTGGTCGGTTTTGACGCTTTAGGTTCGCGGGACCAATTAATCTTGCGCGTTGCCCGGATGATTCGGGAAGACTTTTTGCATCAGAATGCCTTTGATGAAATTGATACCTATACCTCCTTATCTAAACAATACGGTATGTTAAAGATTATTATTGATTTCTACGATTTAGCGCTTTCCAAAGTTAACGAGTTGGACTTGAAGGCATTATTTAAGCAGGAAATTATTGAAGATATTGCCCGACTCAAATTTATTCCCGAAGATAAAATAGAGGCAGAGTATAAAAAGGTTTGGGAGAAGATAGAGAAAGTGGTGTAATTGATGTGCAATAGCTTTTACCTTTTCACTTTTAACTTTTAACTTTATTTTTATGTCCAAAGCTTATAAAACAGTGAAAGAAATTGCGGGACCTTTAATAATTTTGGAAAAGATTGAAGGCGCAAAGTATGAAGAATTAGTGGAAGTGGAAACAAAAGAAGGTCGCAAAATACTAGGCAAGGTTCTGGAAGCCGGACGCGAGCTCACCTTAATCCAGCTCTTTGAAGCGCCGCAAGGCGTGCCGCGTGCTGGCACCAAGGTCAAATTCTTGGGACGAGGTTTGAGACTGCCGGTATCCGAGGATATTCTAGGTCGGGTGTTTTCTGGCGCGGGCAAGCCGATTGATGGCGGACCTAGAATTATTCCAGACCAAGAATTAGATATCAATGGTTTGCCTTTAAATCCTTATGCCCGTTCTTATCCCGATGAATTTATTCAAACCGGCGTTTCCACGATTGACGGCATGAACACGCTGGTGCGTGGTCAGAAACTGCCTATTTTTTCGGGCGCTGGTCTGCCGCACGCGCGCCTTGCGGCTCAAATCGCGAGGCAGGCAAAGATGCGCTGGGATTTACGGCATACCGAATCACGAATCACGAATCACGAATCACGGAATAAAGACCGAAAAGAGACGAAGTTTGCGGTGGTGTTTGTGGCGATGGGTATCACTTTTGATGAGGCGAATTTTTTTCAAAATGATTTTAAGAAAACCGGAGCGATTGAGCGTTCGGTGCTGTTTATTAACCTTGCTAATGATCCCGTGGTGGAGCGGATTGCAACGCCCAGAATGGCTTTAACCTGCGCTGAATATTTGGCTTTTGAAAAGGGAATGGATGTACTAGTCATTATGTCTGATCTGACTAATTATTGTGAAGCCTTGCGCGAAGTTTCGGCGGCGCGCAAAGAAATTCCGGGTCGGCGTGGTTATCCGGGTTATCTTTATACCGACCTTTCTACAATTTATGAACGCGCGGGGCGCATTAAAGGCAAGCCCGGTTCCATCACGCAGATTCCGATCCTTTCCATGCCCGAGGACGACAAAACCCATCCCGTGCCCGATTTAACCGGTTACATTACCGAAGGCCAAATTATGTTTAGCCGCGAATTGCACCGCAAGGGGATTTTTCCGCCCGTGGATGTTTTACCTTCCCTTTCCCGGCTTAAAGACAAAGGAATCGGCGAAGGTAAAACCCGCGAGGATCATTCCGGTGTTTTAAATCAGTTATTCGCTTCTTATGCCCGCGGTAAGGAAGTGGAAGAATTAGCCGTGATTTTGGGCGAAGAGAGTTTGGATGAAACCGATAAAAAATATTTAAAGTTTGCCTCTCTCTTTGAAGACAAATTCGTCCGCCAAGGTGAATATGAGGATCGTGACATTATTCAAACATTGAGTTTGGGCTGGGAACTTTTGTCTATTTTACCGCAGTCCGAGTTAAAGAGAGTGAAGCCGGAAATGATTGAGAAGTATTTTAAGAGATAACTCCCTCTTTTCTCCTCCTAACTCCCTTGAGACCAGAAGGGGATAATAATTTCTCCCTCTCAAGACCTGCGGGCGGGGAGGGGTTCTAAAATAATGCAAGTCAAAATCAACCCCACGCGCGTGGAGCTGCTTAAATTGAAAAAGCGGCTCAAAGTCGCGCAAAGAGGGCATAAATTATTAAAAGAGAAACGGGACGGACTAATGAAAGATTTTATGCAGGTAGTCCGCGAAGCCAAGGATGTTCGCGAAGCGGTAGAAAAATCATTGAGCGAAGCTTTTTTGTCTTTTGCTTTCGCCGCCGCGGAAATGCCAGCCCAAAGCCTAGAGGCGGCTTTGATGTTGTCCAAGATGAAGCTTTCCCTGCAAACAAGCGAGAAGAATATAATGAATATCAAAGTGCCGCTTTTTGAGGTTCAAAAGGAAGGAGAACCGATTTGCTATGGTTATTTGGATACTGTCGCGGAATTGGATACAAGTTTGAAAGGATTTGAGACTTCTTTAGAAAAAATGGTCCGCTTGGCGCAGACTGAAAAAGCGATTTTAATGCTTAGCCGCGAGATTGAGAAAACGCGGCGGAGAGTAAATTCTTTGGAATATGTTTTAGTGCCAAATTTGCAGTCCGCGATCCGCGAGATTACAATGAAATTAGATGAACAAGAGAGAGGGAATTTGACGCGGCTGATGAAAGTAAAAGCTATGATCGCGGCGCAAGCCTAATCTTAAAATTATGCGTATTGAAATATCTAAAGAAAAAATTAGAGAAAACATTCCTAACCTTATGCGCCGTTTGGGCTATCAGCCCCTGCGTGATCCAAGAAGCAGAGAATTAGGATATGTGCGCCGGCTTGGCGCTGGTTTTTACCCGCGCTTCCACGCCCATCCTTCATTAGATCAGGATGGAAATTTATTTATTGATTTGCATTTTGAAAATATGAAGCCAATGCATATGCGAGGAACGACGCGCGTGGAAAGAGAGGGGCAGGTTTTGGAAGGAGAGGGGGAGAGGATTCAATTATTGTTAGGTTATTAATGTTCTGGAAAATAAAAAAAGCCCTGGAAATCAAGAGGGGCTTTTTATTTATAGTAAGGATAGGTAAGGGAAGTAAAGTTCTTCCCTTATGGGTAAAATGAGCTTCGCGCCGCAGAGGTAGAATAAATATAATTTAAAGTTTTCTAAAAAAGCCTTCCTTTTGGTCTTTTTTGTAGTCAACATATTCTACCTTGATGGGGTGCCGATCCACAGTTTCTTTATTCATTTCTAGCTCTAGCTGTGAAAAGATGGATTGAGGGCACCTATCTTTTCTGAAAGCGACTCTAAGGTCGGTCCATTTTCCATCGTCACCGCTAAAACCATGCAGAAAATATGCCCTGGCAATAGTAATGAGCCGTGAAAAAAGCGCTGTTCTCGCTTTAATCCTAATTTCGTAATCAAGAAACTTTTTCTCTTCCACTATTTGGATTGCTGGAAATACCTCTCCTCCCAGCTTTTGAGCAATTTCCTCCAGAAGGTTTTTTAGTAAAAACACCTTCTTTTTTAATTCTTCATTCATACCAATAAACAATAACCTTTCAGCGACTTCAGAATTTAACATATTTATCCTTCCTCCTTCATATCCAATTTCCATCAAATTAGCTCCTGATTACTATATATAAAGTTTGGGTAAAGAACGATGATTCAAAGCTAAAAGATATCCCAAAATTTTCTTTTGAAGCGCGATTCGTACTTTAAGGTGGAATTTATGATTGATGTGATAATCTAATTAAAATACATTTTTTGAATTTTAGCAAGAAAACTATTGACTCAAAATCCATAATATGATATAATAAAAGCAGTCAAGTACAAAGAGCTCGCTTAAGGGGTTTTATCCCCGGCGAGCTTTTTAAAGTCTTACTCAAAGAAAGCCAAAATAGCTTTCTAAAAGAGGACTAAACCCGTCTACGCACTTTGTGTGCTTCGGCGAGGTAAAACCCGCCTTGCTCCGCCTAAAGCTTTAAGCGAAGGCGAGCTTCGTCCGCCTCTGGCTGACTACGGCGAGGCAAATAAAAATAAAAATGACAAAAACAAAAACAATAATTTTTACGGCAGTTTTAATGTCAGGAATGATTTTTGGGCCATTAAAAAGTGTAGAGGCTCGCGATTATTTTGGTCTCGGTCGTATTTTCAAAGCTGTGGACCTTAAACAAGGCCAGGATTTTAATTTATTTGAAAATGATTTCCGCGGCGGGGTTTCGGTTTGCGTGGGGGATCTAAATGGTGATGGTCATAAGGAAATTGTGATTGGTTCAGGACCGGGTCGGAGAAGCGAAGTGCGCGTTTATGACTATCGAGGCAAAAAGACCAATTATGTAATCTATCCTTTTGACGCAGAATTTTTGGGAGGCGTTGATGTGGCTTGTGGGGATGTTAATGGCGACCAAAAGGATGAAATTGCGGTGGCGGTTGCTTCCCGCGAGAGCGCCCATATCAAGGTTTACAAGGCAGACCTAAACAAAACTGTTTTAGCGGATTTTTTTGGAGAACCAGCGGCGTTTCGGGGCGGCGTGCACATTGCCCTTGCGGATTTAGACGGCGATCATAATGCGGAAATTTTGGTTTCGCGAGGGCAGGGTACGCGCTCCGAGGTGCGTGTTTTTAAAGGAAATGGTACGCGGACTGATTTTGTCCTTTATCCTTTTCCGCGCGACTTCAAGGGTGGCGTGGATATCGCCGCGGCGGATGTGGACGGAGATAAACTTCCGGAGATTATCGTTTCTGCCGCGCGTCAGGATAAAGCCCAGATTAAAGTATATAAGAGTAATGGCCTTTTAGAATCCAGCTTCATCGCCTTTGATCAAGGTTTCAAGGGCGGCGTGGATATCGCCGCGGCGGATTTGAATTTTGACGGCAAGAGTGAGATTTTGGCTGGCGCTGGTCCGGGCGGCGCGCCGCATGTGCGGGCGTTCAATCACTTGGGCGAGATTCAGAAGAGTTCCCCTTATAATATCGGCGGGGTGAAAATCGCGCAAGAAGATACTGATTCTGAAAAAGAGAGAATGGGAGCGGCTCTCCCCTTGCCCGGAGCGGGGAGAAAGGAGGGGGTGGGAGGTAATCTTAAGGAACCAAGTCTGGTGAGTGGCGTTAGCTCCCAAGCGATGAACCAGACTGGTTACAGTTATTATCCTTTTGAAAAGAATTTTAATGGCGGGGTGAACCTGGCGGCGGCAGATTTAGATGGCGATCATATTGCGGAAATTATTATCTTGCCTGCTTTGAACTACAATTTCAATGGTTTAAAGAAGATTGTGATTGACATTTCAGAGCAAAATTTGAAGGCTTATGAAGGAGAGAAAATATTTTTAGACACTAAGGTATCTACAGGTCGGCCTGGTATGGGCACTCCCTTGGGTAATTTTCACATTTTAAGTAAAAATCCGCGCGCCTGGTCTTCTAAATATGGGTTATATATGCCCTATTGGATGGCTTTTACTACTAAAGGTCATGGCATTCATGAATTGCCCGAATGGCCGGGCGGTTATAAGGAAGGGGCTAATCATTTAGGTGTGCGCGTTTCTCATGGCTGCGTGCGCCTCGGTGTGGGACCGGCTAAACAGCTTTACGATTGGGCGGCAATAGGAACGCCGGTAATTGTTCAAGACTAATTTTTATTTAGTTATTGAATTATTGTTTTATTTATAATAACAATAAAAATTAAGTAAATAAAAATTAGTTAAAAATTAAAAATTAAGAAACAAAAATTTGATGTATTTATTAAGATGAAAGAGTGCATAGAATAATTTTACGGTGACGTCGGGAACGCGAAAGACGTGGTTTCTCCGCCACCGTAAAATTTAACAGGCGTCGCTGCCTAAAAATGAGAGGCAGTCCGCGCCTAAAAAATTCAAACTAAAACGCGGTGGAAGACTAACCCTCGCCCTTAAGGGTTAGTCTTTTATATTACTTTGTGGATAACATTCTTGTAAAAACGAGTGGGGGGAGGTATTATATAATAGTAATGTACTTAAACCAGTAAATCTACTAGGAGATTTTCAGTAGAGACTTACTCTCTCAATTTTTTAGTATAAAAGCTAGAAACCGATACGGAATTCATATCTCCCAAAATGCAAACAAAAAGCCCTATAGTTTCAAAAATTATTTCTCTGTTTTCAAGGGGTGGGTTTTGTATTCATAAAAAATATTCTCATCTTATGTTTAAGATACGCTCCCGATGTCTTGCTCTCGGTTTCACCTGTAAACCGTTAGGGTCAGTAAACCCCGTTAGAGAACCTTGTTCTCTAACCCCGTTTAGAAATTTATTTCTAACGGGGCTAACAAACTGCCCTGGCTCCATTAGATGTTTATTCCGTAAGAGACCAGAGGCTTTAAGGGGGTTACTGTCTAACAGGGTAAAGGCGCCAATCAAGAGCTTCAAAGTTTTTGAAGACCTGAAATTATTGTTATCCCCCCAATCTGAATCATCTTCCACATTGCTCCGCTTCAAATCCGTTTTCAAGAATAAAATCCTGAAAAACCTAAAACCATCGTTGTCCTTTTGGTCCAGATTTGTTGTTCCGCCTCCTCGTTTTAGACCCGTTTTCTTAACTCTTTTGATCCTCATAGTCCTTTTCGCCAATACTCTGGTTTTTGTGAGAGGTGTTTCTGCGGAAAGAGGATATTTCCCATTAAAAGTATTTAGTAGTTTACTAAAAAATGTTGACCAAAATACAGGATCCATAATCCATAATCTTCAAACAGACGATCTAGCCTTAAACAGCAAGATTAAACCGCAAGCCTCTTCCCCTACGGAACAAACATCGGAATCCCATCCATCTTCAGAGATTGTTTTAGGCGACTCTATCCCCAAGATAGTCTCTAATGCCTCTTCCAATAATATCAATTTACAGAATGTTACCACTAACGGTGCCAGCACATCACAGGACTTGAGCCTGCTTGGGAAAGTATATTTTGGTAGTGGTATTGAAGTTAAAGGGTCAACTGAATTGCAAAAGAGTGTGGATGTTGGGGGCAACTTCACGGTCGGAACAAAGGCTCTCTATGTTGATACTACTAATGATCAAGTAGGCATTGGCACTAAATACCCCCAGCATAAGCTTGATGTAGCAGGTAATGTAAAAGTCGGTCAAGAACTGATTGTGATTAAAGATGCCCATCTTTACAATAATCTTACCGTAGATGGTCAGACCAAGCTCACCGGCATTCTAGAGGCAAATGGCGGAATCTACATAGACGATGACAAATTTATTGTTAACGGCAAAACAGGGGATGTGGAAACAGCAGGCACTCTGCGCGTCCATCAAGACGCTTGGTTTAACCGCAACGTCTTTATTGGCAATGGCGGAACAGTGAATTATGCCACAGGAGACGGAGACCTCTATGTAGAGGATGTTTTAGAGGTTGACGGCACAATCTATGGCAATGTTATCGGCACCATTACCCCTGGTTTTACCCAAGGCTCGGTGGTTTTCACTGATGCCGCAGGCGCGCTGGCTCAAGATAACGCTAATTTTTACTGGGATGACACGAATAACAGGCTTGGGGTGGGGACGACAACACCAGGCGAGAAGTTAGAAGTTGTTGGCAACATCATATCCAAAGGAACTTCCTGGATAGCCCGAACCGCGACCGAAGCAAATACGTGGAATGGGGTAGCTTATGGCAATGGCTTGTTTGTCGCCGTCTCTTATAATGGCACCAACCGAGTAATGACTTCGCCCGATGGCATCACCTGGACAGCCCGAACTGCAGCCGAAGCAAATGGGTGGAATTGGGTCACTTATGGCAATGGTTTATTCGTGGCAGTCGCTGAAACTGGCACACACCGAGTAATGACTTCTCCTGATGGCATCACTTGGACAGCCCGAACCGCGGCCGAAGCAAATAAATGGGAAGGAGTAACTTATGGCAATGGCTTGTTTGTCGCAGTTGCTTACAGCGGCACACACCGAGTAATGACTTCGCCTGACGGCATCACTTGGACAGCCCGAACCGCGCCCGAAGCAAATTCGTGGTATTCAGTAACCTATGGCAATGGTTTGTTTGTCGCCGTCGCTTATAATGGCACCAACCGGGTAATGACTTCGCCCGATGGCATTACCTGGACAGCTAGAACCGCAGCCGAAGCAAATACGTGGTATGCAGTAACTTATGGCAATGGTTTGTTTGTGGCAGTTGGTCACAGTGGCACACACCGAGTAATGACTTCGCCTGATGGTATCACCTGGACAGCTAGAACCGCAGTAGCAGATTCTTGGAATTCAGTAACCTATGGCAATGGTTTGTTTGTCGCCGTTGGTCTAACTGACACTAACCGAGTAATGACTTCACCCGATGGCATCACCTGGACAACTAGAACCGCGCCCGAATCAAATTGGTGGATGTCAGTAACCTATGGCAATGGTTTGTTTGTCGCCGTGTCTTGGAATTGGAGTGGTGGCACACACCAAGTAATGACCTCTGGCAAATCTGAAATGAATGTTGTGTCAACTAATCATATCTATCAAGGCGGGATGTCCATAATGAGCGGAAACGTCGGCATCGGGACGAGCACGCCAGACAATCTTCTTTCTTTAAATAAAGCTTCTGGTGATCCTATTTTAGACTTTAAAATTGCTGATTCTACTAAATTCTCCGTGGGAGTTGATGACAGCGATAGCGATAAATTCAAGATTGAAACTGCTGCTACTTTAGGTGGGGCAACGCCCGCCTTCGTGATTACCTCCACGGGCGCGATCGGTATCGGCACGAGCGCCCCTGGCACCAAGTTTGTCATTGCAAATATAGACACTTCCGCTTCCGCCGCCAATATGTTTATTGATACGACCACGGGCAGTGTCTACCGTTCTACTTCCTCTTTGCGATACAAAGATGATGTGCAGACCCTGCAAGATGACTTTACCAAGATTCTAGAAGCAAGACCTACCTCCTTTATTGATAAAGCAACAGGAAAGAGGGATGTCGGCTTTATTGCCGAAGAATTTGACGCTTTAGGCCTTTCTAACCTTGTAATATATGACGAGCAAGGCAGACCTGACGCAATCAAATATGAACGGATCTCCCTTTATCAGAATGAGGTGCTCAAGGAGCAGCAGCAAAAGCTATCGGTCATAGATGATAATATGCAATTAGTGCAGAATGAACTTGGTATTTCCGCGGGCGACACGACCTCGCGTCTCACTGGCTTGGAATTAGGGATAGGGAATCAGGAATCAGGAATTCTGTCTTTAGAATCAAGAATCAAAGATCAAGAATCAAGGATTCAGGATCTGGAGACCCGAATTACGAATTACGAATCACAAATTACGGAAAATGATGCTGACACAGCGCCAGCACAAATGGTAGAGGGGGCTTCTTCCGAGCAAGTTGATCTAGAATCACTGCAAAGCACCCTCCAAACCCTAGTAGACAGTTTGAGCAATCTGGAGAATGTCTCCAATCAATTAAACACTTTAAGCGCCTCTATTTTAACAGTAATGGAATCCAACCAAGCGAATACCGCCAGGATTCAAGAACTAGAAGAAGAAACACAGAATTTACAGCAGATTGTAAAGATTGTGGAGGACAAAGTAATAATCGGCGACCCCAACAAATACCTTGTTCTGGATGCTGCCACAGGCTTAGAGATTAATAGCGAGAACTTCGCGGTAGATAAGGACGGGAATGTAAAGGTGAAAGGGGAGCTAAAGCTTGTTTCGGGCAGGATTCTCTCGGAAACTGGCATTCTGGAATTGAATCCCGGGGAAGCAAATGACACTGTGCCCGAACCGAAAGTGGTGGTGAAAGGTGATTTAGAGGTTGTAGGTAAGATAACCAATATAATCACAGGCACAGGTGTTATTGAAGCAGGAAAAAAAGACGCAGTTTTTGAGAATGAGGAAGTAACCAAAGATTCATTTATTGGTATAACCCCACTATCTTCCACATTTATTTATTTGTCTGAAGTGGGCGAGAAAAGTTTTACCGTTTCTGCTCTGGAAGAAGTGTCAGAAGATACGGAATTTAATTGGTGGATAATCAAAGAAGGGGGAGAAAAGAAAGGCGAAGATTAAAGATATTAAGATGCCACCTTCTTCTGGCAGATTGGCAGTTATTAGAGTCCGAAAATACTGGTCTATCCTTAATTAAAACAACAAATCCGCTAATTAAAATCCGCCTTAAAGTGCGCATGGAAGACTAACCCTCGCCCTTAAGGGTTAGTTTTTTAAAGATAAAAAACTCACATTAATTTTAATGTGAGATTTGCTTTTTATATAGTCCCTTCGTAGATTAGCCTATTTCCTCCTATTGGATCCATAATTATTATCCCTGCTTTATTAAACCTTGCAGTCAATCTTGTAGTGATTTTTTATTTGACAAAATTACGAATTATTGTTAGGATTGTTTATTGTCCTTTATTTTGTAGTATGATTTTTTATCTATAATGATACAAAAGGCATCTTCGTTAGTCTAACTAGAAGCTGGGTTATTGGAGATATTTATCATAAAGGAGATTAAAATGGCTGTAAAAATTTTAGTTGTCAACCAGTTGGTAGAAGTTGCTATAAATCTTAGAGATAATGACATGGTTCTTTTCCAATGGGGTAATTCAGACGGCGCTTTCTGTCGAATTTATTCCGATAAGGATAATGTTATAGAAAAATTGAAGACAAATTCAGATTTTGAAAAACATGAATCACTCTTTAAATCCTGCTTCTATTGCATGGGTAATATTGATGAAGTGAAAAAGAAGATTGAGGATTTATTTTCTTGAAACTTGAGGCAATTTGCATTGCCTCTTTTTTATTTTCAAAGATTTTTTTTTATGGTAAAATAAAAATGATAAAGACCCCTCCTAAATCTCCCCTTGGCAAGGAGAGGGGTATAATCATTATGCTTAAAGATCATTATTGCGGATTATTGTCTAAAAAAGAGGAAGGCAAAGAAGTAACTTTAGCTGGCTTTGTGCACGCTCGGCGAGACCACGGAAAATTAATTTTTTTAGATTTGCGCGATAAAGAAGGATTGGTGCAGGTAGTTGTGAATCCGGAGGTATCAAGAGAGGCGCACAAAATTGCGGAAGGCGCGCGGCCGGAGTTTGTATTGCAGGTAAAGGGCAAGGTGAACAGGCGGCCGGAAAAGTTAGTTAATCCGAATTTAAAAACGGGCGAGATTGAAGTAGAAGCGAGCGCGATTCATATTCTGTCCGCAAGCCGGACCCTGCCTTTTGAGGTGACAGATGATGGCAGAGAGGTGAAAGAGGATTTGCGGCTGAAATATCGTTATCTGGATATGCGCAGAGAGAGGGTGCTAAAGATTCTTAAAAAGCGGGCAAAAGCCGTAGATTATATCCGCGCCTTTTTAAAGAAAAAGGGATTTTTGGAGATTGAAACTCCGATTCTGACCAAATCTACGCCGGAAGGCGCGCGGGATTTTTTAGTGCCAAGCCGTTTGCACCCTGGGAAATTTTACGCTCTTCCCCAGTCCCCCCAGCAATACAAGCAGCTTTTGATGGTTGCAGGCGTGGAAAAATATTTTCAATTTCCGCGCTGTTTTAGGGATGAAGATTTAAGGGCGGATCGTTTGCTGGAATTTACGCAATTAGATATTGAGATGTCTTTTTGCGACCAAGAAGATATTTTGAATTTGACTGAAGAATTAATGATTGGCTTCACAGAGGGTGTTCTTAAAAAGGAAATCCAGGAAATTCCTTTTCCGCGCATTCCTTACCAAGAGGCAATGAAGAAATATAAATCTGACAAGCCGGATTTGCGGCGCGATCCCGAGAGCGGCAAAATGGCTTTTGCTTGGATTTACGACTTCCCGATGTTTGAATATCACAAAGAGGAAAAAGCTTGGGGACCGCAACATCACCCTTTTACCGCTATTCACACCGCGGATTTAGACCTATTAAAAGAGGGGAAAGATTTGGCTCGGATTAGGGCGTTGCAATATGATTTAGCTTTAAACGGCAATGAGGTTTTTGGAGGATCAATCCGCACTACTGACCCCAAAATTTTGAAGCGCGTTTTTGAACTTTTAGGCTACAAGAGCGGGGATATTGAGGAAAGGTTTGGGCATCTGTTGCAATCTTTTGAATATGGCGTCCCGCCGCACGGGGGGATTGCCGCTGGGCTGGATCGGCTTTTAATGGTGTTAATGGCTGAAAAAAACATTCGGGAGATGATTCCGTTTCCTACCACAGGAAAGGGGACAACGGCAGTGATGGACGCGCCGAATGAAGTGGACACTAAACAACTGAGGGAATTACATTTAAAGATTGTGAAATAAAAATTATTCTAATTATTCTAATTGTTCTAATTAACCTAAATAAATCCTAATAACTAAATCCCAATTACCTAATTCTGTTATTAATTGATTCATTGGTGCTTGGACATTGGTCATTTTTTAGAATAATTAGAATAATTAGGTCAATTAGAATAATTTTAATCATACATCTATGCTCAAACGTCTAGAAAATTTTCTAAAAAAATCAAAGGCGGTTTATAAGTTAATGCCGCATAAAACCGTTTATACGACATTTGACCTTGCCCAAACCTTGCGCGCGGATTTAAAAGAGATTGCCAAAACTTTACTGGTACGGGCAGATACGGAATTTATATTCGCGGTAGTGCCAGGAAACCGTCGTTTGGATATTATGAGGCTCAAAAAACTTATTAATGCCGAGCGGAAGAAAATGGGCGAGCGGGCTTGCCAGAAGCTGAAAATTGCCAGTGAGGCGCAGATTAAAATGAAGATCACCAAAAAAGCCGGTACCCTTGTTCCCTTCGGTTCGCTTTATAAACAGAAAACCTACATTGATAAATTATTGCTTAAAAATAAAAAGATTATTTTAAACGCTGGTAGTTTTGAAGAAGCAATCAAAATTACCGCTTCGGTTTACCGCAAGATTGAAAAGCCAGTTGAGGGTTTGTTTTCAAAAGCAAGATAACCTCTATCTATACCAATTGGTGGGGGATAAATATCAATGCGCCCATACCATTTTCAGCTGGAGAAATTTCAAGGTCCGCTAGATTTGCTGCTGCAGTTGATTGAAGATGAAAGGCTGAAGATTACAGACATTTCTTTAGCCAAGATAGCGGATCAATATTTAGCCTACATTGAGAATCGCAAAGTGAATCCCGAGCAACTCTCGGAGTTTTTAGTCGTAGCGGCGAGATTGCTTTTATTAAAATCCAAAGAAATTCTGCCTGATTTGGAATTGACGAACGAAGAAGAGGAAGATATTGAGGAATTGAAACAGAGGCTTAATATTTATCAAAAATACAAATTTTTAGCAGGGGAGCTCAAAAAATTAGAGAGTAGGGGAGAGTACAGCCTAATCCGTAATGTTTGGTTTTCGCGTAAGGTTTGTTTTTCCCCGCCATTAAAATTTTCAGCCAGCCGCTTAGCCAATATTTATGCTAATATGATCGAGCATTTTTTAGAGGAAGAGGAGAAGTTAGAGGAGGGAACTTTAAGAAAAAGTATTTCCGTTCGGGAAAAAATTGATTTTATTAAAATGTGCTTGGAGAGCCGAATGAAAGTGACCCTGGGAAGCCTGAACAAGACGGGGGATAGGTTAGGGCAGATTGTGAGTTTTTTGGCGCTTTTAGAGCTTTTGCGCCGTCAAGAGGTGATTGCGGAGCAAGAAAGGACTTTTGCAAAAATTAAAATTAGCAAGGCGTAGGGGAGAGGAACTAGTCCCCTATTGCTGATCAATTTTTTTTGAAGCATTTCTCTAATTGCAATAATAGGTCAAATAGATTGCAATTTTTTTGTATTTATTGTATTATTAGGCAAAAATATAGATATTTTCAAAAATGGATTTTTTATCTCGTTAATCTTGAAGCCATTTTTTTATGCGGAAAAATTTATTCATCACGACCATTTTTTGTCCGGCTACGGGGGGTATTGAGTTGTGTTTGCATAATATCATTAAAAGATTGCCAAAAGGGAAAGTGGTGGTCTTAACGAATAAAAGGAGAGAATTCGGCCGGGATTTTGACCGATGGCAGAATTATCCGATTTATAGAAGAGGATTAGAGACGCGTTTTTCCAAACCAAAATGGCTTGTTTCCCCCTTTTTTAGCCTTTGGATTGCCTTAAAAGAGAAAGTGGAATTTGTGCAAGCCGCCCATGGTTTTGCTTCCTACCTTGCGGCGTGGGTTTTAAAAAAGCTTTTGGGTCTTCCCTATTTTGTCTGGGCTTATGGTTTGGATATTTTAGCGATGCGGAAATCGCGTTTTTTGCGTTATTTAGTGAAGATAATTTACAAAGAGGCTGCCGGCGGGATCGCGAACAGCAATTTTACCAAAGAAGAAATGTCACTTTTGGGTTTGCCAGCGGAAAAGATTAGCGTGATTTATCCGGGAGTGGACGGTAGCTGTTTCCGGTCTGGTTTGGCAACGGCAGAGGTGAAGAAAAAATATCATATTCCTCCCGAAAAAAAAATTCTTCTTTCGGTTTCGCGGCTCGTCAGCCGCAAGGGTTTTGATTTGGTGATTCGCGCTTTGCCCGCGATTTTGGAAAAATTCCCCAACACCATTTATCTTATAGGAGGCAAGGGGCCGGATGAAGCAAGGTTGCGTGCAATGGTAGAAAAAAGTTCCGATCCTAGAATTCAAGAAGCGGTGGAGTTTATTGGTTTTGTGCGGGATGCGGATTTACCCCGCCTTTACAATTTAGCAGATATTTTTTTGATGCCTTCTAGGCAGATTCGCGAGGACGTGGAAGGTTTTGGGATGGTTTTTTTGGAGGCGAATGCCTGCGGTTGTCCCGTAATTGGCGGCAGATCAGGCGGCATACCTGAAGCCATTATTGATGGCGAAACAGGATTTTTGGTTGACCCAGAAAACCCTAAGGATTTAGCTTTCAAGGTGATTCAGCTTTTGGAAGACGAGAATTTAAGGAAGAAGATGGGAGAAGCAGGGCGTCGGAGGGTGAAAGCGGAGTTTAATTGGGAGAAGATAACAAAAGATTTTATAAGAAGTTCAGTAAGTATTAGTGAAAATTTTTAATTTCTAATTTTTAATTTTCATTAAATTTTTAATGAATCAATTTTCAAACGCCGTTAGAAATGAAAAATTTCCAAACGGGGCAAATAGTTTAAAAATTAAGTAATTGAAAATTTAATAGAAATTAGTAATTGAAAATTGGAAATTATTTTTACACCTTATGAAAAATATTTTATTTCTCGCCTACTACTATCCTCCAGTCAATAACGCCGGCACGCAGAGAATTGAAAAATTCGTAAAGTATTTGCCGGATTTTGGTGTGTGCCCGATTGTTTTAACTACTTCTTATTTCTCGCGGCGCTACGATCGGATGAAGAGCTTTACTTTAGCAAAGAGATTGGACAGGAAAAAACGTCGCGAGGATAAAGAGGCCTTGGTGTATCGGGCAGGGGAATTGCGTAATTTAGTAGTCAAAGAAGGGGGAGGAAGTAATCAAAATATTGCTGGCTATTCGGAAATTAAGAACAATTTTTGGCAAGCCAGGATTAAACAATTCATCAAAACTTGGTTTTTATTCCCGGATTCCAAGATTACTTGGTTAGTTTTTGCTTTTTTTTACGCCCTTTGGATTATTAAAAAATATAGGGTAGAGTATGTAGTGTCCTCTTTTCCGCCCGCTACCTCTCACCTGCTCGGTTTATTTTTAAAAAGATGCACTTATGTAAAGTGGATCGCTGATTTCCGCGACGGGTGGTGTCTGGATTCCTTGGAACCAGTCTTAACCCACTCCCCTGCTCGCCTTTTCTTAGAAAAAATTTTGGAAACCGCGGTGGTCAAGAATTGTGATCAAATTTTAGTGACGTCGCCAGATGTCGGGGAGTATTTTAAGAAGTATAGGGATAAAATCACACTCCTTTTCAATGGTTATGACGAGCAGGATTTTATCTTGGCGGAAAGAGATTTGGATAAGTTCAAAAGGTTGGAGAAATACTTTATTATTTCTCACACGGGGGCTTTTTATTATTCGCATCCTGGAAACACGCCACGTTATTTTCTGCAGGCATTAAAAGAACTTTTTTTAGAACACCCCGAGATGAAAGCCAAAACGCAAGTTTTTTTCTTGGGGAATTTAACTTTGGAAGAGAAAAAGATGGCTCATAGGACGGGCTTGGGTACGCGGGTAAAGGTTTTGGGTTTAAAGCCGCATATAGAGGCTGTCCAATATCGTTTGATTTCAGATGTTCTTTTGCTTGTGGACAGACCAATGCGCGGTCGTTCATCATACATCCACGGCAAGGTTTTTGAGCATCTTCGCGCCCGCAAACCCATTTTAGCTCTTATCCCGCAAGGAGCTTGTCGTGATTTTTTGACTCAACTGGGAGTGGGCGAGATTATAGAACCGCAGGACATCGCGGGGATTAAAAAGAAACTTTGGGAATTGTTTTCCGAATGGCAGAGGGGAGGAATATTAAGGTATGAATTAACGGACGGTGAGTTGATAAAGTTTGAACGCAAAAGTTTGACCAAGAAGTTGGTAGAGATTTTAGATTAATTTTCAATGATCAATTATTAATTTTTATTAAATTTCTAATTTTTAATTCCTAAGCTGTAGTTTTTTATTGTTTAAAAATTATTTCATTAAAAATTTAATAGAAATTAGAAACTGAAAATTGAAAATTTTTCTATGTTTCATCATTTGAATAAAATTCTCATCTTTGTTCTGGGTACCGCCTTTATATTAGCAATTTTAGCTAATGTCTTCGCCTGGAAATTTTTGATTTTGCCTTTGAGTATTATTACTGCTTTGGTTTTTTTCGTTTTGGCTTGGCGCAGATTAGATTATGCTTTGCATGTCTTTATTGCGGAATTGGTTTTGGGCGGTGCCGGCGGCAGATGGCTTGATTTCAAAGGACCAATTTCAATCCGCGTCGCCTTTTTTGCAATTTTGATTTTAGTTTGGCTTTTCTATATTTACAGAAAAAAAGTGAGTCTGGCGCCTTTAGCAGAGAGTAAATTTACGAAGCCCTTAGTAGTTCTCTTTTTCTTTTTTCCAATTTTTTGGGGGCTCTTGGGCTGGATTTATGGTTTTCCTTTGGAGTATATTCTGAAAGACGCTAACGGATTTTTGTTTTATATCCTATTTTTTCTTTTACTTACCGTTTTGCCTAAATATTCTGAAGGTCAAAAGCTCATCAAAGTTTATTTAGTTTCTATTGTCGCCGTGAGTTTTATTTTTACCCTATTATATTTCTTAGCCGCTTTAGGTATTATCAATATTTGGTTTTTAAAACAGGTCTTATTGTCTAGGATGTTTTATGGCGGGAAGATCGGGATTATGCCGGACGGAGCTTACAGGCTTTTTACAGGCAATGGCGTCTTTATCCAGATCGGACTTTTGCTCTTAGTCAGTTTTATTCTTATTCGCGGTCATTTAGGATGTCGTTCGCGAGCGACATCCTTAAGCAAGAATATTAGAAACCTCGTTTTAGTTTCTATTTTATTCGTGTATCTAGCTATTGTCGCGAGTTACACGCGGGGTTTTTGGGTGGGTATTATCGGCGCTCTTCTATTCCTCTTATTCTGGTTATCGTGGAAACAAAGGTTTAAACTTTTAGTCGGCGCTATTGTTCTGTTTTTAATTTCCGAGATTGTTTTTCAAGGTCTTTTCCATCTCTCTTTTTCCAATTTTTTCTTTAATCGTTTAGCTACGAGCGTAAGTGTGGAAAAGGACCCTATTTCGGTAGGAGAGCGCGTTTCCCAAGTGCGGGTTTTGGGCGGCTCTATTCTGCGCCATCCTTTTTGGGGCACGGGTTTTGGAACCTATTTCCCCGTCTATCGCACCGAGGCCGAGGTGGCGGATCCTTATTCTTTTGAATTGGGATATCTTGATATGCTCGTGAAATGGGGGGTTATTGGTTTTGCTTTTTGGGGTCTCGTGATCTTAGGCATATTTTTCAAAGGCTTGAAACTACTCTGGTTTAAATTTGATTTAGGAAAAGAGCAAAAAGCGCTCATTCTGGGTTTTTTGTCGGGTTTAATCGCGCTCTTAATTGTAGGCGGCACCTCGCCATTTTTAATGTCTAGTTTCGGGATTGCGCATATCGTATTGACTATTTACCTTTTGGCAGTTATAGACCAGCCGCCATCTTATATTTCTAAAGAATAATTTACAGAATCATTGTTTCATTGTTCTCGCTCGGGCTTCGCCCTCGCTCCATTGTTTCATTGCTAAAATAAAACAACAATGAAACAATGATTGAATTATACATACTTCTTTAATGCATTTTCTTATTAGAATTCTATGAACCCCAAAGTCACCATCAATCTCTTGGGTTGGAACAGTAAGAAATATCTAAAGCAAGCTTTTGATTCGGTTTTGGAACAGACTTATCCGAATTTGGAAATCGTGTTTATTGATAACGGCTCCGAAGATCATTCGGTGGATTTTGTGCGGAAAATTTTCCGCGAAATTAAGATTATTGACAATAAGAGAAACCTAGGTTATGCCGAGGGTCATAATATGGGAATCAGACAGGCTTCTGGTCAATATGTGATCTGTATGAATCCCGATATCATTTTGGAAGATGATTTTGTTGCGCGCGCGGTTGGAGTGATGGAGAAGGATGACCGCGTCGGCGCTTTGGCGGGTAAACTATTGCAAATGAAAGAGGATGGAACAAAGACTGACATTATTGACTCCACAGGTTTTAAAATTTTTAAAAGCCGCCGCGTGATTGACCGCGGGCACGGTGAAGCTGACGCGGGGCAATATAGGAAAGAAGAGCAAGTTTTTGGCGTTTCAGGCGCTTTGCCTGTCTTTCGGAAAAAAGCGCTTCAAGACGTGCGAATCTTCGGCGAATATTTTGACTGCGATTTTGAAAATTATAAAGAAGACATTGATCTCTCGTGGCGCATGAATCTATACGGCTGGAAATGCGTCTATGCGCCTCGCGCTATCGCCTACCACGAGCGCGGCACAGGCTTAGGCGAACAGGCAAAAGGTAAAGATTTTTTGCGAGAGAAGAAAAAGCATTCTTTCCGCGCGAAATACTTTTCTTTTAAGAATCATAGCTTGATGCTTGTTAAAAACGATTTTCTGCGGCATTATTTATTAGATTCGCCTTTTATCTTATGGTATGAGTTGAAGCGCTGGGGTTATGTTTTATTGCGCGAACCCCGCTTGTTTGGTTCTTTTTTAAAATTAGTGAAGCAACTTCCGCACGCCTTTAAAAAGCGGCGGGCGATTATGGCAAATCGCAGGGTTAAAGCAAGAGAGGTCAGAAGTTTTTTTGAGTGATTAAGGGAGGTGCGAATGATGTTTGAGGCGACTTTTAAGGCACAACGAATTGCTGTGGGCAGTTTCCCAGTCTCTGAAATCACAGTCCATATTGATGAAAAGGGTTGTTTTGTCAATGGCAAGAAAGCAAAGATGTCATATAATGGTATCCAGCTTCGTTTTGAACTGGAAGAAGATATTTATATTACTTTTAATGATACTAACCCCGGTCGCCCGATTGCTAAAATTTATGAAGAATTGGGCGGAAAAATTGAATCGCCGCGGCTTTCATCCGGAAAAAAGGTAAAGCGATAGATTAAGAATTGATTGTTGACTTGCATATTATGGGCTTGGGAGACCTGAATCAGCGAGAGTGCCTAAAAGGAGGTATATTATGCGGAAGAAAATTATTATCGGATTTGTTATCATAATTTTTATCGCGGCTGTTGCCTATATTTGCATAAAATTTCCTGGAATGTTGAGTTCTTTAGGAGATGACTTCGCAAAGGCGATATTACACGGAGGATAAAGATGGCTAGGTGTGCATTCCACCCTCTTAAGAAGGGCGTAGAATTTCAATGGCTTATTCTTTATTAAGCCATTTTTTATTATTCCTAATTCCATTTTTGACCTTTCCTCTTTTTTTTGTTATGATTGGAATGTGCAAACAAGAGTATTCTTTAGGCGAATATTCTCGCTTATCCGCTTAAGTTTAGTTTCATTTTTTTAAAAACAATGACTACAAAAACAAAGATTTTCTTAATTTTAGGAATATTATCGCTAGTTATCCCCAACCTTGTTTTAGCCTTTGATTTTGACAAAAATAACCTTTTGTCGGATAATGAGCTTTATTCTTGCAATCTAAGAACCGAAAAAGAGGTGCAGCGCTTTCTGGAAGCGCAGGGGAGCTGTCTGGCTGATTATGCCGTGGAAGACGCGAGCGCGGCAAAAGTAATCGCCAATGCTTATAGGGATTATGAAATTAGCACTTGTTGGCTTTTAACCACCCTGCAGAAAGAGCAGTCTTTAATTAAAAGCGCGGCGGCGCGGTCAGCTCGCGCTCTGGATTATGCCATGGGGTTTGCCTGTCCTTCCGGCGGAGCCTGCGATGAACGGTATAAGGGTTTTCAAAAACAAGTGGAATCCGCGGCTTGGCAGATTCGCAATCGTTATCTTCAATATCCAGAAAATTATACCTTCCAAGTAGGAAAAGAGGCGAAGACCGAAGATGGCGAAATTGTTAAGCCAAAAAATATTGCCACGGCGGTGAATTACAACTATACGCCGGTGGTGGGTGATGGCGTGAATCACGGCGCCAACCGCAATTTTGTGCTTCTTTGGCAGGGGTGGCGAAATTGGTTTTTGCTTTCTCATCCTGCCGGCAATCTCTTGCGCGCGCAAGGAGGGCGAGCGATCTATCTCACCATATATAATGAAGATGAAGAGCGGGTGGAAAAGATGTTGATTACTAATTTGGCTGTCTTCAAGGCTCGCGGTTATAGCAACAGTCAGATTATTGCGGTGGACCAAAGCGAAATTGACGGTTACCCGAATTCAGGATTGCGAATGACTTATCCCAACGGAACATTGGTGCGGGGCAGCGGTCCGGCAATTTATGTCATTGAAAACAACCGCCGCCGCCATATTGCCAGTATGAAAGTTTTAAAAGATTTGGGTTATAAGATGGGAGATGTAAAAAAGATAAGCGATATAGAACTTGCGAGCATTGCGGGCGGTCCGGCGGCGGAATCGGGAGCCAAAAAAATTGACGGCACTTTAATTCGCACTAAGAAAAATCCGGCGATTTATGTCTTGGATTATGGCAAACGCCGCCATATTGCGGAATGGAATGTTTTTCAAGCCAATAGCTATTCTTGGAAGGATGTTAAGATTATTTCGGAGGAAGAAATGGCAAGCTATCCCACGGATAAACCTATGGTTTTAAATGACGGTGTTATTGTCCAGGCGAAAGGTCGCCCTGGTATTTATGCGGTGGAATATGGTAATCTGCGTCCCATCAAGAATTTAGAGACATTCAAATCTTTAGGTTATAAATGGAGCTGGGTTAAAATCGTTTCAGCTCAATATCTAGACAGCTTGCCAAAAGGAGAAACTCTAGAGTAAATTATATTTTATGGATAATTTTTTTATCGTCATTATCAACTATAAAACCCCTGCGTTATTGCGGCAGTGTTTGGATTCCATTTTAAAAAATAATCCCGGGATGGAAAGGAGAATTTTAGTGATTGACAATTTTTCGGAAGATGAATCTTTCGCGATGATGCAGAAGGATTTTCCCGAGATTAAGGTTCTAGCCTCGCAGTATAATAGCGGTTTTGGAACGGCAATTAATTGGGGAATTAATAACGCGCCCAATACGGCAAAATATTTGGTTTTTTTAAATCCAGACATTATCATGCGAGGCAATGCTTTAGAAAAAATGTTAGAGTTTATGGAGAAGCGCCCCGAGGTCGCTTTAATCGGCCCTAAACTTTTAAATCCAGACTTGTCTGTGCAGAGTTCTTGCCGCAGGTTTATTACCCCGAAACTCATTCTTTATCGGAGAACATTTTTAGGTCGCTTTGGTTTTGCCAAGAAAGCTCTTCAGAAGTTTTTAATGGAAGATATTAATCACAAGAAGATTCAGGAGGTAGATTGGATTTTTGGCGCTTGTATGATGGTGCGGCTAGCGGCTATTAGAGACGTAGGATTAATGGATGAACGTTATTTCTTATATTTTGAAGATATGGATTGGTGCCGGCGTTTTTGGGAAAAAGGTTGGAAGGTTTATTATTATCCGGAAGCCGAAATGATTCATTACCATCGCCGAGATAGCGCGGTTGAATCAGGATTTTCCGCCTTATTCAATCGCGCGGCGCGAATCCATATCAGGAGTGCGGTGAAATATTTTATTAAATACTTCGGAGTGCCGAAGCCAAGGGAAGAAAGATTAGAAAATAATTTCTCGCGGGCACGGACATTGAGCAGACAGGTATCTCGTTAGTGACGATAAAGAATTTTCAATTTCTAATTTTTAATTTTCATTAAATTTTTAATGAATGAATTTTCAAAACCCATTAGCAATTTTAAATTTTCCATTGGGTAAATGGTTTATAAATTAAAAGAATTAGAAATTGAAAATTAAAAATTTATTCATAAATGTTTTCTCTTTCAACTCAAGAAGAACCCAAACATCGCAATTTAAAATTCATTATTGTTATTCTAGCCCTTGTTTTGATTGTGGGTTTGGTTTTTGGTCAGCCGGTGTGGGCAGTCTACTCCCATGCTTCGCGCGGCAAAAGCTTTGTGGCAAAAGCGGAAGAAGAGTTGTCCGCGGGCAATTTAAAAGACGCCTCCTTACATCTAACTCTAGCCCACCAAGAATTCCTTGCCGCCCGCGATAAGATGGGGCGCCTCGCTTGGTATAAAGGAATTCCCCTTCTTGGTAATCAGGTGGTTGCCATAGACAGCCTGCTTATTTCCGCTTCCGAGTTGAGCGGAGCGCTTGCTAACCTAGCCAATGTTGCCAATACCGTTCTGAATCCTCTGGATAGTACACTAGAGAAAGCGGGGGAGGAAAAAAAGAGAGAAAGTCTGAAGGTGCTTTCTGAATCGACACCTTTATTAGAGGAGACTAAGCATAAACTAGAAGAAGCAAAAAGGGATTTAGAGAGTATTAGCACTATCGGTCTTTTGCCGCAAATTGGTGGAACTATTGATTTGATGAAGGGAAAAATGCCCTTATTGCAAAAGACAGTGGATAAACTTATTCTTGCATCGGAGGTTTTACCCAATATGCTGGGATATCCACAAGAGAAGACTTATCTTTTTCTGTTTCAAAATAATACGGAGTTGAGGCCATCGGGTGGTTTTATCGGCACCTATGGTATTTTGAAATTGAAAAATGGCGAGATTGCGAGTTTCACTACCGATGATTCTTATAATTTAGATAAACAGTATACTAGTGAAATTGAGACGCCGAAGCCTTTTCAAGATTATAATAAAAGATTTGAATGGTATTTTCGTGATTCCAACTGGTCCCCTGATTTTTCTGTAGCCGCCGAAAAAGCGGAGTGGTTTTATAAATTAGAAGGGGGAGGGGAAGCATTGGATGGCGTCATCGCTATTACTCCTACGTTCATTGAGAAGATTTTGCAATTGACGGGGTCGGTGAAGGTCCCCGATTATCCTTATGAGTTCACCAGCGAAAATTTTACTGACCAATTGGAATTTCACGTGGAAAAGAATTTTTATAAATTTGAGGATAAAACGCAGCGTAAAGGTATTATTAGCGATTTTGGCGAGATTCTCATTGCTCGGGCATTAACTTTGCCCAAGGATAAATTATTGGAACTCTTTAATATTGTTGTCCAGGGATTTAGTGAAAAGCATGCGTTAGTTTATCTTAATGACCCTGCCTTGCAGAAAATAATTGCTTTATCTGATTGGGATGGGCGGATAAAGGAAACGCCTAGCGATTATTTCTTGTATGTTGATTGCAATTTAGCGAGCCTTAAAAGCGACCCCTTTGTAAAGCGCACTATTGATTATGAGGTGAATTGGGATGGGAAAGGAAATCCTATCGCGCGCCTTACAATGACTTACAATCACATTGGCGAATTTAACTGGCGGTCAACGCGCTACCGCACCTATGCGCGCGTTTATGTGCCCAAAGGAGCGGAATTAATCAATATTTCCGGCAATGAAAGCGAACCCGCGACCTATGAAGAATTAGGCAAGACTGTGTTTTCCTTTTTTAAAGTCACAGAACCAAAAACGACCGAGTCGGTCACTTTAGAATACAAACTGCCGATTAGAATAACTGAGCAAGCTTATTCTCTTTATGCCCAGAAACAGGCAGGGACAGTAGATCACGAGTTAAATGTGAAAATTGACTGGAATGGAGCCGCGCGTGAATTTAAGACCGATTTGGTGGAGGATAGGGAATTTAAATTATAATGTAAAGTGTAAAAATTAAAAATCAAAATGACAAATTAAAATGTAAAAATGATAAAAATTTTTAAAATTTTGCATTGTCTCGCTTCGCGAGATCTCGCAAAGCGATGATAATTTTTCATTTTTAGTTTTGAATTTTAAATTTAATTTATGTCCTCTAAAATAAAAACCATTAAAGCCCGGGAGATCTTAGATTCCCGCGGCGAGCCGACAATTGAAACAAAAATTGTTTTAGATAATGGTTTGAAAGCAAAAGCCGCGGTACCCTCGGGAGCTTCGACGGGTAAGTTTGAGATGTGGGAATTACGGGACAATGACCCGAAAAGATATTTAGGTAAAGGGGTGCTTACAGCTTGCAAGAATGTCAATAATGAAATCTTAGAAGCCTTAAAGGGTATGGATGTTGTAAAACAGAAAGAGATTGACGAGCGGATGATGGGGCTGGATGGCACGGAGAATAAATCCCGTTTGGGGGCAAATGCGATTCTTTCTGTCTCTTTGGGTGTTGCCCGTGTTGCCGCTCAAATGCAAAAATTAGAACTTTGGCAATGGATTCGCAAACTTTCATCTGTGCCGAGCAACAATAAAGATAGTTTTATAATTAAACCAATTTCCGAAGATTTGCCGATGCCCTGTTTCAATCTTTTAGAAGGCGGGAAACATGCGGATAATCGTTTATCCTTTCAGGAGTTTTGGGCGGTTCCAGCAGGGGCAGGGAGTTTTACTGAAGCGGTGAGAATGGGCAGCGAAGTTTTTCATTGTTTGCGCGAACTGTGTAAAGAGAAAGGGTATAATACTAATGTGGGCGACGAGGGAGGATTGGCGCCTAATCTGGATTCTAATCAGCAGGCGGTAGAGCTTGTTGTTGAAGCAATGGCGAGAGGCGGTTTTAAAATGCCTGTGGATTTTGTTTTGGGTTTAGATGTGGCGGCAAGCTCTTTCTTTGAGCAAGGAAGCTATCTTTTTAAAAATGAAGGCTTGTCTCTCTCCAGCGATCAGATGGTCGGTCTTTATTGTGAATGGGTGGAAAAGTATCCGATTTCCGTCATTGAAGATGGTTTAGCTGAAGATGATTGGCAAGGCTGGATTTCGCTTGTGCAGAAATTAGGAGAGAAAGTTCAAATTATTGGCGATGATCTTTTAGTGACCAACCTTCAGAGATTAAAGCGAGCGATTCAAGAAAAGGCAGCAAATGCAATTTTAATCAAGTTAAATCAAATCGGCACTTTAACGGAAACCTTGGATTGTATTAGAGAAGCCCAAAAAAATAATTTTGACACGATTATTTCTCATCGTTCAGGTGAAACTTGCGATACTTTTATCGCTGATTTAGCCGTGGGGACACGGGCAGGACAAATCAAGACCGGCTCCCTTTCTCGGAGTGAGAGGATTTGTAAGTATAATCGGCTGATGGAAATTGAGGAACAGATAAATAATTTCTAATTTCTAATTTTCAATTTTTATTAAATTTTTAATTCTTTTAATTTTCAAATCTCAAATCCCCATCAAGCCTTTAATCAAATCAAATACAATAAACTTTATTCTGTGAGAGGTTTAAAAATTGATTTATTGAAAATTAGAAATTTTCAGAGATGTTTTAGATTATTTTTTTGTTAATCATCTATGAAAAAGTATCGTCCCGTAGTTTTAATTATCTTAGACGGTTGGGGCATTGGTCCGCCGACGCGGGTGAACGCTGTGAGGGAAGCGCAGACCCCTGTTTTTAATGATCTTGCTAAAACATTCCCCGCCGCCACATTGCAAGCGTCAGGGGAGGCTGTTGGTTTGCCTTGGCAGGAAATGGGCAACTCCGAAGTTGGGCATTTAAATTTAGGTTCGGGACGGCTCATTTTACAGGACTTGCCTAAGATTAATAACGCTATTGAAGACGGTTCATTTTTTAAAATTCCTGCTTTTTTGGAAGCAATAGAACATGTCAAAAAGAATAATTCCCGTTTGCATTTAATGGGGTTATTGAGCTCTGGCGGTGTGCATAGTTATATGGATCATCTCTTTGCCCTCTTGGAGCTAGTTAAAGGGGAAGATGTTAAAGACGTTTTTATTCACGCTTTTTTAGATGGGCGCGATACTGCTCCGCAGGCCGGTCTTTCTTATCTAAAAATTTTGGATTCCCAAATTCACACTTTAAAAATTGGGAAGGTGGCTACTCTCTGCGGCCGTTTTTTTGCAATGGACCGCGATAATCATTGGGATAGGGTAGAGAAGGCCTATGGGATGATGGCGCAAGGGCAAGGCAAAAAGATACAGAATTTTTATGAGGAAATTAAATCTTATTACGCTCAAAATATTTTTGATGAAAATATTGAGCCCTTGGTTATCGTGGATAAAAATGACAAACCGGTCGGATTAGTGCAAGATCATGATGCTTTAATCTTTTTTAATTATCGGGCAGATCGGGCGCGCGAAATTACCAGCGCTTTTATAGAAGATGATTTCAAAAAGTTTGAACGCGGTAAACAAATCCGTGATTTGTTTTTTGTAGGCATGACAGCTTATAGTAAAAATTGTCCATCTCATGTGGCTTTTCAGGAGGAAAAAATAAAAATGACTTTAGCGGAAACATTAAGCCGGGCAGGACTTTTCCAGATGCATATTGCTGAAACTGAGAAATATGCCCATGTAACTTATTTTTTTGATGGCGGATATGAAAAACCCTGGCCGGGTGAGGATTATGTGTTGATCCCCTCCCCAAGGAATAAAAATTATGCCGAAATACCCCAGATGAGTGCTCCGGAGGTAACGAAGCGTATTATCCAAGAATTGAAAGCAAAGAAATATGACTTTATAGTAGTGAATTTTGCCAATCCAGATATGGTGGGTCATACGGGGAACTTAACCGCTACTATTTCAGCGGTTGAGTTCATGGATAAATGCTTAGAGCAAATTGTGAATGAGGTTTTAGCGCAGCGCGGCGCTCTTATTATAACCGCAGATCATGGAAATGCGGAAGAATTATTAGATCTTAAGACCGGTACCACCGAGACAAAACATAGTAGTAACCCCGTGCCTGTCATTTTGATTGCTGAAGATTTAAAAGGCAAGGGGAGAGAGAGCGCACTTGATTATATTGACGGGAGTTATCCTTTAGGGCTAATTTCCGATATCGCGCCCACAGTTTTAGCGTTCCTGGACATCCCCAAACCTAAAGAGATGACGGGAATCAATCTTCTGGAAGTATTGCTGAAATAATCCACACTCCCGTGGCTCTCATCTTTGTAAATTTTATTCACCCCGTTGGATAGTAAACATTTAATGGGGTCAGCGAAAACCGTCAGCCCCGTTAGAAATAAATTTCTAGATGGGGTTAGAGAACGAAGTTCTGTAACGGGGTTCGCGATTGAATACTCCTAAAGAAACTTTAATACCTCGGCTTTGTTCAATATTATTTTTGAACTTTGCTGAAGGGTTAATGCTTCGGCTTTGCTCAGCATTAATCCTGAAATTTGTTGAAGGATTAATTTTAAATTTATGCACTACGATGTGGTAACTTTTGGCGGCTCAACCCGCGATATCGTGATCCGCACCGCAGCAGGCAAGCTAATTACCACCAATCATGATCCATTGGCGAATAAGCTTTTGGGTTTTGAATATGGCGCCAAAATTCCGGTTCTGCATACTTATGATAATTTTGGAGGTGGAGCTTGCAATGTGGCGGTAGGATTAGCAAAATTAGGTTTGCGCGTAGCTTGCCGGGTGAACTTGGGCCGCGACTTGGATGGTCTGAAGATTAAGAAAAATCTTAAAGCCGCGAAAGTTTCCGGGACGCTCATTTCTTGGGATAGAAAAGAGAGGACTGATCTCTCCGTGGTTATTATAGATGAGAAGGGCGGCGGAGATCATGTTGTGTTTGTGGACAAAAATGCAAGCAATAATTTAAATCTGGGACGTAAAAGATTTGCGAGCAAATGGATCTACATTTCTTCCCTCACTGGCGAATGGTTAAAGTTGTTGAGGGATATAACAGATTTGGCGGCAAAGAAGAAAATGAAAATTTACTTTAATCCTGGGTTGGCGCAATTGTCTTCAGGGTATGAAGGGTTGCGAGAGATCTTGCGTAATGTGGAAATTTTAATTTTAACTTTGGATGAGGCGATTGAGCTTGTTTTAAGCAAGAATAAAAATTTTTCTTTGCTTGCTGGTAATATTGCGCGCGAACTTTTTTCTTGGGGTCCCAAGATCGTGGTTATCACAGAAGGGGCCAGAGGAGCATCGGCTTATGATGGTAAAGAACTAAACTTTCAAGAGGCGATAAAAGCGAGTAAGGTTGCGGATACGACGGGCGCTGGCGATGCCTTTTCTGCCGCCTTTTTGGGAGCTATTGCTTTGGGTAAAGACATAAGGACAGCGCTTTTGTGGGGAGTGAAAAATGGCGCCAGCGTGCTCAAAGACTACGGGGCGCAATCAGGGTTGTTGACGAGGAAGGAAATAGAGAAATGAGGGATATAGACGGAATAGTTAAGTGGCTCATTTTTATTATAGAAGAAGAGTTTCAAGTTAAAAATTCAAAGTCCAAAGTTACCCGCCTGCTCACAAGCCTGCTGGCGAAGCGCGTGAGCGGGCAGGCAGTTACTAGTTTAAAGTTTAAGGAATAAATTTAAAATTTTGAACTGAACTTTTAACTTTGCACTTTTAACTTTTAACTTTGATTTGATGCACAAACCGAATTATTCCTTGATTATTACTGTTTTCGCCTTGGTGATTTTTGGACTGGTGATGATTGGTTCCGCAAGCTCTGTTTTGTCTTATGAAAGATTCGGCAACAATGCTTATTATCTGCGCCACCAATTTTTTTTTGGTGCGCTTTTAGGTTTTATCGCTTGGCTCATCTTTGCGAAAATTGATTATCACAAGTGGCAAAAATGGGCTTTTCTCGCTTTAATTATTTCTTTGATCCTTTTAATTTTAGTGTTTATTCCTGGAATCGGATTGGGTTTTAAGGGAGCGCGGCGCTGGATTGGAGCCGGTCATTTCTCTTTTCAACCCACAGAATTACTTAAACTCACCTTTGTCATCTATCTGGCTACTTGGCTTTCAAAAAAACGCGAGCAGGTCCCCCATTTCCAATATGGTTTTCTGCCCTTTTTAGCTATTTTGGGGGTGGTGAGTTTTTTAATTGTGTTGCAACCAGACCTAGGCACTTTATCTATTATTTTACTCACCTCTGTGATTGTTTTCTATCTAGCCGGCGCCCGCTTCTCTCATTTAGCGATGATTGGCGGTATCTTGGCTTTAACTTTTTGGCTTCTGATTGTGATTGCGCCTTATAGGATGAATCGTTTTGTTGTTTTCCGCAATCCCGAAACGGATCCCCAGGGGATTGGCTACCATTTAAATCAAGCTCTAATTGCGGAAGGTTCGGGAGGGTTATGGGGTTTGGGTTTTGGCCAGTCTAGACAGAAATATAGTTATTTACCCGAGGTCGCCGGAGATTCTATTTTTGCGGTCATCTGTGAGGAGCTGGGCTTCCTCAGGGTTTCCTTTTTAGTGTTTATTTTTTCTTTTTTAACTTACCAAGGTTTTAAGATTGCGCGTGGGAGTCCTGATAGCTTTGGTCGGTTGCTTGCTGGCGGGATCACTTCTTGGCTTTGTTTTCAGGCTTTTATGAATATTCTGGCTTTAAGTGGTTTAATCCCTTTAACGGGGGTTCCTTTGCCCTTGATTAGTTATGGCGGATCTGCTATGGTGATTTCTTTGGTCGCGGTAGGGATTTTGACAAATATCTCAAAACAGACAGTGTAGTCGATTCACGAATTAAGAATTACGAATCACGGTTATAAATTGGTTTTCCGTAATTCGTGATTCGAAATTCGTAATTCGTTATCAATGCGTATTCTTCTTACTGGCGGCGGTACGGGCGGTCATACAATTCCTATTGTCGCTGTGGTTCGGGAACTCGTGAGACAAAGGAAAGATTTGAAATTGTTTTGGCTGGGAGATGACCATCCCGAGGAGCGAGCAGCGAGAGAAAATCATATCCCTTTTCAAAAAATCGCCTGTGGCAAGTTCAGGCGTTATTTTTCTTTTTGGAATTTGATTGATTTTTTCAAGATTCCGGCGGGGATTTTTCAAAGTTTTTTCTTGATTCTGGGATTTAAGCCCAATGTGATTTTTAGTAAGGGTGGTTATGTGAGTCTACCCGTCGTAATCGCCGCTTGGATTTTGCATAAAAAAATTATTGTCCATGAATCTGATGCGGTGCCAGGGCTTGCAAATAGAATCGCGGCGCACTTGGCGAGTAAAGTTTTATTGGGATTTAATGCGCATTCTGCGGAGAAGCTATCTGCCAAGTCTTTACAGGGTAAATATATTTTTACTGGCAATCCTGTGCGGCAGGAAATTTTGAAGGGTGACCCTGTAAAGGCGCGCGATTTTTTTCATTTGTCGAAAGACAAGCCAACTATTTTGGCGATGGGCGGCAGCCAAGGCGCGCGGTTTATTAACGATTTAATTCGGAAATTATTGGGAAAGTTAAAGGGATATCAGATTGTTCATTTGACAGGGGTACAATCCGGTTCAAGTCAGAGACTTGAACCAGCAAAGGGAAAAATGAGGGACTATCGGTCTTATTCTTATTTAGATGGGGAGAAAATAGCTTTGGCTTATTCTATTGCTGATCTTATCATCTCCCGCGCCGGTGCTAATTCTTTGGCGGAGATTGCGGCTTGCGCTAAGCCGTCAATTTTAATCCCTTTGCCGTCTGCTGCTTCTGATCACCAGCTCGCTAATGCTAAGATTTTTGAAAAAAGAGGGGCGAGTATTATTTTAGAACAAAAAGATTTAACTTCGCGGAAATTGATTAGTTTGATTACAAGTTTATTTAAAAATCCCAATCAGCTTGAAACAATGAGAAAGAAAGCTAAAGGTTTAGCTAAGTTTGATGCGGCTCGAAAGATCGCTTCCGAGATTTTGGAAAAATAAATCCCACACCTTTCGTCAGACAGGGTAGTCAGATTCATCCACCCTGTCCTTTAACCTGGGCTGGCTGGTATTATTCAAAAAGATGCAGGATAAAAAAAGCGAGTGATGGAACACTCGCGTTGTAAGTCATTGAATTTCTGCCTCAGTTTTAGTACTTAATTTACCTACTGGCTTCCAGTAAAAAGCACCGGATTCTTTTGTGCGTTCTATAAGATAATGATTTGATATCTCCAAATGGAGTTTGCGCGGTTGACGGAATTTTAAAGGTTTGGTGAGACCAATGAAAACCAGTCTGCCTGGCTCTTGAACTTCTATCCAAATTCTCCCATATTCATTTTGAATATTATCAACTTTCTGAATCTCTTTTCGATCAATACTTACGGGATTGAAGGCATATGCCTTGCGATATTGGAAAGGGCGTAGATAAAAATTGTTCTGATTTTTGTACAGAGCAAGGTCAAGGAGGGTGAAAAATTGCGCCTTTTCTTGCTTGTCCCGCCAATACGCCCAGTTCTTGCCGTCAGTCGGCATAAATGCCCAGCCGAGATCAGAAAAATATTTCCAATCTCCCTCTGTCGGTTTGACATAACGCGATGCGTCTTCTGTCAAATCCAGCATTTTATTGAGGAGATTGCGCGATCGGAACTCCTCTTCTTGAATTGCTGTGTTCAACTTAAAGCAGAACATGACTACGGCTGCAAAGCAAAGAATCAACAACCATTTTTGCATTCTGTCCCTCCTATTGTCGATTATAATCTTCTAATAATTTTTCAAACTTTTCTTGCCATGTTTGCCCTTCTGGTGATTCGTTCCAGACATAGCGTTTATGAGGATCCTTAGGGACAAAATTCCCCAAATGGTTAAATTCCCCAACATCCGCGTTTCCTTTTTCAGCCTCACTTTGCGTCTCGGTGAATATGACCTTTTCCTTTACTAGATTGCCGTTGATGATTTTGTTTCTTTCCGCCTCATCCAGATTGCCATCTGCCCCCCAATCTTTATAGGTGATGTGTAGCTTACTTCGGCAGTCCACATATTTCTTTCCTGTTAAGATCATGCCGAATCTTTTTTCTTGGTAAGATAGCTTTCTTATGGGTGGATCGGGGTAAAGACTAAACACCCATATCCCTATTATTGCAGCCGCCAGTAATAATATCTCTATTTTTCGTCTTTTTGCCATTATCCATACCTCCCGCTTCGCAGTTAAATACCCTCAATATATGATATATTACAAAGAACAAAAACAATAGAAACAATCCATTGAATATAGAACATATTTTATTATATGTCAATAAAGAAAAAAGTGAAAATCCATTTTATCGGCATTGGCGGGATTGGAATTTCGGGCTTAGCGCGGATTTATTTAGAAAAAGGATACAAGATTTCGGGTTCAGATTTAGCGGATTCGGAAACGATAAAGGATTTAAGAAAATTAGGCGCGCAAGTCAAGATTGGCAAACATCAAAAGGGAAATTTGCCTTTAAATACTAATTTGGTGGTTTATAACTTAGCCATTTCCGAAAATAATTCTGAATTGCGGGAAGCGAAAGCACGAGGCATTAGAAGTCTCACTTATCCGGAAGCTCTGGGAGAACTTACCAAAAAATATTTTACGCTTTGCGTTTCCGGCACCCACGGAAAAACCACAACCACCGGAATGATTTCTTTAATATTGTTAAAAGCCGGATTAGACCCCGCAATTATTATTGGCAGCAAGTTAAAAGAGTTAAATAATGCGAACGCGCGTTTGGGCGAAAGCAAATATTTAGTGATTGAAGCGGACGAATACAAAAGAGCTTTTTTGAATTATCATCCAGATATTATCGTGATTACAAACATTGAAGAGGACCACCTTGACTATTATAAAGACCTAAAAGATATTCAAGCGGCTTTTAAGAATTTTGTGAAATTATTGCCGCAAGGTGGTTTTTTGATTGCCGTTAGTAATATTGTTTCATTGTTTCATTGTTTCATTGTTAAGAAAGGAATCAAAATCATTGATTATGAAAAAGGACCGCGGAAGGCAATAGAGCATGCTTTAAAAATTACCGGCGAGCACAATGTCAAAAATGCCTTAGCGGCTTTTGCAGTGGGGAAGGTTTTAGGTATAAAAGAAGAAATAATTTTGAAAGCTCTAGATGGCTATACCGGCGCTTGGCGGAGGTTTGAAATTAAATATGATAAAGAAGTGACAGTTATAGATGATTATGCTCATCATCCGACGGAAATTCGGGCGACCTTGAGGGCGGCGCGGCAGAAATATGGCAAGCGAAGAATTTGGTGTGTTTATCAGCCTCACCAAATTCAGCGCACGGAGAAATTGTTTCGGGGATTCAGCGAGGCTTTCCAAGACGCGGATCGTGTGATGATTACGAAAATTTTTGGTGTTTTGGGTCGCGATGAAATCAGTAAAGCGAATTTAACCGTCTTAAGCCAAAAGCTGGCGCGGGAAATAAGCAGAAAACGCCCCCAAGCGGTTTATTCGGAACATTTTTCAGAAATCATCCATTATTTATTGAAGAATATACGTCGTAACGATGTAGTCATGATTATGGGCGCGGGGGATATCAATCAGTTAACTCCTCGATTGATAACAGTATTAAAAAACCAGGGATTATGATATCTCCTGGCTTGAAAAAAGATCATTTTACCACAATGGATAGATGATTTCATATTTTTTCCATTGTAGTGAGCATATTATTCTTAATGTGCTATTTCCGTTATTGTCCCCATGGTATCATTATTAGTGGCAAGTTTGATCTTGACCTTCGTTTCCTTTGGGATTTCCGTTTGCTGATGCTTTGCCTGGGCTAGGATTTTTTTCCCTGTGTCTTTGATTAGGCAATAGTACCAGTCTATTTTTCCTCCAACTGTAGATACAACATAGGCATCCACAATGTTATCCATTTCAATTTCCTCCATTTATTCCCTTTCCAGTTTCAGAAAGGCGCTAAGTGTTTTGTAATTATTGATCGGACTTAAGAATCACAGCTCCGCATACTAGAAAATAGCGGCGCTTCGACCTCCCTATTTTAAAGGGATTATTGAATTATACAATTTTTCATTCCAAAGTCAATGATAGACATTTTTTCAAAGGGTTTAAGAAAAGAATTAGCTGGTTTAAGGATTAGTGAAGATTTAAAAAAATATACTACTTTTAAAATTGGGGGACCGGCAGATTATTTTTTTACGGCTAAAAACAAAAAGGATATAATAAAGGCGGTAGATGTAGCCCAGGATTTTAAATTGCCTTATTATACATTGGGAGGCGGGAGCAATGTTCTTGTGGCTGATAGCGGTTTTCGGGGTTTAGTGATTCAAATTGCCAATCAAGAACTAGAATGCCGCGGCCGAGAAATTCATTGTGGCGCGGGTTTGGCTTTGGGAGCGTTAATCCGAGAATCATTAAATCAAGGTTTGGCGGGTCTGGAGGATCTCTCTGGCATTCCCGGCACAGTGGGCGGCGCGATTTATGGCAATGCGGGCGCCTTTGGACATTTTATCGGTGAAAAAGTCAAGACCGTTTGGGTTTTAGATCCGAAGCATTCGCAGGTCAAAATTTATACCCAAAAGGAGTGTCAATTTGGCTATCGGGAAAGTGCCTTTAAAAAAAATCACAATATTATTCTAGACGCTCTCTTTGTCTTTGAGCCCGCTCCAGATAAAGAAAGAATTTTAGAAAAGATTGAAAGGACTAAAGCAGTGCGGGCGCGTCATCCTTATAAGAATTGCGCGGGTTCGGTTTTTAAAAATATTCCTTTAAAGCAAGGAGAACGGTTTTTAAAAAATGTGCCATCTGAATGCGTTCAGTATGGTGAAATCAAGGCGGCTTGTTTGATTGAAAAACTGGGCTTAAAGAATAAGACGATGGGGGGAGCGGCAATTTCCGAGCAGCACGCCAATTTCATTGTGAATGAGAGAGAAGCCAAAGCCAAAGATGTTTTGGATTTAATTGATTTAGTGCGAAAAGAAGTGTACAAAAAATACAGAATAATTTTAGAAACCGAGGTTCAATTTATTGGATTTGAATAAGAAATAAAAGCATTTACTTTTACCTTTTCACTTTTAACTTTTAACTTTTGTCTATGCAAATCAAAGTCAGAGCGAAAAATTTAAATCTGGATGAGAAAATGAAGAGTTATATTGAAGAAAAAATCGGGTCTCTCGCTAAGTTCTTGAATGATATTCAGCTGGCGCGGGTAGAAGTGGCGCTCAATAAACGTCACCGCAAGGGCAATGTTTTTTACGCGGAAGTGATGCTGGAAATAAGGGGCAATCGTTTTTATACCAAAGAAGAAGCCCAGGATCTGTATGCCGCTATTGATATTTGCCGAGAGGAAATGATTCAAGAGATTCGCAAATTTAAAACCAAGATGCGGGATAAAAAGCGCGGCGAGGAGAGAAGCTGGAAGAGGTGGGTGAAGATATGGCGTTGGCGTAAATAATCAGATAGAGAATAAATTTCTAATTTTCAATTTATAATTTCTATTAAATTTTTAATGAATCAATTTTTAAACTTCTTACAGAATAAGATTTGTTGCATTTGGTATGATTAAAAGCTTGAGGAAGATTTGAGGTTTGAAGATTAAAAGAATTGAAGATTTAATAGAAATTTAAAATTAGAAATTAAAAATTAATTTTTCCATGTTTCTCACTAAACTTTTCGGCGACCCTAACGATAAGGTTTTAAAAAAAATGCAGCCATTAGTTGATGAGGTGAGTCGTTTAGAGCCGCAGTTCAAAAAATTTAAAGATGAAGATTTCCCCGTTTTTACAGATAAGTTGAAAAAGAAAATTAAAGCGGGTGAAGATTTAGATACTCTTCTCCCTTTAGCCTTTGCCGCTTGCCGTGAGGCTAGCCGCCGCAGTCTGGGGGAGCGGCCTTATGACGTGCAAATTTTAGCGGGTATAGTCTTGCATCAAGGCAGGATCGCAGAGCAAAAAACTGGCGAAGGCAAGACTTTATCCGCGACAATGCCTGTTTATCTGAACGCTTTAACTGGAAAAGGCGTGCATGTGATTACGGTGAATGATTATTTAGCGCGCCGTGATACCGAATGGATGGGGTCGATTTATCATTTACTTGGACTCTCGGTGGGTTGTGTTCAACACGAAAAAGCCTTCCAATACCAAGGTAAGGGAGGGGAGCGCGGCGCTAGTGAACAAGTAGAGATGGGTGACGCGGTGAATTCTCATTTAGAGGAAGTTACCCGCGCTAAGGCTTATGCTTGCGATGTTACTTATGGCACGAATAATGAGTTTGGCTTTGATTATTTGCGAGATAATATGGTCTGGGAGCGTTCTCAAATGGTGCAGCGAGAACTTAGTTATGCTATTGTTGACGAAATTGACTCTATTTTGATTGATGAGGCGCGCACGCCCTTAATTATTTCCGCGCCAGACACCGAGTCCACGGATAAATATTATGAATTTTCCCGAATTGTGCCGCGTTTGAAAGAGAACGAAGATTACAATGTGGACGAGAAAATGCAAGCCGTGGCTTTGACTGAAAAAGGGATCGGCAAACTTGAAAAAATCTTGGGCGTGAAGAATATCTATGAGGAGCGCGGTATCAGCACGGTGCATCATATTGAGCAAGCCCTGCGCGCTCACGCCCTTTTCAAGCGCGATCGCGATTATGTGGCAAAAGACGGTGAAGTGATTATTGTGGACCAGTTTACGGGGCGTTTAATGCCGGGCCGCCGTTATTCCGAAGGTTTGCACCAGGCGATTGAAGCAAAAGAGGGAGTGGTAGTGCAGAGAGAAAGCAAGACCTTGGGAACGATTACTTTCCAGAATTATTTTCGGCTTTATAAAAAACTAGCTGGAATGACGGGCACCGCGGCGACGAGCGCTGAAGAATTCAGTAAGGTTTATAATCTGGATGTGCTGATTATTCCGACTAACAAACCAATGATCCGGCTAGACTTGCCGGATGTGGTATATAAAACCGAGGAAGGAAAATTTAAGGCCGTGGCGGAGGAAATTAAAAAACGGCACGAAGCCGGACAGCCCGTACTTGTCGGCACGATTTCCATTGAGAAAAATGAAATCCTCTCTGGAATGTTAGAAAGGGAAGGCGTGCCCCATGAGATCTTAAATGCCAAAAACCACGAGCGGGAAGCGAAAATTATTGCGCAAGCAGGGGAAGCTGGCGGCGTTACGATCGCGACCAATATGGCTGGTCGCGGCACGGATATCAAACTTGGGATCAGAGTGAAGGAGCTGGGTGGTTTGCATGTTTTAGGCACTGAACGGCACGAAGCGCGGCGGATTGATAATCAGTTGCGGGGAAGGTCTGGTCGCCAAGGTGATCCGGGCTCTTCGCAATTCTTTGTTTCTTTGGAAGATGATTTAATGCGCATTTTTGGCGGAGAGCGGATTAAGATGCTGATGGACCGTTTGCGTTTGCCCTCCGACCAGCCGATTCAAAATCGGATTCTTACCCGTTCTATAGAATCTGCCCAATCCAAAGTGGAAGGCAATAACTTTGACATCAGAAAACATCTCGTGGAATATGATGACGTTTTAAATAAACAAAGAGAAGTTTTTTATAAAAAACGCAGAGAGATTTTAGATGATGGCGAGGCTTTAAAAAAAGCAATCCTTCAAATGATTGAAGAAGAGATAGAAGGGATTGTAATGAACCATACCATGGGGGACAAAGAAAATAACTGGGATATTCAAGAAATCTGCGAGAGTATGTATGCGCTTTTACCCTTGGAGACAATGTCAGGAATAAGCCGCGAGAATTTATGCGCTGTTTTGGAAAAGATGGCGCAAGACATTATGGGAGGGGGCAGTGAGGCGCGTACTAAAATAATTGAATATTTATTCAAAATCGCCGAACAGAACTATACTCAAAGGGAGCAGGCATTGAAGCCCGAGGGAATGCGCCAAGTGGAAAAAGCCGTGGCTCTGCGGATTATGGACACGCTTTGGACCGAACATTTAGACACGATGGATTATTTGCGGGAAGGCGTGCGTTTCCAAGCCTATGGTCAGCGCGATCCTTTGGTGGAATACAAGCGCGAGGGTTATGAATTGTTCCAGAAACTTTTAGAAAAGATTAGAAGCGATATTGCGAATACGATTTTCAAAGTGAGTATTTTAATGCCGAACGCGCCCAAAGTAAATGTTCAAGCAATGAAGCCGGAAGCGCAATCGCCATTCAAGCCCGCAAATAGAGAAGCATCAGGAGAGCAGGTTAACGCACTAGTAACGCGGCCCAAAGTCGGTCGCAATGACCCCTGCCCGTGCGGAGCGAAAAAACCCGATGGCCATCCGGTAAAATACAAGCATTGCCACGGGAGATAAAAAATAACTAAAATGTTATATCTGAAATAATTGAGCAAGCAAAAGCGAAATTTTATCAAATGGTTAAAAAATTTGGTTCAGATCCATACCGTTTGTTGCCTCACGTTCCCGAAGTTGAAAGATGGGCAAGATACGTGTTGGAAAAATATCCCGAAGCGGACGAAGAGATAGTTTTTCTAAGCGTTTGGTTACACGATCTTGGGCATTATCCTATACCGACAAAAATCGACCATGCGATAAGAAGTGAAGAACGATCAAAAAGTTTTTTGGAAAAACAGAATTATCCAAAAGACAAAACTGATAAGGTTTTGCATTGTGTCAGATCGCATAGATGTCGCGATGTTATGCCAAATTCCCTTGAGGCAAAAATTATTGCCTGTATAGACTCTGCAAGCCATATGACAGAGCCTATGTATCTTGATATGGCAAGAGATGATAAGAAAAGCAAGCGTGAATTCAGGGCATACGCGAAAATGGATCGTGATTATAGAGATTTAGGTATTTTTCCTGAAATTCAGAGCGAACTTAAAGATTTATATGAATCTTGGAAAGACTTGATAAAAGTCTATGAAAAAATTGATTTGGACTAATTATTATCCCTGCGGTAGGTTACTGAAGACCAAAAAGTGTCATGAGAAGTAAAAATATGACGATAGTAATTTTTACAGAAGGGACAATATTAATGCACCAAGGCGCTATCGGGCGAAGTCGTGATGAAATTGATTTGTTGGCTCCACAGCCCCTTCGGGGACTATGGAGCCAACGTGGTCATCACCTCATTGGTTCAATTTTTGAATTAAGCTAGAGATTTCCGCACCCAATATGATTTTTATAAAAACTCCCCCAAATTTTAAACCCCGTTTTAAAGTGGTGAGTTGCTATGTAGAATTTAAGGATAAAATTCTTCTTTTATTTCGCAATAGTCATAAATTAGAAGGCAATAAATGGGGCGTGCCCGCGGGCAAGATTCATCTAGGCGAGGGTGAACAGGAGGCGATGGTGAGAGAAATTCAAGAAGAAACAGGTTTAGAGGTTTCATCAGAAAAATTGGATTATTTTGATAAGGTCTATGTCAGATATCCTGACTACGATTTTGTATATCATATATTTTCTTTCCAATTAGATTCTGAACCCATTATTAAAATCAATCCCCGTGAACACAGGGAACACGCGTGGGTGATGCCGCAGGATGCTTTAAATATGAAATTAGTGTCGGATTTAGATGGCTGCATTAAGATGTATTATGGAGTTTAGATCGTCCGTAGAGACAGGTTTAAAACCTGTCTCTACAACAGGTGATAATTTTATGTTCAATCCACATAGTCTTTTGTTTGACTTTGACGGCGTGCTTTGCTATGACCGCTTTTATCGCGCGACTTTGGAAAAAATATACCCTGAAGTTTATGCCTGGATTCAGGAGAATATTTTCGGTGACCGCCAGGAGTTAGTGGGGCAATGGATGCGTGGTAAAATAAATTCCGCGGAGATTAACCATATCATTGCCAAAAATACAGCCATTAACGGAGCGCTTTTAGAAAGGTTATTTGTTAAGAGCGTACGCTTGATGAAAATAGATCAGGAGTTGCGCGACTATATCGCGGGCTTGAAAAAGAGGGTGGGAAAAATAGGCTTGGTCACGGATAATATGGATGTGTTTAGCAAAATCACGGTGAAAAATCACAGCCTGAATAAGTTATTTGATGTGATTATCAATTCCGCGGATTATGGCTATTTAAAAAAAGACCAAAAGGGAAAGCTTTTTGATATTGCCCTCGCGAAAATGGGGGAAGAAATTAATAACACTTTATTGGTTGATGATTCCTTGAAAGTGACGAACTTATATCAAGACAAAGGAGGTAAAGCATTTCTTTATCAAAATTTTCAGGATTTTAGATGGTTTTTAGATAATGCATTGCAGGGGCCTTATATTACAACATCTATATAGAGCGTGGTTTTGCAGAATTTTTTAGGTAGAGACGTTGCATTGCAACGTCTCTACAACGAAGAAGATAAATTTATGCCATCCCAAAAAGATTTTTATCAAATATCTTTAAAAGCCTTCCTTAAAAACAAGAAGGGCGAAGTCCTTGTTTTAAAATCGTTCAATGATGGTCCCTTTGCCGGCTTTTATGATTTTCCGGGCGGCAGGATCCATCAGGAAGAATTTGCAGTGCCGATTTTGGATATTTTGGCAAGAGAAATCACAGAAGAAACCGGCATAGTTAATTTTAAAGTCCATCCTGTACCTGTTGCCTACGCGAGACACGAGGTGTTAAAAACAGATGGGTTATTCCATATTTTTTATTTATTTTTTGAAGGAGAATATTTGGACGGTGAAATTAAAGTGAGCAGAGAGCATCAGGATTACCATTGGTTGGACCTGAAGGCGATTGAGCTTACGCAGTATTTTGGAGTCTGGTTTTTAGAAGCGGTGAAAATGTATCTATCCCTTGGAAAATAACTGCGCTTTTGGTAAAATAAAGAAGTGTAAGGCGAAATAAATATTATGTCTCTAAACCCAAATTTAAAGCCTGAACGCACGGATTTGGACGCTCTGAAAGATTTGGGTCGGAAAGTCAAATCCGGCTTCTTTGTTTTTTTGCGTTTTCTCGCGAATTCTTCCCCGCGGCGCAAGGTGTGGTCCAGCTTTATATTTATTCTTCTTTTAACTTTTTTGGTGGGACTTGTAGATTGGCCTAAGGGTCCTGATTTAAAAATCGGAAAATTTTTTCGCGAAATTAAGGTGCATTTAGGTTTAGATTTGCAAGGCGGAACCCATTTGGTTTACCAGATGGATTTGAGCAAGGTGAAAGAGGAAAGGCGCCAGGATGCCATTGCCGGAGCGCGCGATGTCATTGAAAGAAGGGTGAATGCTTATGGCGTAGGGGAGCCCATTGTGCAGACGACCAAAGTCGGTGAAGAATGGCGGCTCGTTGTGGAACTTCCTGGCATCAAAGACATTGACGCCGCTGTGCAGATGATTGGCGCGACGCCTTATTTGGAGTTTCGGGAAGCCCAGATTTTCAAAGCATCGGATTTGCCGCCGGAAGCCCTTGCTCAAATTATGCCGGGTCAGGAGATTAAGCCGGATACTGAACTCACCTCTTTTATTCCCACCAATTTAACCGGCAAGGAATTTCAACACGCGACAGTGCAATTTGACCCCAATACCAATGAACCGGTGATTGGTTTGGAATTTAATGACGAGGGTAAAAAATTATTCAGTGAAATTACCACGCGCAACGTGGGCAAACAGGTGGCGATTTATTTAGATGGCGAGATTATCTCCGCGCCGCGGGTGAATGAGCCCATTACCACGGGCGAGGCGGTGATCACAGGTAAATTCACTACCGAGGAGGCTAAGGAACTTGCGACACGCTTGAACTCGGGCGCTCTTCCTGTACCGATTAAGCTTATTGGTCAGAAAAACATTGGCGCTTCTTTGGGTGAAAAATCATTAGAAGAAAGTATGGCGGCGGGCGCTTTAGGGCTTCTTATTGTCGCGCTTTTTATGCTGATTTATTATCGTCTGCCAGGCTTTTTGGCTGTATGCACCCTATTGATTTACGCTCTGCTTTCTTTAGCAATTTTTAAACTTATTCCCGTCACCCTGACCTTGGCGGGTATCGCTGGCTTTATCATATCGGTGGGTATGGCTGTGGACGCCAATGTTTTGATTTTTGAACGAATGAAAGAGGAGTTGCGCCGTGGTCAAAATCTCCTTGTCGCTTGTGATGAAGGTTTCAAGCGCGCGTGGTCTTCTATCTTTGATTCCAATATCACTACCTTAATTACCTGTGTGATTTTAGGCTATTTTGGATCTAGCGTGATCCGTGGTTTTGCTGTCACCTTAGGTTTAGGCGTAGTTGTCAGTATGTTTACTGCCGTTGTTGTGACCCGAAGTTTTTTACAATTTTTAATTTTGAATCGTTTGGTGAAAAGGAAGTTATTTGGAATCAAGCTTGATAATCGGTAATCAGGGAATTATTGGCCCGAAGGGCCAAAAAAATTACTAATTACTGATTACCAATTACCAATTACCAATTACTCAAATATGTTCAACATTATTGGCAAGAGAAAATTTTATTTTATTTTTTCCGGTGCCCTCACTCTGATTGGCATTATCCTTTTCTTTATTTTCGGTATAAATTGGGGTATTGATTTTAAGGGCGGTACTTTGTGGGAGCTGAAATTTCCTGCCGGCATAGACAATACGGCGATTAGGGAATTTTGGCCGACCCTCAATCTGGGAGACGTAAGCGTGCGTGAGTCTGAAGGTAATAAGATGCTCCAATTTCGCAGTTTGGAGCAGGGAGAATACGATATTGCCCTCGCCGGTCTAAAACAAAAGTTTGGTAATGTGGAAGAGATTAGTTACGAAACCATCGGTCCTACAATCGGTGAGGAGATAAAAGGCAAAGCTTATCTAACTATTGTTTTATCTTCCATCGCGATCATTTTGTATATTGCCTGGGCTTTTCGGAAAGTAAGCCGACCGGTTTCGTCCTGGCGTTTTGGGGTGGTCGCGATTGTGGCTTTAGTCCATGATTTATTAGTAATGCTTACTGTCTTTGTTGTTTTGGGCAAGTTTTTAGGTGTTGCGATTGACAGTTTTTTTATCACCGCGATGCTTACGGTTTTAGGGTATTCTGTAAATGATACGATTGTGATTTTTGACCGCATTCGCGAACGGCTCAAATTGAAAGTGGATGAACCCTTTGAGATTCTGGTTAATAAGAGTGTCAATGAAACGATGACGCGGTCGCTCGTTACGGGAATGAATGCAATCTTAGTGCTTTTTGCGCTTTTCCTTTTTGGCGGCGCTTCTATCCATTGGTTTATGCTGGCAATGCTTATTGGCATTATTACTGGAACTTATTCTTCTATTTTTATTGCTTCACCGCTTTTGGTAGTTTGGTATAATTTCTCGCGCAAAAGAGCTTAAATACGCATTATTTCGTCTGTCTAACCCCCTTTGCCTTGACAAGGGGTTTTTGATTTAAGCCAAAATTTGACCTATTCTTTAAGTTATGCTAATATCTTCTCTTGACATAATTTTTTAGATATTATATGATATAAGTGTCATAAACAAATCCTTATGAATAAAAGACTCAAAACAACTGAAAATAGGGGGAAAATTCAAGGCGCGGAGCTTTCTGCGGTGGTTTTTGATTTACTCGCTTCTTTTCCGGAAAAAAACCAAGATATTGTGAAAAGACGTTTTGGTCTCTCCGGAGAGGAAGGTCAAACCCTAGAGGCTATTGGTAAGTATTATGGGATTACGCGTGAGAGGGTACGCCAAATTGAAGCTGCGACCTTAAAGAGCCTCAAAGAGAATCCAGATATTAAAAAGATTGAACCTATTGAGACCGCGATTGCCAACACTCTTAATGGCTTGGGGGGTATTGCTCCTGAAGAAAGTCTCTTAAGAAAGTTGCTCCGTGATGATTTTAACAATCCGACTTATCGTCGTTTGGTTTTATTTATTTTAAATTTATCGGATAAATTTTTTGATTTTTCAGAAAATAGCGAATACAATCGCGCCTGGACAATAAAACGCGGATTTTTTAAGCGCACTAACGAAATTATTGAAACAGCCAAAGAGGTTTTGCGGAAAGTGGGAGAACCCGTGACTTTTGATAGTCTATACCAAAAGATAGATTCTGCTCCCATGGAAACTAGCGATTTGGATCGGGAGATTATTGAAAATTATTTAGGTATTTCTAAAAAAGTGATTTCTAACCCTTATCAGGATTGGGGTTTAGCGGGCTGGGGAGAGATTAATCCCCGCGGCGTGAAAGATCGGGCTTATATTGTTTTAAAAAAAGAGGGAAAGCCTTTACACTTTCATCAAATCACAGATTTAATTAATAAAAGTCAATTAAGTCAGAAGAAAGCGCACGCCCCCACGGTGCATAATGAGTTAATCAAAGACCCGCGTTTTGTTTTAGTGGGACGCGGGATTTATGGCTTGGCTGAATGGGGCTACAAGCAAGGCACGGTCAAAGAAATTATTGTTGATATTTTAAAAAAGGCCAAAAAACCAGTGTCGCGGGAGAAGCTGGTAGATTTGGTTTTAAAACAGAGAATTGTCCGGCGTTCTACGGTTTTGCTGAATCTGCAGGATTCCTCGCTGTTCGCGCGGGACGAAAGAGGAGAGGTGGAGTTAAAATAAAAAGTGTTTTAAAAGACAGGTTTAAATTATCTTCAAACCTGTTTTTTTATTTTACCGTCATCTTTTTTGTTTTTCAAGTCTTGAATTTAAAATGAGGTAATTTATAGATTTTGAGGGTCGCGGGCATCTTGCCTGCGCAGGCAAGATGGTGCCCCGCGGGATACTTGGAAGTCATCTTAAGCCAGCGTAGAACTTCTACGGCCCCTTGGGGCTGGTCCGTGGTTCCATAGCTGCGATTGTCCCTATGGAGTCAGCAGTTGAGAGGGCAAGAGAATTCATCCTGATTCCAAATTCATTATTCCTGATTCCAAAAAGTTGGTTGTCTTCTGGTCTTGATGATGTTATAATATAATCAAGGTTAATTTTTACCCAATCAAGACAAAAATGGATTTATCCGTTTTCGGACCTTTTATCCAAATTTTTGGCATTCTTAAAGTTGTCTTTGCTAACTTATGGCAGTTTATTGTACCGCCGTTTTTGTTTATCATCGCTTTTATTTCTTGGGTCTATTATCGTCAGGGGCAATATTTGAGTAAGATGGAGTACGTTTTATTGAGTATTAATGTGCCTGCGGAGAATTTGCGCACTCCTTTTGCCGCCGAGCAGATTATGGCGGGTTTGCACGGCGTTTTAGCGCCCCGCGATTTGATAGAAAAATATTGGCTTGGCGAGATCCAGGAATGGTTTTCTTTGGAAATCGTGGGTATTGAAGGCCATGTGAATTTTGTGATCCGTACCCCCGTTCAATTCCGGGAGCTCGTGGAGGCGCATGTTTACGCCCAGTACCCTGAAGCGGAAATAGTAGAGGTTGAAGACTATACAAAAGATATTCCTTCCGATATTGTTGATCCTAATTCACCCTGGGAAATATGGGGGACGGAGATGACTCTTGCTCGTGAGGACGCTTATCCAATTAAAAGTTATGTGGATTTTGAGATGGCCACCCAAGCCGCGGACGATGAGGCAAAATTAGATCCTTTAGCCGGCGTGGTGGAAGTAATGAGTAGTCTTAATGCCGGGGAGCAGATGTGGATGCAGATAATGATTCAACCTACCGATGATACATGGAAGGAGGAAGGGGAAAAATTGGTGAAAAAAATGATCGGCGTTAAAGAGCCGAAAAAGAAAAGTTTTTTAAAAGATTTTGTAGATGAGTGGACAGAAGTGGCAGTGAAGGGGGTATTAGAAGCGCCTTTCGCTCCCCCTACTTTTACTGCCAGCGAGGCTAAGGAAGAAAATGGGGGCTTGCCCAGTTTGATGCAATTTTTGTCGCCAGGAGAGCAGGAAACCGTAAAAGCGATCCAAAGGAATCTTAATAAGGTGGCTTACCGCTGCAAGGTGCGGATGATTTATTTGATGCGCAAGGACGTCTATAACAAACCGCTTCTAAAGTCTCGGTGTTTGTCCTATGTTGGGGCTTTTACCCACTTTGCCACGACCAATTTAAATTCTTTTCAGCTCTCTCGCAAGACCTCCGCTCATTATTGGTTCCCGACGGCTAGATTAAATAGGCGGAAAAAAGAGGTTTTGAGTGAATACAAAAACCGTTCTCTTTCTGATGGGACAAGTTACTTTTTAAATATTGAGGAGTTGGCGACATTATTCCATTTCCCGACGACGACAGTGAAGGCGCCGCTTATGGAGAGAATTGAAGTGAAGAAGGGAGCGCCGCCGAAAGGGTTGCCCACCGTATAAATCAATTGTTCCATTGTTCAATTGTTTATTGTCATATTTATCAATATTTTGAACAATTGAGTAATTGAACAACATTAGTCTAATTTTTGGTTTATTAAAATGTCCCAAGATAATGAAATAGTCCCTTTTGCCAAAACCAATTACCGTGGACAGGAGCGTAAATTTGGAATTAGAGTGGATGATCGGCGGAGGCATATCTATGTTATTGGCAAGACAGGGATGGGTAAAACTACATTATTGGAAAATATGGCCATCGCGGATATTCAAGGGGGCAGAGGTTTAGCGATTGTTGATCCTCACGGTCAGTTTGCCGATAAAATGTTGGATTTTGTGCCGCCGCAGCGGATTAACGATGTCATATATTTCAACCCGGCGGATTATGATTATCCGATTGCTTTTAATATTTTTGAACGCGTAGAACCCCATTATAAACATCTTATTGCTGACGGCTTGGTTGGTGTGTTTAAAAAGATTTGGGCTGATTCCTGGGGACCGCGATTAGAGTATATTTTACGCAATGCTATATTGGCTCTTCTTGATTATCCTTCCTCCACTCTTTTGGGGGTGACGCGGATACTGGTAGATAAAGAATATCGGCGAAAGGTAGTCCAAAAAATTCAAGACCCTGTGGTGCGCTCTTTTTGGGTGAATGAATATGCCAATTACAGCGAGAATTTCCGCAATGAAGCCATTTCTCCTATTCAAAATAAGGTCGGGCAGTTTTTATCCTCTTCTCTCATCAGAAACATTATTGGTCAGCCGCAATCCAGTATAAATATTCGCGATGTGATGGACCATGGTAAAATTCTATTGATGAATATTGCGAAAGGGAAAGTGGGCGAAGAGAACAGCGCACTCCTCGGCGCGATGATGATTACTAAGATTCAACTCGCGGCAATGAGCCGGGCGGATATCCCAGAGGAGGAACGCCACGATTTTTATCTTTATATTGATGAATTCCAGAATTTTTCTACAGACTCTTTCGCGAACATTCTGTCTGAAGCGCGGAAATATCGCTTGAATTTAATTATGGCGCACCAGTATATTACTCAGATGGAGGAAAAGGTGCGCGACGCTGTTTTTGGGAATGTGGGGACGATTATTTGTTTCCGCGTCGGCGCGATGGATGCGGAATTTCTAGAGCCGGAATTTCAACCAGTTTTCACCCAATTAGACTTAGTGAATTTAACTAAGTTTGAAATTTATCTAAAACTAATGATTGATGGCGTGGCTTCGGATGCTTTTTCCGCGATGACTCTGCCGCCGATTGAGAAAGAAGCGCCCAAATATCCTGAAGCCAGGGAGAAGATCACTCGGATCTCGCGAGAAAGATATGCTACTCCTCGCGCGGTCGTGGAAGAAAAAATCAACCGTTGGAGCGGAATGGAGGAGGGAGGGAAAAATGGTGGAGGGGCGCAAGGAGGAACGCAAGTAAGAGAGGGAGCAAGATCATGGCCGCAACAGCAAAAGCAACAGCAACAACATCCGCAAGAAGAGCATTTTAAACGGATAGACGCGAGAACCGCGGCGCCATCAAAACCGGCATGGGATAATTTCAGCCGACATTTCCCGCCCCAAAGAGAGGTTGAGCCAGTGGCGAAGCGCGTGCCTCCCCCCATTTCTTTGAGTGAAGCCTTGAAACAAAGACCTCAATCTTTTTCCGCTTCGGATTCAAGATTGGATTCCGGGGTTAAAGAATCTCATTTTTCAACGGTCCGCGCTGACTCCTTTAGTCGAAGGATTAAACCGCCGTCAGTTTTAAATGATAATGACCACCGATTGAAATCGGCGGGTTTCTCTAACGGAGTAAAAAAAGAGAATAGGCGGCCGGATTTCAAAAGGGTTGATGAAGATGAGACGATAAAATTATAATTTCTAATTTTAAATTTGTGCCTTATAAATATCGTGCAATTATTTTTGATTTCGACGACACTCTAATTGATTCCAAAAGTGGAGTTGTTTATCATCAGAAAGTAGCAGCGGAAAGAGGCTGGAGAGTACCCTCTCGTGGGGAGCTGGAAAAGTATTGGGGCTTGGGATGGGAGGATTTTATTGCTAAATTTTGGCCAGATGTTCCTTTTTCCGATTTCCGCCAAGCCTATATTGACTATAATCAGAAAGAACCGCGGCGCTACGGCAAGATTCCGGGAGCAAATAAAGTGATCAGAAAACTTAAAAAAGAGAATATGATTTTGGGCGTCCTTTCTAACCGTAATGTAAAGTCAGTGCGGGATATTTTAGTGCAGCAAGGTTTCTCCCTGGATGATTTTGAAATTATCCAAGGAGAAGAAGAGCTTATTTTCCATAAACCCGATCCGCGCGCTTTTGATAATGCTTTATCCATCTTAGGCAAAAAAGGAATCCTCGCTCGTGAGATAATTTACGTGGGGGATACGCGATTTGACGTAGAGGCAAGCCGCGGTCGTAAGATTAAATTTATCGGGGTGCGATCGGGATTAATGGACCGGCTAGAATTTAAAACCCTCGGTATTTTAGATCAAGACATTGTTAAGTCAGTTAAAGATTTGCCTCGGTGGTTAAAGAAGTATGGGAGGAACTGTTAAAAAATCAAAATGTAAAAATCAAAGTGTAAAATGATCATCGCTTCGCGAGATCTCACAAAGCGAGACAGTGTAAAATTTCAAAATGAACTAAGGTTTTAGGGAATTAACCATTTATGGTTTCAAAAATAAGGTTTTTTTATAGGGTTTTGCCACTCTAACGGGTGGTTACCTGAGAGGGTGAAAAGGATACCCGCTCGCTCAAGCGCTTGCGCTTCAGGCGCTAGCGGGCGAGAACTCTGAATTTTTATTAGTTAAAATTCATTTTAACATTTTAAAATTGTCACTTTGATTTTTGATTTTTACATTTTACATTTATGAATAGCGTGGTGAAACAGAGTACTTTTGTTATTATTTTAGACCTGGTGAAAGAGATAGCTTATTTTCCCCTTTGGTGGTATTCTCGCGGCGTGGAAAAATATTGGCAATGGGCGTGGGACAGAATCAAAAATTGGGACGACTTTTTAGCTTTTCGGATTATGTTCTTGAATCTCTATCGTCCGCTTTACGGCGACTACTCTCTGGTGGGGATTTTGATTGGACCGGTAATTAGGACAATATGGTTTCTATTTTTATTGCCTCCGATGCTGATCGGCTTGTTGCTTTTTATATTTTTATTTCTAGGCTATTTAGCAATACCTCCTTTAAGCATCTATATGCTTTTTAAATGACGAGTGGAGAGAGGTTAGTTCAGTAATAATCAAGGGAGCGACCGTGGTATAAAAAGTATGGCGGAAGAGAAAATAAAATTTTTATACTGCCAGAATTGCGCAGGCAAGGGTTGCAGTCAATGTGAGAATATTGGGGTTGTTCTGAAAACACCAACCCGTGTTTTTTATTGGCGGCCGACGCGGTTGGACCAGTACATTTTAAATAAAAAATTTAGCCTTATTTTCAATAAAATCGTGGACTTGGCGGCAATTTCTCTGGGGATTATTTTTTTAGCCCATCAATTTTTATCCTTATACCAAAATGCCGCAAGCGTAGGTCCGTGGTGCGGGGGTTTGCTTCTGTGTTGGGGGCGGGGCGGAATCGGATTTTCTTTTTGGATTGCCATTCTCATTTTCAGTTTTGTTTTTTTCCGTTTACAGCGCATCTCCGAGAAGCAGAGGAAATTAACCCCAAGGGTTTTAGGTTTTAGGGAAGTCGGAGGGGAAAGTATTACTCATTTTCTGCGCTCGCCATTTTTATTAGACGCGGAACCATTTTTGGACGAGGGCGCGAGGATGGCGTTGGCGCGGGCTTGGTCATTGGGTCGGAAGAATCTGGACCCCTTTTTTATTTTTAAAGTTTTATTAGAGAAAGATCGGGTGCAAAAGATAATTTTAAGATTGGGGATAAGTCCCGCAGTCTTGGAAAAAAAGTGGCAAAAAATTGTTCCCCGTTTCCGCCTTTCCGTGGATTCTAGTTTTTCTGTCAAATTTAAGGTGATGATTTTAGATGCTGCAATGATGAGTCTTGCGGAAGGGCGAGAAACTATTTCTTTACCCGAGATCTTTTGGGGCGCGGTGAAGAGAGAACCCTCTCTCTTAGCTTTTTTTGAAGACCAAAATTTAAATCTTCAGTCTTTATTAAACACAATTAACTGGGTTTGCGAGGAAGAAAAGCTAAGAAGGCTCTCGCAAAAGTTTTTTAGAAAAGCTCGTTTTAAACCGGGTGGAATAATGAATCGCGCCTACACTTCGCGTCCCACTCCTCTTCTTGATCGTTTCGGGGATGATTTAACCTTGCGCGCCAAATACGGCGCTTTCCCCTTCCTGATTAGTCGGGAAAAAGAAATGGAAGAAATCTTGGCAAATTTAAGACAAGCCGAGGGAGACGTAATTATTGTAGGTCAGCCGGGAGTGGGCAAGTCGGCGATTATTTACGACTTTGCCAATTTAATGGTTGCGGAGAATGTGCCGGCGGTTTTGCGGGATAAAAGGCTGGCGAGTTTGGATTTAGGCGCTTTATCCGCGAGTGAAAATCCCTTGGCATTATTAAAAAGGATTGTTGAGGAGGTGATCAACGCGGGCAACATCGTTCTCTCGATTGATAATATTGCCGAGTTAATCGGTTTAGGGCGTGCGGGGGACAACATGGACGCCTCGGCGATTTTAAAACCCGCTCTCTCCCATCCCACGGTGAATGTTATTGGCACGGCAGAGGAAGGGGATTATAAGGATATTTTGGAGCCGCGCACGGATTTCTTGCGTCATTTTCAGGTGATTAGATTAGAAGAGCCGGCGGGGAAGCAGGCTCTAGAAATTCTAGAAGCGCAAACAATTTTGATTGAATATAAAGAGCGGGTCTTTTTTACCTATCCTGCTTTGGAAAAGGCGTTGGAATTAGCGAAGAAATATCTTCCCGATTCTGCTCTGCCTTTCTCGGCGTTGAATCTTTTAACCGATGCCGCTTCCCTCACTCGCAAAGGAGGGAAAGTGAGGCTAGTGAGCGGCAAGGATATTATAAAATTGGTAGAGCGCGAGGTTCATGTCCCTCTCGCGCCGGCGACCCAAGCGGAAGGGGAGAAATTATTAAATTTAGAGGAAGAAATCCACAAGAGAATTGTGGATCAGGAAGAGGGAGTTAAAATGATCGCTTCCGCTCTGCGCCGTAGCCGCGCGGGAATGCGCAGCGAGAAGCGTCCTGTGGTTTCTCTACTTTTTGTTGGTCCGACTGGCGTGGGTAAAACTGAAACCGCGAAAGCCTTAGCCGATATTTATTTTGGTTCTGAAAAAGCGATGGTCCGCATTGATATGAGCGAGTATCGAACTGGCGATGCTTTAAATAAGCTCATTGGTCCGCCGCCGGGTTTCGCGGGAGCGGAAAGGGGCGGTTATTTTACGGAAAATATTCGGCGCAACCCCTTTTCTCTGATTTTATTGGACGAATTGGAAAAAGCCCATCCGGATATTTTTAACGCTTTTTTGCAGGTAATTGAAGACGGGAGATTAACCGACGGCAAGGGTCGTACTGTTGATTTTACTAACGCTATTATTATTGCTACTTCCAACGCCGGCACTCCAGAAATCACCGCAGCGGTGAAAGCGGGGGTGGAGTTAAATACGATTAAACAAAAGATTATTGAAGAAGTCTTGACTCAATATTATCGTTTAGAGTTTTTAAATCGTTTTGATGGGATTGTTTTATTCCGTCCGCTCGCGCCCGAACAGGTTTTGCTGATTGCTAAATTAATGCTTCAAGCAGTAGGCGAAAGATTGGCGAAGCAAAATATCCGTTTTGAATGCACTGAAGAAGCCGCGAGAGAATTGGCGCAAAAAGGGTTTGACCCTGTCTTTGGCGCGCGTCCCTTGCGCCGTTTGATTCAAGACACAGTGGATAACGCTTTAGCCAAGAAAATTTTAGCAGGTGAACTTAAGCCCCGTGATCTTGCAATTTTGGAGGAAGGTGGTAAGATAAGTGTTCAACAAGCAGAAAGGGTTTAAACCTTTTCTGCTTTTGATAGGAGGGAAACCTCTTTTTTGATTTCTAAAAACAGGGAGGTGAAAGAAGCTCTTTTTAAATTTTGGGAAGTTGGAGTAATTTAGTTTTGGTTGTAGGAGGTGTAATTATGTTAATACCACGTCAGTTTTCTGTGGGTGGATGGTGTCTCGTTAGTGGAGGCTCGGACCCGTTTGGCGATCCGACCCGTGGTTTGCCTTTAGAGGTAGGACTTGAGGGATGTGTAGTGGCTGGTATAAAGTTCATCAGTTTCCACGACCGTGACCTCTGGGGCGACGATGCTTCAGAAGATGAGATCACGCAGAAGATCGGTGAGACCCTTGACCTTGTCAAACAATATGGGTTATCACTCTATAATTTTACGAGCAACCTATTCTCAAACACTTGTTTCCGTTCCGGCGCTTTCTCATCGCCGTTCCCGCAGGTCAGGGAAGCCGCCATTGTCAAAGCCTGTCGTTCTATGGATGTTGCCGCACAGATGGGCGCAAAGAATGTCATTTTCTGGGGGGGGCGTGAAGGCTCTGATGGCGCTTACGAGCAGGATATGGGCTTAGGTTTAAGGAGATACATTGAAGGTATCAAAATCTGCGTGGATTACGCCCTTGAAAAAGGCTATGACTACAAAGTTACCATTGAAACGAAAGTATACGAACCGAGACTTCTTGCGCTCTTTGCCGGAACAGGCGCTTCTGCTTCATCGGCTATTCAGAAATTCTTCCCCGATCCGAAATATAAGGGACGTATCTTAATTAATCCTGAATACCCGCAGCACGTTGCTATGCTCGGACTTGATCCAGTAGTCGAGCTTGGTCAGTTGCTTGAAGAAGGTGTGCTGGCTCCGTTCCTTCATTTTGGCGGTCAGATCCCGGCTAGAATGGACTGCGATCTCCCACCTGGGGTTGGCAGTTCATTAACTGCTGATTTTATGATCTGTAACCTATTAAATGAACGTAACTGGGACGGAATAATAGAGTTCGACTGCAAACCGATGAGAACTACCACAACGCCAAAAGGCATGAAACTATTCCTCAAGCATTCAGTAGTATACTGGAAGATGTTGGAAAAGAAAGTTGCTCTCTATCAGAGCGACCCAATAATAACAAAGATCAAGGCAGAACTAAACCAACCAGAAAGCGCTAAATTAAAAAAGATAATGGCCGCTGTGCAACAAGATATGTTGGTTGTGCCAGCCGTCAAAGCCTTAACAGCGTCTTTTAGCAGTTTTGACGCAGTTTCAGATATAAATACAGATGCCATTGAGGCACATATTTATCGAACCCTTCAGATATTATCTGGCATTCACGAAGAAGGCGCAGTTATGTTTGAAGGAACACGTTGGTCTACCTAGGCACAGTTCTTTTCGGCGAAGGAGAGTTCAAATATAAACACTCCTCTCGCCATTTTTTATTTTTTGGTATAATAAAACTATGCGCGAAAAGAATCCTAAAAAAGTCGCGGTTTTAATGTCCGGCGGCGTGGACTCTTCAGTTTCCGCCGTTCTACTCAAAAAACAAGGTTATGCTGTAACCGGCTTTTTTATGGTTTTAAATAAAACTCAAAAAACGAAAGAAGCCCAAGATTCCGCAAAAAAAGTCGCCCAACTTTTAGGCATTCCTTTTTGCGCCATTGATTTAAGCTCTTTATTTCAAAGAAAGATTATTGATTATTTGGTGCGTGAATACAAATCTGGTCGCACGCCGAATCCTTGCATAGTTTGCAATCAGGAGATTAAGTTCGGCGTGATGCTGGATCGCGCCCTATCTTTAGGTTTTGATTATGTGGCTTCGGGACACTACGTAAAAAGCGCAAAGCGCAAAGCGCAAAGCGCAAAGTTATATAAATTATTTAAAGCGTGGGATAAAAAAAAGGATCAATCGTATTTTTTATATACTTTAACGCAGGATAAATTAAAACATCTATTGTTTCCTTTAGGGAATTTAACCAAGCAAGAAGTGCGGGCGATGGCAAGAGAAATAGGGCTTCCAGTTTACGACCGTAAAGAGAGTCAGGATATTTGTTTTTTAGCTGGAGAGAAAATCCAGGATTTTTTAAAAAAGAAGATTCAGGTAAGACCCGGAAAAATTATGGACATAGAAACTCAAAAGGTTTTAGGAGAACATCAGGGCTTGCCTTTTTACACCTTAGGTCAGCGTCAAGGCATCGGTATTGGCGGCACGGGACCTTACTATGCGGTCAAACTGGACTTTGGAAAGAATATTCTGTGGGTGACTCAAAAAAATAATAGCCCCAAATTGCAAGGCAAAATGTTAAAGCTGGGGAAGGTGAATTGGGTTGCGGACCGATCGCCGAAGTTTCCTTTTCAATGCCGGGTCAAAATCAGGTATTCCCATCTCCCCGCGGAAGCAACCATAGAAAGATTCAAAAGTAATCATTTGTCAGTTATTATGGAAAAGCCGCAAAGAGCGATCACGCCTGGTCAGTCCGCTGTGTTTTATTCCGGCAAAGAGCTTTTAGGGGGTGCTATTATCCGAGGTTGACCCCCGCGTTAAGGATTTTGGTGCGGGGGTGAATTTATTTTTTCCTTTATATATGCTATAGTTTAAGTATATTTTTCATTATTAAAATAAAAAAATGCCAGACATAAGAGACCAGGTTACCAAAATTAACGAGCAGATCCTGCAATTACAAGATGAGCAAGAAAGAATGGAGGAAGAGTTGAAGGGATTAAAAGCCAACCGAGTGCGTTTGGAAACAAATAAAGCGGAGTTGGAGGGCAAGATAGGAAATCTAGACAAACAGAAAGACCAGTTAAAAAGGGAGATTGAAAAACTAGAGTCAGAATTGCAGATGACGGAGAGGACGTATGCGGGAAACCAGAGGCAAATTGATAATTTTAAGCAGGATTTAACCAAATTGCAGAGCAGTCTTGATGCCTTAAAATAGGTAGTGAGCTTACCGAACTATTAAAAATAGTGAGCTTGTCGAACTATGAATTCCAAAACATTGCGCGAAAAGTTTTTAGCCTTTTTTGAAACGAAGGGACATAAGGTGATTCCTTCGGCTTCTTTGATTCCGGAAAATGATCCCACGGTTTTATTTACCACCGCGGGAATGCACCCTTTAGTTCCCTATCTTTTAGGTGAAAAGCATCCAGAGGGATCTCGCCTTTGCAATGTCCAAAAATGTATGCGCACAAATGATATTGATGAAGTAGGGGATGCTTGGCATTTAACTTTTTTTGAAATGCTGGGGAATTGGTCGCTGGGAGATTATTTTAAAAAAGAAGCCATAGAATGGTCTTTTGAATTTTTGGCGAGCAAAAAGTGGTTGGGGATTGATCCCAATCGTCTTTCCGTCTCTGTGTTTGCTGGTGATAAGGATGCGCCGAAGGATACCGAGGCGGCGGATATTTGGAAGAAGGCGGGCATTCCAGAGAAACACATTTATTATTATCCTAAATCTGAAAATTGGTGGGGTCCGGCGGGTGAAATTGGTCCTTGCGGACCGGATACGGAAATATTTTTTGACACCGGAAAAGAAAAATGCGGAGAGAAGTGTGAGCCGAAATGCAATTGTGGCAAATACGCCGAGATTTGGAATTTGGTTTTTATGGAGTATAACAAAAAGAAAGATGGTACTTTTGAGCCGTTAGCGCAGCAAAATGTGGATACAGGAATGGGGTTAGAGCGAATGATTGCGGTTTTGAATGGCAAGGATAATGTGTATGAGACGGATTTATTTAAACCGATTACAGAAAAAGTCAAAAGTCAAATCTTAAAAGTCAAAACCACAAGTCAAAAGTTAAAAGTAGATCAGGCAAGAGCATTGCGCATTATCACTGATCACGTTAAAGCTAGTGCGTTTATTCTGACTGATGGGGTTACACCTTCCAATAAAAATCAAGGTTATGTTTTACGACGGTTGATTAGGAGAGCGGTGCGTTATGGAAAATTATTAGGTATTGAAAATAATTTTTGCACAGAAGCGGCAAAGGTCGTAGTAGATATGTACAAAAACATTTATCCTGAATTATTACAAAAACAAAATTTTATTATAGAAGAATTAAAAAAAGAAGAGGAGAAATTTGAGGGAACTTTATCTAACGGCTTGCGTAAATTCACCAAAATGGGAGCAGGTAATAAAGTTTCTGGCAAAGAAGCTTTTGATTTATATCAAACCTATGGTTTTCCTCTTGAAATGACTTTGGAATTAGCTAATGAGCGAGGATTAAGGGTTGATGAAGAAGATTTTCATAAGGAACAAAAAAAACACCAGAAACTTTCGCGCGCGGCTTCATCGGGAATGTTTAAGGGCGGTCTTTCTGACGCATCGGAAATGACCACGAAGTATCACACTGCCACGCATCTTCTGCACGCCGCCTTGCGCGAAGTATTGGGCAAGCACGTAGAACAGCGGGGGAGCAATATTACGCCCGAACGGCTGCGTTTTGATTTTTCCCATTCGGAAAAAATGACACCTGAACAAATTCAGAAAGTAGAGGAAATTGTCAATCAAAAAAACCGCCAAAAATTGCCGGTCATTTGCGAGGAAATGTCACCCGAGGAAGCAAAACAAAAAGGCGCGATTGGTTTGTTCAGACATAAATATGGGGACAGGGTCAAGGTTTATTCCATAGGCAGCCCCTCGCAAGGCTCGGGGCAAGTTTTTTCGCGCGAAATCTGCGGCGGTCCGCACGCACAAAACACGGATAAACTTGGGCATTTCAAGATTTTAAAAGAAGAATCTTCTGGAGCTGGCGTGCGTAGAATTAAAGCGATTCTGAAATAGTTTAGGACTGGTAATAGTTTACTTATTGTCATTCCCGCGAAAGCGGGAATCCAGGATTAGTGCTATTAACTTGGATCCCCGATCAGGTCGGGGATGACATCAAACGCGAAAGTCCTATAGTTTTTAATTTTCTATAGATTTTTGTTTAGAAATTAAATCATTCAAAATTTAATAGAAATTAGAAATTAGAAATTGAAAATTATCGTGCCGGGGATTAGCGCTCGTTCCAGCGCGCACGGTTCGGCCCGCCCCGCACCAAAATTTCGGGGACTAGTTCATCGGTAGAACGCTCGGTTCGGGACCGAGAGGCAGGGGGTTCAATTCCCCCGTCCCCGACTAATATTTCGGTGAGGGGGACCGTGAGGTCGTGAGTTCAAATCTCACATCCCCGACAAAGGTGAGGAGAGATCGTCCGCTCTTCGAGTCTGAAGACTCATCAGGCGTTCGTCCCGATGGCTCAGCCCCGAGGGAGTCTGAACGACCTTGGGCGGACATCCCCGACCCAGATTAACCCTTTTAAAAAAACAGAGGCGTTTTGTTATTAGTCTCGCGGTTCCGTCCTCTCCAAAGGTGGGGCGCAAAACAAAACATTTGCCTCTGATTTTTATTTTGGCGCCCCTCCCTTTTCCTCTACTGCCTGTTTTCTTAACATCTTTTTCACCTTTGTCACCACATCTTCAAGCCTCCAGTCAGACTTGACAAGGTAATCAATGGAACGATGGGGGAAAAGCACAAGCGGATCTTCCGCGTCTGAAAGATTTGTCAGGATAATGACAGTCGCATGAGCACCCCACGGGTCGCAACGCAATTTATTCAGCATAGTCATGCCATCCATTACCGGCATAATAATGTCAAGTAGAATAAGGTCAGGGTGGCTGGAGAACGCGAGTTTCAGCCCCTCCTCGCCGTTTTTGGCTTCAAGCACGATAAAACCCTCACCCATAAGCTTATCGCGAAGCGCGTTGCGCAACGGCGCTTCATCCTCAACTATCAAAATTTTTTTCTTTTCTTCCATATACTTTGTGATTAATAATAGTAGTATGTTAGTTTGCAGGCTATACTATAGTTCTCTACTTCCTACAAACTACTCACTAATTAACTATTCCAGCATCTTAATTCCCTCTTTCTTCTTCATTCCCGTAAGCGGCAGGGTAACATAAAATGTTGTTCCTTTATTTATTTTGGAAGAAAACCAGATTGAACCGCCGGACTGGTCCATAATGGCTTTCACAATGTAGAGCCCGAGCCCTGTTCCTTCCGCATCTTTTTCCCGCACATTGTTCGCTCGGAAGAGTTTGTTGAATATTTTATCTTGCTGATCTTTTGGTATACCATAACCAGTATCAGAGATCTTCAAAAGAACAGCCTTCTTTTTATTGTCCAGAACGAGGGAAAGTCCAATCTTTCCTTTCTCGGGAGTGTACTTCACGGCGTTGGACAAAATATTTTGCATTACTATGTGCAGGAGTTTTGGGTCAGCTTGTATAGGGGGAATGTTTGTTTCGAATGTAGGGGAAAATGTTATTTTCTTTTGTTCAATCTGCAACTTTTGTTCGTTTATTACACTCTGCGCAATTTTAACTACGTTGGTTGGTTTAGGATCAATTAAAAATGTTCCAAGCTCAATGCGAGAGACATCTAAAAGCGAGTTGACCAACTCCACCATGCGCTGATTGCCGTGGTATACTTCATCTAAATATTTTTTTTGTCCCTTATTCAACTTACCTGCGTCACCAGCCAAGAGCATTTCCGTGTACCAGCTGACAGTGGAGAGCGGGGTGCGCAACTGGTGCGAGGCTAGTGAGACGAATTCGGTCTTAACTTTGTCAATTTCTTTTTCTCGCGTGATATCTCTAAAAATTTCAATTGTTCCTATTGCCTTCCCATCAAGAATAATAGGCGTTACCGTAATTGCCACGGGAAACATTGTTTTATCTTTCTGCTTATAATAGTAGGCGGTGCCCGTAGTAGTAGTAGTAGTAGTACCGGTTGCCAAAGCCATGCTCATGGGACGTTTCTCCAATGGAATAGGTGCCCCCTTTTCGTTCTTTATAATAATGTCTTCAAAAAAATTTTTCCCAATAATTTCTTCTTTTTTCTTACCAAGCAGTTTTTCAGCTGTTTTATTTATAAGCATAATATTTCCTTTTTCATCAGTAGCAATAAGTCCATCACCAATTGACATTAAAATCGCTTCTTCTTTCGCTCTTGCCATTTCCACCTTTGACTTTTCAGTGCTTAAATCCTCAAAAACATTTTGGGCGGCTATACTCGCATTTTCCAAATCTTTCTCCATCTGCTCTCGGTCAGTGACATCTCTAAAGATGCCTATGAGATAATTTTTTCTATCTAGTGTTATTATAGAAGTATTAATGTCAGCATAAAAAATACTGCCGTCTTTTCTTTTTACTGGAAGACTTTTAGTACCCCCAATCTCTCTTCTCGCTTGTTTCTTAAACATATTCATAACATAAGGTAAATCTTTCTTGGGATGAATGTCTGCAACCCCTAAATTTTTAAGCTCTTTAGGACTATAACCTAGCATTTTACAGATTGTCTTATTGCTAATATAAAATTTTTGGGTCTCTAAATCTGTCAGGAGTATTCCGTCGTTTATAGTATTAAAAATTATTTTATATAAAGCCTCGGAAGATTGAAATTTCATCCCGTTAGAAACAGATCGCAATCGTATATAACACGACACATCTGTTTATATTATTGATAATTCTCATATAATTGATGAACGATCGTGGCTTCTAACGGGATTTATGATTACCATTGCCATTCTTTCCATTTCCATTCTTGCCGTTTGTGGTGAGTTTGCCGAATCCATTGCCATTTTTTACCCGTTTCTTTAAGTTTGCGATTTCTTTTTTGAGTTCCACCATTTTTAATTCTCTGCCAACCATTGTTTTATTCAAGGCTTCCAATGCTTTAATTCGGTCGGCAAGCTCCGTTGTCCGCTCAAACACCTTAAGCTCAAGCTTTGCGGAATGCTCGATCAGTTTTTCCTCAAGCTCTTTTCTTTGTGTAATGTCTTCCATGGCTAGGATAATCAATTGTACCGCATCTATTTGTCTCGCATTGAGCAGTATTGTTTTTTTCCCGATTTTTGGGAAAGTATGATGAACCTCATAATCTTTTACAACTTTTTTCTTAGGCAAGATTTCTTCCAGCAATCTCTTTAGTTTAGGGATATTCCACTGCCCATTTCCTAATTGATAAAGAAATTTTTTCTCTGTTTGCCTTTGTGAAACCCGGAAATGTTGGTAGAAAGTTGGGTTCGCCGTAACCACCCGAAGTTTGGAATCAAGAATTAAGAAAGATTCCCTAGCAACGGCGACTAGTGTTTTCATAAAATGCACGGCGAGCTGCCTTGATTCATACGTCTGATTTTTTTTATTTTTCATGTTTTTTTATTTTTTACTTATTAATAAGTTTACCCTCGACCTTTTTAATAAGTTTATCCAGCACCTTTCGAATAACCTGCAGTCTTACCGCATGGTGGCGGGCAATAAGTTGTTCCTTTCCATGGGGTCTAGTACCTCGCGGAAAGGTGCTGGATTTATTTTTGACCTTTTTAGTTTGTAGTGAGCAGTGGGATTAGTGAGTAGTTTGTAGTGAGTAGTTTATAGAACTACCAACTACAAACTGACCTACCGCGTTACGCTAATCGTCGCGCCTTGTTCTTCAAACTGCGCGTCAACTGTAATCCTGCCATTGGCTGATTTTTTAATCATATAGCCCGCACCGTTGGCATTGGTTTTTTGCGGCTCCTCCGGCATAGACACAATGTATTTTTCGTTTGTTGTGAGTACCGACAAGTCAATCAAGCTCGTGCAAGTGCCGCTGGTTTTACATATCTCGGTCGCGGTTGTAGTGATAGTTGATGGCAATGTGCCGTTATTATCAATGGCATATTGGTACACGGCGTTTAAAATCGTATTCACATCGGCGCGGCGCTGGGCGTTCCTTGTATCGCCAAGTTGTTTGCTAGGATTAATGGCTAAAATAACAATACCCGCCAAGATAGCAATGGCAGCGACAACGAGAAGGATTTCAATCAGGGTAAAGCCTTTTTGACTTGATAGCATTTTTCTCATATATTTTAGTAATTATTATTAATTATTACAATTTCTTTGCGCATAGGTTTATCTTGTAACGCTAATAGTCGCGCCCTGCTCGGCGCTTGGAGCAACAACATTAATTCTGTTGTTAGCTGTTTTCTTAATCCAATAACCACTGCCATCTCCCACAGAACCGGTGGGATCACACGGAATTGCAACAAGATATTTTTCATTTGAAATTAAGACACTAGGGTGAAACATTTCAATGGGACAAATTGCACTTTTACATACCTCTTTTAGAGTTGTAGTTATGCCTGCCGGTATTATTCCATTATTATCAATCGTGTATTGATAGACTGCGTTTAAAATCGTATTCACATCGGCGCGGCGCTGGGCGTTCCTTGTATCGCCAAGTTGTTTGCTAGGATTAATGGCTAAAATGACAATACCCGCCAAGATAGCGATAGCGGCGACAACGAGAAGAATTTCAATTAGCGTGAAGCCCTTGTGGGTTTGCGGTTTGTAATTTGTAGTTTGTAGATTTATATGTTTATTTAGCTTGTAGTTGGTAGCGTGTTAGTTGGTAGTTTTTTATTCACTACTCACTACAAACTACTAACTAATCAGCCACCTCTTGCCAGGAAGTGATGTTGATGCTCGGTCTGATTGTATCAAGAGCAATACTTGCTTTTCTTATGATTGTTCCCACTGTCCCGCTGGCGGTGACGGTTCGGTTCTGGCTAACAAGTTTGGTCACGGTATAGGTGCAGCTGCCCAGACCTAAAGTAAGGCTACCGGTACCTTCAAAATTCACAGAATCACGAATTTGCTGAAGAGCTTCTTCGGCACAGGCGTTAGTGAGGGCTTTCGCTTGGTTTGACTGCTCATTCGTAAAACTTGTTCGCGACGACCCAAGCCCGAGCAAAATCACGGAAATTGTGAGGGCTATTCCAACCGCTCCAACCACCAAGACACTTATTAGGGTAATGAACCCATCCTCCTGTTTATTATAACACTTTTTATATTTTAAAATAATCATGAGTGTGAATAACCTGGTTCTATACAATTAACACTTGACACCTAGCACCTAACACCTGACATTTGGCATCTGACACCTAACAAAATGTTAGATGTTAGTGGTCAGTTGTCAGGTGCTAGGTATCAAGTGTCAGTCGTTGCGGCATTTGCCGCATTATGACTAGCGCAGGCTCGCAGAGCCGATAAATGTTTTAGTAAATGAGTATTCATTTCTGCCTTCTGGATTTGTATGTGCGAGGGTGAATTGGACGCGAACCGTGCCCGGAGTGTCGGTGCGAGAGAGATTTTGGAATGTGAGAGCGGAAGCGGTAACGCGAGAATTAGTAAGAGCGGTAGCTGAACCAGCCCCTTCTTTGACGCGAATCGCGCCGCTTGCGAGATCAAAAATAGTGGGGTCACTGGCAGCAGAAATAACGTCAAGCGTCAAAGATGAAGCGCTTGCGCCCTGCGCTGGCGAGGTGATTGCCTCGGCGTTGCGCGCGGTTTGCGTAACGAGTTGCATAACTTGAAGCCCCTGCTGTTCCACTTCAGCGATAGTTTGATTTTTGATGCGCGACTGAAGGAGGATTGAAAGAAAAACCGAAATCGCCAAAAGTATCGCCGACGCAACGGCAACATAGAGAAGCAGTTCAATTAGCGTGAAGCCACGCTGGGTTTGTAGTTGGTAGTTTGTAGTTGGTAGCATGTTAGTTTGTAGTTTGTAGTGAGTAGTGAGTAGAAAACTACAACCTACCAACTACTCACTACAAACTAATCCCTAAATTATGGTTTGCAGCAACAAGTATCATGGCTGGCGTCGCCAGGAAAACTAGTCACACAAATAGGATCACCGCCCGCCTCATAAATCTCGTCATACTTAGTACATTGTTGGGAATTTTCCCGACAGGTACCAGTGGTATAGGTTCCCAACAACTGGCAGTAAATATCGCAGGAATTGACAGGAGTCGCCTTTTTCCAGTTAGTAAGATAGGTCGTCAGGGCAACTGCTCCCGGGCGCTGGGCATTTTGTTGCCAAGCGACATTCGCAGTCACGCTTTTTCGTTCTGAATCTACAGCGGAAATTGTAATTTGGCGGGTAAAAATACCCGTTGTGTCTGATGTTCCGAATAACGCCCATTGGTTGCCGACAACAGCCAATCCGTAGGTGCCGTCGGTGAGATTAGAAAATCCGGCATCGCGGATATTGCGCACTGCCTCAAGCCCTTCTTCGGCAAGAATCGTCGCGCGCGCGCGATTGCCGGCAAGCGCGGTTGACTCCTGCCCATAGAGGTACGCTCCGACAAGCGCGGTAACGAACAAAACAAACACCGCGCTGGCGAGAATAACTTCAACAAGGCTGAAGCCTTGTTGAGTGGGTAGTTTGTAGTTTGTAGTGGGTAGATTTTTATTCTTTGAGCCCATACGTCAATTTGTTTAACATGCGCATTACTTCATCGAGCAGCGCGTCCGCCTGCTCATAATCTTTGGTTTTTCCGTATGAAAGTCGTTTCGCAATTTTAACTTGAGTTTCAAGCTCTGCACCAGAACCATACGCATTGAGTAAAAAATTTCTAAAATCCTTCCGAGAACCGCGCCTGCTCCCCTCCGCGATATTGGAAGGAATTGAAACAGCCGCGCGGCGCATTTGTGAAGTTAAACCGTATAGTTCTGCTTTTGGAAATTTTCCTGTCAATGCATAAACAGCAATCACTAAATCCATTGACTTTTGCCACACAATTAAATTTTCGTATGATTCAATTTTCATATTTACTACCAACTACCCACTACAAACTACCAACTAATAATTAACCATTCCCTTCTGGTTAATTACTATATTTCTCGTTTCATTCATATTGGAGGATAGCATTATTGTCCCCGTGGTCTGTGGTAAGCCTGTAAATTTTACAAACACGATTTCGGAAGGTCCCGATGGAGTGATATTTGTTGATACATCAAACACTTCATCAAAATTGGTATCGCGGGTGGCGTAACTTACGCCCTTAAAAAGCGTGATATTTCCGCTTGCGAGAGAAACGCCCCAGCTTGTGTCGCCATCAACCGCTTGGGAAAGTACTTGCGCGCGCCGCAAAGTTTGGGCAATTTCCATGGTCGCGATATCAAGATCGTTTCGCACCTGAAACGACTGATAAATGGGAATAGAAATTACGGCGATAATCGCGATCGCCGCGATAGAGAGAAGAACTTCCAGCAAGGTAAACCCAGCACCACTTTTCCATTCGGATAATCCGATTCTTTTTTTTAATTCTTTCATCGCATTTCCGTGATGTTTCAATCGTTTTTCTCTTAATCTTGCTAGACTCTCTGTTATATATGCTTCGTAGTAAATCAGATTCCACGTCCTATAACGTTTTGTAGATCTTTCTTTACCATTATTATGATCTCTTAGTCTTCTTCTCAGATCATTTGTTGATCCAATATATATTTCTGTCTTATTTTTTAACTTACTAATTAAGGTATAGACGTAATACATGTTTATAATCTAAAAAGTGGTGCTGGGTAAACCCTTTTGGAACATCTGATACCTAACATCTGACGATGCCCTTTTATTTTCCTATAATTTTTTTTGTTTCATATGTGTCAAATGTCATGTGTCAGATGTTATGTGTCATTTGTTAGTTTTGTTTATTCATTTTCTTCAACATATTTTTCAAACACCCATCCGGAATTGCCATCCGGCAAAATAATTTTATACCAGCTCTCGTTTTTTTCAGTGTATTCAAATGTTTCACCCGGCTTAACGCGCGTGACGATTTTACTTGTTAATGATGGTTTCTCGCGCACGTTAAGATACCCTACGCTAGTGGGAAGAACGCGGAGCGTTGTTGGTTTTTTCTCTATGATTTCTGTATCCGGAGGGGGTATTACTTCCACGGTTTCTGTATCTGGAGCTGTTGTTTCCACACTTGGCGGCGGACTGATTACCTGTTCTTCGGCAGGAGGAGGCTGTGCCGCTGCGGGCTGGTTGGCGTTAAATCCGCCGATAAGGCTGTAGATTGGCAAAATCACTGCTAACGCCACGGCTACAACGCCGAGCCACACGATGACGAGTAATATCGGCTCCAGAATCACGGTCAAATTTTTTGTCGTCGTGTCCGCTTTAGCTTCATAAGTCTCTCCGATTTTAAGAAGAGTTGCTGAAAGAGTGCCTGACTGTTCACCAGCGACGATGAGTTGCTGAATAGGTTCGGGAATAAGATGATTAGTGCGCTTAAAGGAAATAAAGCTTTTCCGGAACGGATTGCCGTCTTCTACCGAGTCGCGCAGGTGTTTGTAGAGTTTTTTGTATGGCGCAATCTCGGTAGCGCTTGCGAGCGAGTTGAGCGCTTGGGTTACCGGCAGTCCAGCGTCAAGAAGCGTGCCTAAAAGATAACCGAGCCGCGCCAGCTCCACTTCCTTAATAAGTTGTTTAACGCCGGGCAAAGAAAATAAAATAAATTGCCCGATAAATTTTGTTTTTGGAAATGAGAAAATAAAGAAAAAAATAACTGATATTGCTATAACTGCCGCGGGCACGACGTATTGGCCATATTCGCCAAGAAATGTTCCCGATCCGATCAAAATTTTTGTGATAAGGGGCAAGGTTATTTTAAGCTGGGCAAACACCAGCGCCAGCTTGGGCAAAATAAACCACGCAATGCCCACACCGATAATGACCGTGAGTGAGAGTACGAATACAGGATACATTATGGCGGAACGAAGCTTGGAGTGGAACACCCGATTTTTTTCTTGTTCATTCGCGACCACTTTTAAGTTCTCCGTAAGCTTTCCCGATTCTTCGCCAAGGCGGATAAGCGAGATAGTGTGGTCGGCAAACAGGTTAGTTGTTTGAAGCGCTTTCCAAATTGGCGAGCCAGATTCAATATATTCCCGAATAAGAGCAAGAATTTTTTTCATGCGGCGCGAGCGCAGTTCTTTGGCAATGGAGTCGAGAACGCCCAAAATCGGCATGCCAGCGGCGACCAGCATGCTTAAATTCTCAATAAAATAGTCCCGTTCTTTGCCTAGGAAGATAGTTTGTAGTTTGTAGTTGGTAGTTTGTAGACTTTTATTCTTTGAGCCCATACGTCAATTTGTCTAACATGCGCATTACTTCATCAAGCAGTGCATCCGCTTGCTCATAATTTTTGGTTTTTCCGTATGAAAGCCGTTTCGCGATTTTGATCTGAGTCCCAAGCTCTGCACTGGAACCATACGCATTGAGTAAAAAATTTCTAAAATTTTTTCGAGAACCACGCCTACTACCTTCCGCAATATTGGAAGGAACTGAAACAGTTGCGCGGCGCATTTGTGAAGTTAAACCGTATAGTTCTTCTTTTGGAAATTTTTCTGTCAATGCATAAACAGCAATCACCAGATCCATTGACTTTTGCCACACAATTAAATTTTCGTACGATTCAATTTTCATATTTACTACTAACTACTCACTACAAACTACCAACTAATCCTACTACCCACTCTTCTGCGGCGGTTCGGCGACGCGAAGCAGCTCTTCTATTGTGGTTACTCCAGTCTTAACTTTTTCAATGCCGTCTTCAAAAAGTGTTTTTGAACCATCCTTACTGGCGAGTTGCCAGATTTCTTTAGTTGACGGGGAGTGTAAGATGAGATTCCGCATCTCCGGAGTGATTTGGATGAATTCAAAAATAGCAGTTCGTCCTTTGTACCCCGTATAGCCGCACATCTCGCACTTCTTCCCTTCATAGAGCGTGATCGACTTTTTGGAAAGATATGGCATAACTGACCGAAGCTGAGGCGTCTTCCAATCATTTGCCGATTTGGTAACACTATGCCGGCAATGTTCGCAAATTTTACGCACGAGTCGCTGGGCGACAATAACCTCAAGCGTGGAAGCCAAAAGAAACGGTTCAATGCCCATATCCAGAAGCCGAGGAATGGCGGTAGCGGCATCGTTGGCGTGAAATGTGGAGTAGAGAAGATGGCCGGTGAGTGCCGCATTTACGGCGATTTCTGCTGTTTCTTCGTCGCGAATCTCGCCGACCAGAATAATATCCGGGTCTTGGCGGACGATAGAACGCAGTCCTTTGGCAAAAGTGAGATTTGTTAGAGGATTGATTTGAATTTGATTCACGCCGAGCACCCTGTACTCCACCGGGTCCTCAATAGTGGTGATGTTCACCTCTGGGCTATTTACAAGTTTCAAAAGTGCGTAAAGCGTAGTGGTTTTTCCGGAACCAGTGGGACCTGCTACGAGAATCATGCCAAATGGTTTTGTGGCGGCTTGCTCAAGTATCTGCTGATGTGCCGGCGAAAGACCAAGATCACCAAGAGAAAATCCTTGCACATATGCCGAGAGTACGCGCAATGCCACTTTTTCTCCTTCAACAGTGGGGACAACTGAGGTTCTAAGGTCAACAACAACGCTATCCTTTTTGCCCGCTGGAGCGTTAGCGTAGGAGGAAGCTTTAAAGGAGGAGGGTTCATACCGGAGCGAACCGTCTTGCGCGGCAAAGTGTTCATCAATGCGCAAACCGCTTTGCACCTTGATGCGATTAAGAATATTTTCGTAATATTCTTTGGGGATCCTGCCGGTTTCTTGTAAAACGCCGTCAATGCGAAACCGCACAAGCACATCTTTCTGCCTGGGTTCAAAATGGATGTCGGAGGCATGATATACGAGCGCGTCATCAAAAATTTCTTCCAAAAGCTCTGGCGCGACTCGCCCTTTGCTCTCAATAATCTTAGAGAAGCGGGTTTCAAGCGGCTTTTGATAATGCACAAAGCTCGCGTTGATGTCCTCGGTCAGCGAATAGACAATGCTCAACCTCCTGCCGACAAACAGCTTTTCTAATTCCGGCAGGAGTGTTGGATCTTCTGGATTATCGGTGGCGACTACGGTTTTGTTTTTTTCTTCAGCGAAAATAACCGCGTGATATTTTTTCGCGGTCTCCTCCGGAATTTTTTGCACCTGCAGAGGTGCGGGTGGTGCTGAATTTAAGTCAGCGTAGGGAACCTTGAACGATTCGGCAATCGCCTGCCCCAAGAGGTCCTTGGTGATGAGATTTTCTTGGAGCAGATACCCTATGAATGACACTTGGTGCGTTGTGGCAAAATCATCCGCGTTCTTAACATCTTCTTCAGTAATATAGTTCCCTTTTAAGAGAATCTTCTTTATTGTTTTGTCGTCAAATTTCACCCCGTTGGAATTGACTGTATCGTTTTTTAATTTGTCCTTCATATTTTATATTTTTATTTTTTTCCCCGTTTTAACCATAAAAATAACTCTAGCGGGGTTCACAAGAAAATAGTTATTCTAGAAGTTTTATTACCTTCTCAACGATGGTTGCAATTGTCGTATTGGATTTAATAAAAAACTCCTTTGCGCCGAGCGCTTTCGTACGCTCCTCATCCTTATCTTGACTCAAATTAGTAAGAACCATGACCGGAGTTTTTATTTTTTTCTCTTTAAGGATCTCCAGTACCATAAATCCGTCCACATTGGGCATTACCAAATCGAGAAGGATGAGCGCGTAGGTTTCTTCTTGGAGAAGTTTGATTCCCTCCTCGCCATTAAATACCGCTTTCACCTCAAAGCCCGCGTGCGTGAGTTTAAGTTCAAGCGCGCGTGCCATTGGCTTTTCGTCTTCTATGATGAGAATTTTTTTCTTTGTTGTTGCCATATGAATGTATTATATTAAAAAATTATCCACAGATATACCGAGGGCTTTGGCGATTTTTTTAGAGTTTCTTATAGTGAGATTACCTTGTTTTCCTGCTTTAATGTCAGTAACCGTATTATTGGAAACATCGACAAGATGGGCTAATTTTCCCTTATGATAAGCCAATTTTTCCCCTTATCCGTTTTTATATTGATTTTGCCCGAGTTTATTATAATTTATTAGCAATATTAAATTGCGGAATACTTTATATATGAACATTACCGCCTGCCACATTCTAATATTACCAAAATATTTGATAAGAGACAAGGGAGCAGAAATCCAGAAACGCACGCGCCCCAGTAGCAGAATGCTTCGTGTTTTATCTTTATTTTCTCCAAAAAGTTGCGGCGCGCATAAGGAGGTCAAGCGAAAGCTTGACACGCGGAGGTCGCGCGAGGGTAATTGTCAGACTTTCGTCTGACCTCCGAAAAGTTCGCGGTATAGCCCTTTTTATTTCCAAAATTTTTGATATAATATAAGCAAGATGCCTCTGCAGCGGGATAGCAGTTAGACAATTAATTTAACTAATTAAAACCAAATCTATGCCTGAAGAAATCAAATTTAACCCTGAAGAAGCTGGGGACCCAGATTTATCTCCTGAAAGCGAAGAGCAAAAAGGTTATACCTTCCGGATAGATCCGCCTGCTATGAATAAAGACCTTTTAAGAAATTCTTTAAAAAAAGGGGGTGGACCAATCTACTTTGCTCTCAAAAATAGGGGAGAAATCACTCTATCGTTTAGTGAACCAGGCAATACGAATGCCTCTGACGCCATTTGGGGGGAATTATCTTTGAAAAATATCGGAAATATCCACAATGAGCAATGGGAAAGCGCATTATCATTCTTGGATTATAATCAGGCGGAGAAAGCTGGCCTGCACAATAGCAAAACTTTAGAGGGAATAAAATCAGGTATTATGGATTTCTTAAATATCAAGGATAAGCCAAAAGACATGGTGCCACGCAAAGTAAAGTAAAGCAATTGAGTGTAAGAGGGGTGATAATTTTGATATGAGAAATTATGCCAAAATTGGCAGTCGCAAAGGTCGGCCGGCGTATCGGACATCGGCAAGTTTTCGGTACCGAAAAAATTTAGAGATTTCTAAAATTAAAACCCGCAAATGTCATTATGGCCCGTCAGCAAAATCAAAGTGAACTAAAAAATTATTTTAAGGAGGGAAAAATCTATATCCACCATGAAACTTACGCAGTTTTGAAAACCAAGAGACCTTTACCTAATGCGTTTGCGGTGATCCAAGACCAGAAGGAAACCACTGTCGTGATAGAACAAGAGAAAATTCCTGAATATGGTGTAATATCCGTGGAAAATGGATGGAAAATAATTACTTTTGATTTAGTTTTCCCCTTTGAATTAGTGGGTTTTCTGGCAAAAGTCACTACGTCGTTAGCTCTGGCAAAGATCAGTGTTTTCGTCCTTTCCAGTTATTCCACTGATCATATTTTAGTGAAGGATAAGGATTTAATTCAGGCAATAAGAGTATTAAAAAGTTTAGGCTTTAAAAAAGTGAAAAAATAAAATATGGATGTTACGCAAGCAATTCGCGAACGGCGCAGTATTCGAAGGTACAAAGCGGATCCTGTGCCTGAAGAAAAACTGAATAAAATTTTGGAAGCCGCACGGCTCGCCCCTTCGGCGCATAATGCCCAGGATTGGAAATTTATTGTGGTGCGCAACACAGAGATTCGCAAGAAGATTAGTATTGTTGCCAACCAAAGTTTTATCGCCGAGGCGCCTGTTGTGATCGCGGCTGTGGCTTTGAATCCTAAAAGCCTGATGTCTTGCGAAGTTCCCGCCTATGCGGTAGACTTGGCTATTGCCGTGGAGCATATGGCGCTGCAAGCCACCGCGGAAGGATTGGGCGCTTGCTGGATTGGCTCTTTTGATCAAAAGAAAGTAGAAGCAATATTAAAAGTGCCGGAGAAATATAAAATAGTCGCCCTTTTACCTATTGGCGTTCCAGATGAAACGCCAGCGGCAAAGCCGCGCAAGAACATTACAGAGATTGTGTGTTGGGAAAAGTTCAGCTAGATTCTTTTTGTGAAGGAGGTTTTCATATGGGAAAGAACGAGACCAATAACAAGGAGTTGATCCGAAATAATTTGCCATCCGCGCTACTCGCCGAGTATGATGCGATTAGAGAGGAAGACATAATTAGTCCTCCCGCTCTGGAGACTGAGCTTGGTGGCGGTCATTCTCGGCAAAGCCTGGGGATGTCCACAAAAACGCTATACACATTGTGTATGCGGCATCAAAGTTCATCTCAATCTTTATTGCTTTGGTCTTTGTTTTGGACAATAGTGGCAGGAGAATTCGGTCGTCCGGGTTACTTCGTCGCCATAGGCAGTGATTTTCAGGTGTTTGATATCTCTTAGATTACCCTAGCATTTTTTGCTAGGTTTTTTAATTTAAAAAAAACTATTCATTAGAGATGAATGGTTTATCTCGTGCCTTTTAGAGAAGAATACCTGCCGTTAGGCAAGTTAGGTATCAAAAAATCCCTTACCTTCCAAGGTCTTTTTATTCCGCTCGCAAAGGCGCGGGATTTATGGTGCTTTAAAGCCTTTTTGATAATTAAACTTATGTTTTACGCCGATCGTTTCTTTTAGTGCGATATATTACGGTTTCAGATTATTGGGGCGAGGATTAATCTCCGTAGTTACGAGGTTCAATAAAAGTAAAGGTGGAGACGATTTCGGGAAATACATCATCTATTTGACCTTCATATAATTCAATGATCACATCGTTAGTTGGTCGCGCGTCAAAGAAAACATAGGGATCATTTAACTTCCTTGCCTCTGCTCCCTCGCATCCCTCTTTAACCCAATACCAGGCTTCAATTCCTTTAGCGCCGTTTTTAGCGGTTACTTCTTGGGTTTTTTCTGGTCTATCTTCATGACAGAGATTAATAAATGAACCTTGGGTTTCTGCGAATTCTTTAAGGGTGAGATTTTTATTCTGGTCGTTTAAATAGATGCCCTCAACAACCATTGTTTTGTCCGTCTCGCCTGGTGTTTCTGTTTTTTCCACGATGAAGGTGCCCTCATCGCCTATTTCTACAGCGTCCGTGAAGGGATTATCCCCCTCGGAAAGAGGCATTAAGATTAATTTAGGGGGATACTGCACGGAATAATTAAATCTCTGATTTACATATGTATTCCAGACTCCTGTATTATTTTTTTTGGTTGTTGTTGCTGCTGGCGCGGGAGCGGATTTTTGCGTTTGATCCGTCTTATTATCCTTATACCAGTAACCAGCGCAAATTAAGACGGCGGTAATAAGCAATAACAAGATGAAGGTCAGGACTGTTTTAAGAGAGGTAGTTGGAGATTTTTTTGTTTTTTCCATAAGGTTTTTTGTTTTTTTAAGTTTCTGATGATACTATATAATTGAATATTAATTTTGTCAAAGATTGAATGGGGGATAAGCTGTTTGATGGATTGATATATAAATCTATCACTCCGCAGAGACTGCGGAGTATTCTTCTCTAAAAAGGCGAAGGGATAAAGATAAAATAAAAAAGAGTCTTTTTTAAGACTCTGCGGGTATGGAGAAGAGGATAATAATCTTCTCTACCCCTTTTTCCCAAAAACCTAACTCGCGCGCCATCCTTTCGGAAAGGTCAAACTTTCTTTCGGGATGAGGCACGAGATGTTCATTCAGATATACTAGTTCTATTTTACCATTCTCCATAGCACAATCCCACGGTCCGCGATCGGTCACGCGGGCGATGACTTCTTTTTTAGTCCGCGGGTTTTGCACCGTCACCCTTTGGTTTAAAGGTAGAATGGTTTTTGATAGATTCGTGGCAATAGTGAAATTATTTTTATCAAATTTTTCGCCATTCGCCATTATTTTGCCGTGGAATATTTCGCCATACCAACTGGCAAGCGCTTCAATTTTAATTTGCATTATCTTGCTGCGGGGCAAGCGCGATGTTGTTATGGTATAATGAACGTTACGACATAAAATTGTTTTCCGCGCATTTTCTTTTTTCTCGGACCGTTGAGTCGGCAAATTCTGCGTAGGCGTAATGGGTATCGCGGGATGTGTGAGTTGATAAACGAGCACCCCTGCCAACATAGAAATAATAAGGACAAGCCATACTTTTATCATTCTGTTTTTCCTCCCTATTTTTTCGGTTTTTGGGGAGTGTTTAATATAATATAAAAATCAGGAAAAGTCAATAGCAGAAGGCTTTGTGGATAAACATTTGTCAAATCAAGACAAAAATTGTATAATTATTTCAGTAAGAGGCGAGACATATTTTATCGCTGAAGGTCATATTTTTTGTGATATGTTGTATTTTTTAAAGAAATGAAGTAGAGAGGAACGCCTGAATAAAAAAATAAACGATTTTAAACCTCATCTGTTAATAAAAATCAACTCCTAATTTTGCGGGGAAATTTTTGGGTTTTTAAGAGGATTACTATGGGATTATTGGCAAGATTAAAAAAAAGAAAGGAAAAGAACCATTACGCTCTTGCTTTGGATATCGGGACAGCGGTAGTAAAGGCTTTGATTTTCAAGGTAGATTCTAAAGAGGGTAAAGGTTATGTTGGTGGAGTGGGTCGCGCGAATCAGGCTTTCGGCGACATGCAATCAGGCGCGGTGACGGATATTGCCGGCGTCGTCACTACCTGCGAGAAAGCGATCCGGGAAGCGGAGAAGGAAGTGGGTTTTCGCCCCACGCAGGTTATTTTGGGTATTGCTGGCGAACTTGTTAAAGGGTCCACAACGACCGTGCATTATGAAAGATTGAAGCCTAAAACCAAGATTGATATGCCGGAATTAAAGAATATTCTGCATAAGGTGCAATGGAAAGCTTTTGATAAAGTAAGGAAGCAGCTTGCTTGGGAAACAGGGCACGCGGAGATTGACGTGAAATTGATTAACGCGGCGATTGTGGATGTCAGGATTGATGGCTACAGGGTGACTAATCCTTTGGGTTTTCAAGGCAAAGATGTCTCTATTGGCATCTTCAATGCTTACGCCCCTTTAGTGCACTTGGGCGCGCTTCAGACTATTGCCGCGGAATTAGATTTAGATTTACTCTCTATCGCCGCCGAGCCTTACGCCGTGGCGCGTTCCTTGGGGCTTGAAGACGCGCCGGAATTTTCCGCTATTTTTCTTGATGTAGGCGGCGGGACGACGGATATCGCGGTCGTGCGCAATGGAGGTGTGGAGGGGACCAAAATGTTCGCCCTCGGCGGACGCGCTTTTACCAAAAGAATCTCTCAAGAATTAGGGATAGGATTGCCCGAGGCAGAGGAATTAAAAATCAAATATTCCTTAGGTCAGTTAGATATAAGAGAGCTCAATCGCGTTAAAGAAGTTTTGGCCGGCGATACGCGAGTCTGGATGTCGGGTTTGGAACTCGCTTTATCAGAGTTTACTGAATCTGATTTATTGCCTTCGCGGATTCTGCTTTGCGGCGGCGGCTCTCTCTTGCCGGAAATCAAAGCGAGTATTGTGAATCCTCGCTGGTCAGAAGATTTAGCTTTTGCCAAACTGCCGCAAGTAAGTTTTATTAAACCGGAGGAAGTGGTAAATATTGTGGATCAAACCGGGAAACTCACCCAGACTCAAGATGTGACGCCAATGGCGCTCGCAAACTTGGCTCTGGATTTAGCTGGCGAGGAAGGGGCGATGGGCGGCATTTTAAGGCGCGTGGTGAGGATGATGCAAACATGAGATAAGTTAAAAGTTAAAAGTTATGCAAGAGAAATCAATGCAAGCGATTGAAGATTTTTATCTGAATCTAGGATATCAGGGATATAAATTAAGAAAAGTTTTAAAAGAAGATAGGCATTATCAGGAATTACTTCAAAGAAGAAAACAGAGATTGACAAAGCAGTTTCAGTTAACCCCATTAGAGAAAAGCAAATATGTTTTAGCCACCGATATTGATTTTGAAATTTTAGCTCAATGTAAAAAGTTGGAAAAATTGCATCTGACTTCAGGAGATAAGATATTAGTGCAACTCATCAAATCTCAGTTAGAAGATGATTGGCGAAAACCTTTATTGAAAATATTAAATCAACTTTTAAAAAAATATAAAAAGAAAAATTTTTAGTTTTGACCTGTAGTTTTGAGTTTTGACATTTGAGCTTTGAGTTTATTATTATGAAAACCATTTACATTGATATTGATGAAGAGATTACGAGCGTAATTGATCGGATTCGGAAGATTACCGATAGAGAGATTATTTTGGTAATTCCTCAAAGGGCTCTCCTCTCGCAAAGTTTCATCAATCTGAAGCTTTTAAAAAGCCAGGGTGACATTTTAGGCCGAAAGATTATTATTGTTACCGCCGATCAACTGGGGAAGCATCTGGCTACTCGCGCCGGCTTAGAAGTCCGAGAAAAAGTAGGCAACCAAGCAGTCTTGACTACGGAGATTGAAAAGCCGCAAGAGACGAAGATGGGAAATCCAATCCCGCAAAGAGAAGATTGGCGTCAATCTTCTCCGCGAGCCGCCAATCCATTTTTGTCCCCTGATGGCGTGGCCGCGGTCTCTGTGTCTGATATTATTCGCCGTGCCAAGAGCAATAAGTTTTACCCTTTACGGCAAGATTCTTCCTCTGGGCAGACTAGTCTCGCCGATCCAAGGCGGAGGTCGTCGCCTGTGGAATCTGATTCTTCCCGCCCGCCGGACCCTTCTCCCGAAAGAGAATACAGAGGGAGGATAAAGAAGAGATCTAAACGAAAAACAACAAGGCTTTCCTCTCTTTCGGCAAAAGTGGGTTTAGGATTTATCGGCTTTAGCTTTTTTCTGATTTTAGTGATTATTTTTTTGATTTTACCAAAGGCAACGGTTACGATTGTGCCCAAGAGTGAACCTTTGAGCGAGAACGTGAGCCTTGTCGTGAAAGCTGACGTCCCTGCAACGGATAATTCAAAAGAGGGCATTAGCGGGCGGATCATTACTTTGGAAAAACAGGAAACGCGAATTTTTAAACCTACGGGAAAGAAACAGGTTTTAGAAAAAGCGCGGGGAGAGGTCATCCTTTATAATGAATTGGGCGTGAGTCAGCTCCTTGTGCCCACTACTCGTTTAATGTCGCGAGAAAATATTTTATTTCGGACAGAAAGTCAGGTGACTATTCCTCCTGCGTCAGTTTCTGGCGAAGGCAAGGTGATTCCGGGCAGCGTGAAGGTCGGCGTGGTAGCGGATCAGGCTGGTCCCGAAGGCAATATCGGACCATCGGATTTTTACATCGTGGCCTTTTCGCCCGCTAAACAAGAGAAGATTTATGCGAAGAGCAGTAATCCATTCGTCGGTGGAATTTCGCGCGATATAGAAATAGTAACCCAAAAGGATTTAGAGGAAGCGCAAAAAGCGATTACTGAGAGTCTCACGTCTAGCGCCCGCGCAGAAATTAATAATAATCTCCCTGCTGGGTTTACCTTATCCGAGGGGGCGCTTATTAGCGAGGTTTCGGAAGTGAAACACAGTAAGAAGGTTGACGAGGAAGCGGATACATTTGAGACCGTCGTTAAAATTCAAATGAGGGCGCTCATTTTTTCCCAAGAAGAGGCTCGGGATGCGGCCTTGCGCGCGGTAAGTAGTCTTTTGGGAACCGATAAATATATCCTTAATCTTTCTGAAGAGGGGGTAAGTTATAAGTTAGAGAGCGTTGATTTAAATGAAAAAAAAGCCCTAATGACGGTGCATATAGAAAAGGAGGTATTTTGGAAAATTGACGAGGGGAAGGTTAAGGAAAAGATTGTCAATTTAAACAAAGAAGCGGCTCAAAAATATCTGCAATCGCTTGCGGAGGTACGGCAGGTAGATATTCGCCTTTGGCCATTTTGGGTTCGAAAGGTTCCTGCCTTGGAGAAAAAGATAGAAGTTCAAGTTTTAAGCGCCCTTCCCTAAAGAATAGTTGGTAAATTTAAGAAGTTGTAATGTTAGAATATTTAAAAGGCATTTGTCTCCGCGAGATAAGGATTTCGTCATATTTCTTTGGGAGGTATTGCTTCTTTAGTGTCTTTGGTTATATAATATAAAAACACCTTGAGCGTGGTTTTTAAACTACGCGTGGCCCCGTTAGAAATATATTTCTAACGGGATCTAACGGGGTTTATCACGCAGGGTAAATCGGGTTTAGCAGAAATCCTTGTTTTTTTTAGTATTTTATGTTACATTAAGTAAGATTTTCAAGGGGTTTTATTTCCTATGATTAAGTTCAAGAAGACTAAAAATAATCCTGTGTTTTCCGGCAGGATGTCCAGAAAAGATGTAATTGAAATGGAGGGGAAAGTTTCCGAAGTTTTGCCATCTACGACCTTTAAGGTGAAACTGGAAAACGGCCATGAGATTTTAGCACATCTCTCCGGTAAAATGCGGCTGAACAAGATTCGGATTATGCCGGGTGACAGGGTTCGCGTGGAATTAAGTCCTTATGATCTTTCCCTCGGCCGCATCGTTTATCGATCATTATAGTCTTTAATGCTTCGACTTTGTTCAGTACCTTTTCAGAGCTCCTTGAGTCTGAAGACTCTTCGGAGTCTGAACGACCTGAACGGCCTGAACTTTGCCGAAGAGTTAATAATTTTGGATTATGAAAGTCAGACCTTCTGTAAAAAAGATTTGCAAAAAATGTAAAATTGTCCGGCGGAGGGGACGGGTTTTTGTGATTTGTGAAAATCCCAAACATAAACAAAGGCAAGGCTAACACCGAATCTAGAATTACGAATTACGAATCGCGAAAATCTAAAATTAAGAATGTGCTGTCAAATTTCATAATTCATAATTCATAATTCACAATTCCAATTTTATGGCTCGCATCGCAGGGGTTATTTTACCTCCCAATAAGAGAATAGAGATTGGTTTAACCTATATTTATGGCATAGGGCAATCTTTGGCTAGAAAAATTTTAGTGGAGGCGCGGGTGGATGTCGATAAACATGTGTCTCTCCTGACGAGTGAAGAAGAAGGGAGGCTCCGGGATATTATTGAAAAAAAATATAAGGTGGAAGGGGATTTAAGAAGGATAGTCGCCACCAATATTAAACGTCTTAAAGAAATTGGAAGTTATAGGGGCTCGCGGCACGCGAAGAATCTTCCTGCCCGCGGTCAACGTACCCGCACCAACTCTCGGACAGTGCGGGGCAATGTCCGTAAAACAGCAGGCAGCGGTCGCAGGTCGGCGTCAGAAAAAACATAAAATCTGAATAAGGAATAAAGATGAATAGCCTTTTTTCTTCTTTCCTAATTCCTGATTCACAATTCCTAATTCCAACATTATGGGCAAAAAGAAGATTAAAACAATTGAATCTAATGCGGATTACGATACAGAGCAGAAAGCCAAAACGGGCGAGGCGAAACCCGAGGGAAAACGCAAGAAAATTCGGAAATACGTGCCGCAAGGTCAAGCACACATTTATGCTACTTATAATAATACTATTATTAGTTTGACCGATTTGCATGGTAATGTGATTGCCCAAGGTTCTGCTGGACGCTTGGGATTCAGGGGAGCAAAGAAATCCACGCCTTATGCCGCTTCTAAAGTAGCTCAAAGCGCTTGCGAAAAATCACAGATTTATGGTTTAGAAAAGGTGGACGTTTTCTTAAACGGGATTGGGTCGGGGCGTGAATCGGCAGTGAGAGCACTTGCGGCCAACGGTTTAACTATTCTATCTATTCAGGATGTTACGCCTATTCCTCACAATGGTTGTCGGCCGCGCAAAGCAAGAAGAGTATAACTAAAGGAAGTGGGAATCAGGAATCAGGAATAAAGATGAACAGCTTTTTTCCTCGCTTCCTAATTTCTGATTCATGATTCATAATTCCCTATTCCTAATTCCGAATTTATGGCTAAATTAATAGGTCCTAAATGTCGCCTTTGTCGCCGTGAAGGAATAAGACTTTTTTTAAAGGGTGGGCGGTGTCTTAGTCCTAAATGCGCGATGGTGCGCAAAAATTATATTCCTGGCAGGACAGGCCCTAAAGCCTTTAATGCCAGGCTATCCGAATATGGTCTTCATTTGCGCGAGAAACAGAAACTGCGCCGTCTTTATGGTATTCTGGAACGGCAATTCCGCCGCTATTATAAAGTGGCAAGTCAAAAAAAAGGAGTTACCGGCGATATTTTGTTTCAAATTTTAGAATCCAGATTGGACAATGTCGTTTATCGGGCGCAATTAGCTCGTTCGCGTCAGCAGGCGAGGCAATTAGTGAATCATGAATTTTTTGTAGTCAACGGTAAAAAAGTTAATATCCCCTCTTATGAGGTGAAGGAGAAGGATAAGATTGCCTTAATTCCCAGGGCGCAAAATAATAAGTATTTTAAAGAACTTGATTTGCCTGTGGAAGCACCCGTAACGTGGCTTTCTGTAGAGCCTAAAACTAAGGTAATTACAGTTTTAAGAAAACCAGGTCGCAGAGATGTCGATCATTCCGTGGATATGGCGTTGATTGTGGAGTACTATTCGCGTTAATAACATTTTAGATAAAAAGCGCTTCAAGGCTTAGAGATAAAAATTTACCCTAAGTCTTCAAGAAGTGTCTTTTAGAACCAAATAATATGGAGGAAATTCAATTACCGCAAAAAGTGGAAATCATTAAATCCCAAGGGAATCGGGCGACTTTAGTAATTGAGCCCTGTTTTCCAGGATACGGTTTAACCCTGGGCAATGCTCTGCGGAGGGTATTGCTTTCCTCTTTGCCTGGAGGGGCGGTAACCGCGGTAAAGATTAAGGGGGTGGATCATGAATTTTCCGCTTTGCCTTTTGTGAAAGAAGATATGGTGGATATCATTTTAAATTTGAAGCAGTTGAGGTTCAAAGTGTATAAAAGAGAACCAGTCAAGATTACTTTAAATGTTAAGGGTGAAAAGGAAGTGAAGGCGCGTGATATAAAAACGGGGAGCGATGTGGAGATCGCTAATCCCGATTTGCGCATTGCGACCTTGACGGATAAGAAAGCTGAACTGGAGATGGAAATTACAGTGAGTCAAGGGAGGGGGTACAAACCAGTGGAACAAAGGGAGGAAGAGAAGCGCGAAATTGGTGAAATTGCCGTTGATGCGATTTTTACTCCTATTAAGAATGTATCCTACAAGATTGAGAATATTCGGGTGGGAGAAATGACGAATTTTGATAAGTTGAATATAGACTTGGAGACGGATGGTACAGTGAGCCCTAAAGACGCCTTGGAAGAAGCGGCAAAGATTTTAGTGAATCATTTTTCTTGTCTGGCAGGGTTAAAACTGGCTAAAGTCAAGGAGATGATTAAAAAGACTCCGAGACGGAACGTAGGGGATAAGAGAGAGAAAGCGGTTTTGGCAAGCGCCGCCATTTTAGAAGATTTGTCTTTGGAGGAACTAAGGTTATCTAAGCGGACGTTGAACGCTCTCAAGAAGAAAAGAGTTACCAAGGTGAAAGATTTAGCTAAAATGACTGAAGAGAAGTTGGGCAAAATCCCCGGCATTGGTGATTCGGCGAGAAAAGAGATAAAAAGAATTCTAGGTCGGAAAGGAATTTTATTGCAGCAAAAAAAATAAATCCCGCACTTTCTCGTGAAGTATTAAACCTCGGAAGGCAAGGATTTCACTGATATCTATTCATACCCGTTAGCCTAGGCTCGCGGGGTACTCTTCTTACAAAGGTGTGGGGTAAAAAGATTTTATTATGCGTCATTTAAAGAAGGGAAATAAATTAAAAAGAACTCCCGATGAAAGAAAGGCTTTGCTTAGGCAGTTGGCTAATGCTTTGATTTTGCATAACCAAATTGTGACCACAGCTGCCAGAGCGCAAGCGGTGCGGCCTTTAGCGGAGAGATTGGTGACCCGGGGAAAAGAATCGGAAAGTTTGGCGAACCGGCGTTATGTTTTGCGCTTTTTGACCAAAGAAGCGACTGGAAAAGTTTTTAAAGTCCTAGGGCCGAAATATAAAACGCGCCCTGGCGGTTATACCAGAATAATCAGACTTTCCTCTCGTGCTGGCGACAGTGCAAAAATGGTGAAGATAGAATTAGTGTAAAATAATTTTTATAATTTATAACTTGAAACTTGTAATACAAGGCTTGAGTCACAAGTTATAGGCTATAAGTTACAAAAGCTTTAATTATTAGCTATTGTATTTAATATTAGAAATTAGATATTATCTCTATGAAAGTCAAAGGGAGAGAAATTGAAAGAGAGTGGCATCTCCTTGATGCCAAAAATAAAGTGCTGGGACGTTTGGCAGGTGAGACTGCTATTCTTTTAAGGGGGAAAAACAAGCCCCAATTTGTTCTCTATGAAGATCGGGGGGATTGGGTGGTAGTGATTAACGCGCGTCAAATAAGGGTCACAGGCAAAAAGGTCGAGCAAAAGAAATATTATCGTCATAGCGGCTATCCTGGCGGTTTAAAGACGGAAACATTTAAAAAGGCCTTTGGTCGCGATCCGTCTCTCGTATTAAGAAGAGCAGTGAGGGGAATGCTGCCCGATAATAAATTAAGGAAGACAATGTTAAGACGGTTAAAAATTTTTACGGCTCAGAAACATCCTTATCAAAATAAGTTTACCTCGTTATCAGAACATCAGAGGTCGTTTTAAGCTTTAGTTTGTGGTAAGGGTTTATTATTTCTTAAAAAATTTTTATCTTCTAAGTTTTCAAAAGAACAATTAATTTATGCAGAGTTCAAAAAAAACGAAAAGTATTTCCAAAAAGGTGAAGGTCAAACCCGGATCTAAATCGAAAAAAGAGACTCCCGCGCAAATAGCGGAGAAGGAAGTGGACCTGAAGGTATCCAAGGGCAAGGGATCGCGCAAGGGGCGTTATTTTTATGCTGTGGGGAGGCGAAAAGAGGCGGTTGCGTGTGTCAAATTAAGGGTCGGAAAGGGTCAGATCACAGTCAATAATAAAGATTACCCAAAATATTTTTTAGAATCCCGCTTGCAAAAAATAGTATGCGAAGCCCAGAATTGTGTCGGTCGTCCGGAGGGTTTTGACTTGGAAGTGAAGGTCAAGGGTGGCGGGGTCAAGGGCCAATCCGAAGCAGTGCGCCATGGGATTGCGCGAGCTTTATTCCTTTTTGAGCCCAATTTCCGGAAAAGGCTAAAACGAGCCGGTTTCCTAAAGCGCGATCCGCGTAAAAAAGAGAGAAAAAAATACGGGCTCAAAGGAGCCCGGCGCGCGCCGCAGTTTTCCAAGAGGTAAAGTATGCGGCGCCAAATCCTTCACCAAAGATTTTGGTGTGCCCCCACCATCAATGTATTGGTGTGGGGGTAAACTTAAACCTGAATTTTTTGTTAATTTGTTAAAAAGGTGTCGCTTGCGAGCGACACCCTAAATGGCGAAGCCGCCCTTAAGATTCTATTCTTCTATTAATCTCATCTCCATAATTTCCCTTTCTTCTTGACTATTTTGGGAAAGCATAAAGATTCCTTTTGTATCTTTATTCCAGTAAATTCTGGTGTCAGGGATGCGGGTGTTTTTTATCTCGGTAATATAGTGGGTATTCATCTCTGGCGCTGCGTCAAGAAATTTTAATTTTCCTTCCGCAGTGAAGGTTATATATTGTGATCGCGGCCACCAGCCGACATTTTTTAGAATTCTGCTATCTCGCGTTAAGATTATATTCTCTTCATCTTTTAAGTAATAATTCCCTAATTGATGCTCGTTAAAATAGAGCAATCTTTGTCCGTCTGGCGACCAAATTGCGTCTATTACGTTAGACGCAATTTGCAAGGTTGATTCGTCTTGGATTAAGAAAAGATCATTATCCGCGAGAACGGCAATTTTTTTTGCGCCCGGGATAATCTTATATTCTTCTCGCGCCGGCAAAGAAGCAATCATTTGGGTGCGATTCAGAAGACGGTAATCTTGAGCAACGAGGGAATAATTTCTTTGATCTTCTTGAATCCAGAAAAGGCCGTAAGCATTGGGCGCGTAGGCTTTAATGTTTTTTTGGAGCAAGGTAATTTCAAGTTTTATAAAGTTCACTTCATAAAGATCACCTTGGCTTAAAAGAAATAGCCTCTGATTATTACCCGCTTGCCAATGCACCTCTTCAATTGGTTTTTGGAAGACACTTCCTAAATCTTGAATTTTAAATGAATAATCTGGCGCATCATTTGCCTTCAGATTCAAAATGCCGTATCTTTTTTGGCTTTTTTCTTCTCTTGTTAAAATCGCTTTCTGACTATCCTCTGACCAATCAAATTCATCAAAATAAATGTCAGAAATTTTGAGATTTTGTTTTTTGTCCAGATCAAAGATCCAGAGACCTTTATCCTCGCCCTGCGCGATATTATAAATAATTTTTTTTTGGTCTGGGCTTAAATTAAAATTATTGATTTGGCCGGCTGTCAATACTTCTTCTTCGATTTTTTCTGGGAAGAGGATAATGTGTGTTGCCGAGGTTACCAGTTCGGGCTTTACGGTCAAGGTCGCTTGCCAGTCTTGGTATCCGGGTTTGGTGACTTTCAGGGTGTAGTCTTTGGGTTTTAAGCCATCAATTTTTGTCGGGCTTAAGTTTTGATAGAGTTTATTATTCAGATAAATACTAGCGCCGCGCGGAATAGTTTTAATGCTGATGGTGCCGGTTTTCGTGAATTCTAAAGTTTGGAAATCAAAACGATACCCTCGAGCGTAAAAACAGACTAAAGGGGCAGCCAAGAGAAAGATGAAGATGATTAGAAATAGAAGAAAGCGGCGGAAAAGATAGGGCATAAATCAATTGTTTGTTATTTAACTGTTTTAGTGTTTGTTCTTGAGAATTTAACCATATTATAATCCAGCCAGCCATTGAACAAGGGAAAATAAGGCGGCATTTAACTTAGCATATTAAGAACCAATTGTCAAAGTCATTTATGGCAAAATTTATTATCCAAGGTGGAAAAAAATTAAATGGTGAGGTTACTGTGCAAGGCGCAAAGAATGCAGCTACTCCCATTTTGGCAGCAAGCCTACTTGTTCAGGGTAGCACGGTTTTGGAAAATGTCCCTAATATTTTGGATGTGGAAAAGATGAAGCGAATCTTAGAGCGGCTGAATATAGAGGTCGCAAGTGACCTGAGAAGCCATCGCGTGCGATTGAACGCGATGGCGGTCAAATCTCGAGGCTTAAATTTTCCCGAAGTGCGGGAGATGCGCTCCTCTATTCTTTTAGTGGGGTCACTCCTCGCGCGTTTTGGAAGAGTAAAAATTCCTCACCCTGGTGGTTGTCATATTGGCGCAAGACCTATAGATACGCATTTGGACGCTCTGCAATCCTTAGGGGTGAAAATCCGTCATGAGAAAGATTGTTATGTTTTGGAAACGAAAGCATTGAGAGGAACGGAAGTGGTTTTAGAAGAATTTAGCGTGACGGCAACTGAGAATTTAATTATGGCGGCTGTGACGGCCAAGGGTAGAACCGTGATTAAGCTTGCCGCCTCGGAGCCCCATGTCCAAGATCTGGCGCGTTTTTTAAGGCAAGCGGGAGCCAAGATTCATGGGGCGGGGACGCACACGATTGTGATTGAAGGCGTCAAGACTTTGCATGGCGTTCGGCACAAAATTATACCCGATATGATTGAAGCGGGAACATTGATTATCGCGGGTTTAATCACGGGTGGCGCAGTGAAAGTAAAGAATTTGGATCCGGGACATTTGAAGATTTTTTTGAAGAAGTTAGAAGAAACAGGCGCTCATTTTGTCGTGGGCAAGGATTATGTGCAGACTTTACCCTCGCCCCGTTTTAATGCTCTGAAAATCCAAACCTTGCCCTATCCCGGTTTTCCTACAGATTTGCAGGCGCCCTTTGCCGTGCTTTTGACTCAAGCTAAAGGCGAGAGTATGGTTCACGATCCAATGTACGAAGGCAGGTTGCAATATTTAGGGGAACTTAAAAAGATGGGCGCGAGAGTGGAGATTCTGGACGCCCACCGCGCCAAAATTTTTGGTCCGACCAAACTTCGCGGTCGTAAGATTACGAGCCTTGATTTGCGCGCTGGCGCGACCTTGGTTCTCGCCGCTCTCGCCGCCTCCGGACGATCAATCATTGAACGGGCGGAGGAGATTGATCGGGGATATGAAAATATAGAAGGAAAATTAAAGTCTTTAGGAGCGGAAATAAAAAGAGTAAAATAATCTCTCTGAATTCTCCCCCATGCCACCAAGTGAGGGGCTTAAAGTTCTATTTTTAAAAAATTAGATTATCAAGAGGTTACAACAGAAAAGGCAAGAAAAAAAATCTTGTCTTTTTTGATTTACATTTTACAACCCCTCTTGCTTCTCCCCTTATCAGGGGAGAAAATTTTTCCAGCCCCCACCCTTCATTTTCTAAGGGGAAAAAATTGACCCCCCTGGCAAGGGGGTAGGGGGGTTGATAATGTAGCTTCTAAGATTCTATGGAAATAGCCTCGCAATGACGGTCGAAAAGATATTTACGAATTCAACAATGCAACAATGCAACAATGAAACAAATATAACAATCCCTTAATTCTTGATTCTTAATTCCAACTGCTAGATTCGTTCCTTTGACTCGTCAATTTCCGCTATGCTATAATCAAGGCGTCAAGTAAGATAAAAAAAGTTTTAAGTTTTGCATTGTAGTTTTGCGTTTTACGCTTTTCGTTTTAAGTTTTCATTATGTTCACAAAACGCATTGGTATTGATCTCGGCACCGCGAATACCCTAGTCTGCGTGCCGAAGAGGGGAATGGTGATTAACGAACCGACAGTAGTGGCGGTTTCTTTAGATGACAATAAAATTTTAGCGGTGGGGTTGGAAGCGAAGCAAATGCTTGGCCGCACCCACGAAAACATCAAAGCTTCCCAGCCAATGCGCGACGGGGTGATTGCGGATTATCGGATTACCGAAACGATGCTGCGTTATTTTATTAACAAAGCGACTGGCGGGGTCAGGTTATTTCGTCCGGAAGTGATGGTCTCTGTGCCTGTGGGGATTACTTCCACAGAGAGGAGAGCGGTGGTGGACGCTACGATGAACGCGGGCGCCAAAGCGGTTTATTTAATCAAGCAACCTGTGGCGGCGGCAATTGGAGCGGGGATTCCAATCGGTCAATCCGTGGGGAATATGATTATTGACATCGGCGGCGGGACGACCGAGGTGGGGATTATTTCTTTGGGAGGGGTGGTAACCTCCAATTCTGCGCGCGTGGCTGGCAATAAATTTGATCAAGCGATTACAGATTATGTGCGTGCGAAGCATAATTTAGCGATTGGCGACGCCACGGCGGAAGCGGTAAAAATCAAGCTCGGAAGCGCTTTGCCTCTTTCGGAAAATAAAAAGACGGAGATTCGCGGTCGCGACATTGTCGGGGGATTGCCGCGCAGCATTGAAATCACCTCTAATGAAGTGACCGAAGCGATTCAAGATCCTTTGCGAGAGATTATCAACGTGATTAAATCCGTGCTTCAAAAAACACCGCCCGAGCTTTCCGCGGACGTGATTGATCGGGGGATGGTTTTATCCGGTGGAAGCGCCCTTTTACGCAATATGGATAAACTCGTGAGCAAAGCAATCGGCGTGCCTTCTTATGTTGCCGAAGATCCCCTTCTCTGCGTGGTTCGCGGCACGGGCATAGCCCTAGAGAATTTGGAACTCTACAAGCACAGTATTCTGTCTAGTAAAACTTAAAGGTAGGGCTAACTATTTTTTTAAAATGAATATAATTCTGTTTTTTTATCCGCAAGCAGGATTTTTTGGTAAAATAGGGATATATGGATTCTAGCTTAAAAAAAATAATCCAAGCCGCAGAAAATGGCGGCCGAATTCTCAAAAAATATTTTGGCAAGACGATGGAGCTGCAAGAGAAATCCACTGTTTCTGATTTTCGTACAGAGGCGGATTTGGAATCCGAAGCTGTAATCTTAAAGATTCTCTCCCTGGAATTTCCTCATTACAATATTTTTTCCGAAGAGAAAGGAATAATAGATAAAAAATCAGATTACACCTTCGTTGTTGATCCTATGGATGGCTCCAATAATTTTGTTTTAGGTATTCCCAATTTTTCGGTTTGCATCGCTTTATTGAAAAATAATGAGGTGATCTCCGCGGTGATTCACAGCCCCATCTTAAATCAGACCTATCGCGCCGAAAAAGGAAAAGGCGCCTTTTTGGAAAATAAAAAACTGCGAGTTAATCAAGAAGCGGACATCAAAAGAGTTAGTGTTGTTTATACTTGTAATGATGTTAATTCCAGAGAATACGCCGATAATCTTACCAGAAAACTAAACGCAGTAAAAGTGAAAAGAGTCTTAACTAATTGGTCGCCCGCCTTGGATTTTTGTCTCTTAGCTTCTGGGAAAATTGAGGCGATTATCAATAATGACAATGAAATTTACGATTATATTGCGGGTAAATTAATTGCTCAAGAGGCAGGGGCTTTAATCACCGATTTTAAAGGGAGGCAGGAAAAGAATGATAAAAATAGTATCTTTTTGGCGAGTAATGGCACGAAAATTCATGAGCAGTTATTAAAGATTTTATAATTGTTCCACAGACAGAAATTTAGATTGCGAATACAGACTTTTTATGTTTAGGTGCGGTCAATTAGCCCGCACTTTTTTTATTTCAAAATTATGTTATAATAAATTAAAGCCCCTTTTTGGCAAGCTATTAAAGCCTCACCGAAAAGTTGTAGTTTCTTTTCCTCCGACGAAAAAGACGGCGGGGCGTTCAAAAAGGCGCTGGACACAGAAAATATGGCGAATCCTCCAAAGAATGTTTTTTCCGGCATTGCGGGACATAAAATTCAGCTTGAGATTTTGAGCCATAGTTTGGCGCGGAAAAATTTTGCTCATGCCTATCTTTTTGCGGGCGATCCGCATTTAGGAAAAGAAGCAATCGCAAAGCGGTTTATCGCGGAAATTTTGGATTTGGCAGACAAGGAAAAAATAAGCGCGCATCCAGATGTGAAAATTGTGGAGGGAGAAAAACTGGTGACTATTGACCAGATGAGGGAACTAAAACATCATCTTGCTCTTACTCCTTATTTCGCTTCTTATAAAATCGCCTTTCTGCCCTGCGCGGAAAAGATGAACCGACCAGCGGCGAATTCTTTTTTGAAGCTTTTAGAAGAACCATCGGGGCAGACGATTTTGATTTTAATCGCTCCCTCTGCAAAAATTTTATTGCCCACGATTGTTTCGCGGTGCCAGATTTTTAAGTTTTACCGCGTCGCCCTATGCGAGATAGAAAGTTTTTTAAAGAGCGCGGGAGCCTCTTCGGAGCAAGCCCGCGTCTTGGCTTATCTTTCGGAAGGGCGTCCGGGATTGGCTTGGACTTATTTTCAAAATCCCGAGGAAGTGGAAAAGAAAATAGATTATGTCCGCAATCTGATCCGATTAAAAAGTGATTCTCTGGCCAGGCGTTTTATCTTTGCGGAAAAAGTCTCCCGCGACGGCAAAGCTTTAGAAGAGATGCTAAGAGAGTGGCTTGGTTTTTATCACAATTTAATCTTAGCCAAAAATAATTGCCTGGATTTAGCGAGTAATCCCGATTTTGCTCCGGAGATTGTGAAGGCAAGCCAAGCTTACGCCAGCCGAGAGGTTTTGTCTCTTGCGCAGACAACGCAAATCATTTTAAAAAATTTGAAATTTAATATTAATAAACGTTTGGCTTTAGAAACATTGTTAATTAATATCTAATTTTTATGACCCGAAAATCGTTCCTTCTTTTGCTCCCTATAACCTTCCTCTTTTTAGGTTTAAGCCTGCCAGGTTGTTTTCAATCCAAGCAGGCGGGGATTTGGCGATCGGATGACGGGGGTGAGACCTGGGCCTTCAAAGTGAAGATTGACGAGAAGAGTAGCATTGCCGCTTTAAATATCTTAAAGATTGTTTTTGACCCCGTGGACAAAGAGACAATTTATCTTGGTTCGGAAGGCAAGGGAATGTATGTTTCTCGCAATAATGGGGACACCTGGGCGGCAACGAAAATTACCATTGGGGACGTTTGGGATATGGCTATTGATTCTGACGACCCTAAGATTATGTATGTGAGCGTGTTTTCGGGCGGGGCAGGCCGGCTATACGCGACGCGCGACGGCGGAGAAAATTGGGAGATGATTTTTACCGACGCGATAGCGGGACAGCCCCTTTATAATGTTGTGATTGATTGGTATAATCATAATAATATCATTACCACCACGGGTTGGGGCGGGATTTTAAAATCAGAGGATCAGGGCAAAACATGGACTAAATTAGCAGAACTTACGGCGAAGACAGGAAGGCTGCAGATGGACGAGCAGGATTCTAGAATGATGTGGTATGTAACGTCTACCGAGGGTATTTTTAAAAGCGAGGACGGCGGCATTTCCTGGACGGAAATTGCCCTGGAGGGTTTAAAGCCCTTTAAGGGCGGGTCGTGGATTTATCAATTGGAAAGGGATAGGCGGAATAATACTTTTTATCTGGCGACGAGCTATGGCTTGCTCTTAAGTCAAGACGGAGGCAGGACTTGGACGCCGATGAAGACTTTAACGCCCTCCGCTTCTTTGCCGATTGTGGCGATCGCGGTGAATCCCCAGAATCAAGAAGAGTTGTTTTTTATTGCTGGGAATACGGTCTTTAAGTCGGTGAACGAGGGCGAGTCTTGGCAGGTGCGCAAAATGTATGCGGCTGAAGCGATCCATATCATCAGGTATCATCCTGTGAATCCCAACACTATTTATTTAGGTTTGAGAGCAGTCAAGAAATAATTATTTTTACCCCGTTAGAGAAAGCCGCCGACAAAGTCGGTGGTGGGAAAAATATAGACGCTGACCCCGTTAGAAACATATTTCCAAACGGGGTTAGAGAAAAGAAGTTCTCTAATGGGGTTTACTTACTATATGTTTGAGTCAATTTTTAAAAAATACGCTCCCGAGTTTGATGCGGCATTAAAGCATTTTGGTGAAGAATTGGCGGGGATACGGACGGGCAGGGCAAATCCTTCTCTGGTGGAAAATTTAGTCGTAGAGGTTTACGGCTCGCGGATGCAGATTCGAGAGCTAGGCAGCATTTCCGCTCCGGAACCGAATATATTAGTGGTGAGACCTTGGGATCAAAATGTGATTAAGGATGTGGAAAAGGCTATTGCGAGTTCCCCCTTAGGTTTAAATCCGAGCATAGAAGGGGACGCTATTCGGATTAAACTCCCTGATCTTACGGAGGAGAGGAGGGAGCAGCTCATCAAGGTTTTGAGGGAAAAACTGGAGCAGAGTCGGATTGCTTTGCGGCATTGGCGTGACAAGGTCAGGGAAGAGGTTCAAGAAGCGACCAAACAAGGAGCTATGTCCGAGGATGAAAAGTTTCGTGGTTTAGAGGAATTGGATCAGAAGACCAAGGAATATACCCTGAAATTAGAAATGATGAGCGAGAAGAAAGAAAAGGAAATCATGCCTCATTAATCTAATTTTTATATTGACCTAACTAATAACTGATGTCTAATGTCTAAAATTTTTCTTTAGTCATTGGTTATTAGACATTGGGAATTATTTAGAAATTAGACATTAGGTCAATTAGAAATTTTCCATGTTTTTTACTCTTTTTGTTTTTATTTTAATTTTAGGTTTGCTGATTTTTGTCCACGAGTTGGGCCATTTTGTGATGGCAAAGAAATTCGGAATGGGGGTAGAAGAATTCGGCTTCGGCTTTCCGCCGCGTCTTTTTGCTGTGCGGCGCGGGGAGACGGTTTACTCGATGAATCTTATTCCCCTAGGCGGTTTTGTTAAGATTCAGGGTGAAGACGGAGGAGAAAAGCAAGATCCGCGCAGTTTTACCTCTAAGTCTTATGGCAAGCGCGCTCTCACCTTGGTGGCAGGGGTCGTGATGAACCTTGTTTTAGCTGCTGTCTTAATTTCCGCGGGCTACAAGATTGGCGCGCCGCAGACGGTGGAGGGCGAGGTTAAAGGCAACATTAGGGATCCTAAAGTACAGATTTTGGAGATTAATAAAGGTTCGCCCGCTGAAGCCGCAGGTTTGGAAATAGGCGATACCGTGCGCGAGATTAATGGCAAGGAAATTAAAGAAATAGAGGATATGCAGCAAATAATCAACGCGTCGCGCGGTAGCGAAACCACCTTCCTCGTTGAAAGGGGTAAGGAATTAATTATCCTTAAAGGGACGCCGCGCGTTAATTTTCCCGAGGGCGACGGTCCTATGGGCGTGGGGCTTGTAAAAACCGCGATTATTTCTTATCCCCTGCTGCAGGCGGTGAAAGCGGGAATTATAGATACTGCTTATGCCGTGAAATTCATTGCGCGGACTTTGTATGATCTCGTTGCGAACATTATTATGACGGGAAAAGTTTCCGCGGACCTGTCTGGTCCCGTGGGCGTGGCGGTGATGACGGGGCGCGCGACTGCTTTAGGGTTTGTTTATTTGATGCAGTTTACCGCTCTTCTTTCCATTAATCTCGCGATTATCAATATCCTTCCTTTTCCCGCTTTGGATGGCGGGCGTCTGCTCTTTTTAGGCGTGGAAAGCATCATCCGTCGCCCTTTGAATCGGAAGTTTGAAAGATGGGCTAATACAGTGGGTTTTGTGCTTTTGATGGGATTGATGCTGATGATTACTTCGCGTGATGTTTTAAAATTCGGCATTGTGGACAAAATTAAAATGTTCTTCTAATATTCAATAAATTTACCCCGTTAGAGAACTTCATTCTCTAATGGGGTTCACTACAAGTTTTTTGCATCCATATGATTAAAAATAAAACCGAACAAGCGAAATCCTCAAACAGTTTATCTGAGGCGAACAGCGGGAGGGTTAAACAAATTACCAAAAAGAGCCAAGATCTAAGAAAGTGGTATCAAGATGTTATTTTGAAAGCGGAACTCGCGGATTACGCGCCTGTGAAGGGCTGTATGGTTATTAGGCCTTATGGTTACGCTTTGTGGGAGAAAATCCAAGCCTTTCTTGACCCTTTAATTAAAACCCATGGCGTCCAAAATGCTTATTTTCCCCTTTTTATTCCGGAAAGTTTTTTAAATAAAGAGAAAGAGCATGTGGCGGGATTTGCTCCGGAGATGGCTGTTGTCACGGAAGCAGGCGGCGAGAAACTGAAAGAGAAACTTGTGATTCGTCCCACCTCGGAAACTGTGATGTATGAAATGTACAAAAAATGGGTGAAGTCTTGGCGCGACTTGCCGATTATGATTAATCAGTGGAATAATGTAGTGCGCTGGGAGAAAAGAACCTATTTATTTTTAAGGACTTCGGAATTTTTGTGGCAGGAAGGGCACTGCGCGCACGCGACCCAGAAAGAGAGTCTGGAGACAGTAACGTGGGCGCTTCAAACATACAAAAAAGTCTACAATGAGCTTTTATCTCTTTATGGCATCGCGGGCGTGAAGAGCGAGAGAGAAAAATTTGCCGGCGCCGCAAAAACTTTTAGTTTTGAAATTTTGATGCCGGATGGCAGGGCTCTGCAGGGTGGCACTTCGCACGATTTGGGTCAAAACTTCTCGCGCGCTTTTCATTGGACCGTGCAAAACAAAGACCGGCGCGATCTTTATCCTTGGCAGAACAGCTGGGGTCTTTCCACGCGCAGCATCGGCGGTCTTGTGATGGCGGGCGGCGATGATAATGGTTTGGTTCTCCCTCCGCAAATCGCGCCCCTACAGGTCATCATTATTCCAATATTCAAAACAGAAAGTCAGGACAAGGTATTGGGTTTTGCGGAAAAGGTGAAAGAGTCGCTCCAAGATTTCCGCGTGGAAGTGGATTTAAGAGAAGGAGAAACTGCCGGTTTTAAATTTAATAAGTGGGAATTGAAAGGGGTGCCTCTGCGCGTGGAAATTGGTGAGCGGGAAATGAAAGCGGGAGCGGCGACTTTAGTCAGGCGCGATAATTTTGTTAAAGAGAAAATAAAACTTGCGGAATTGCCGTCTATGGTTCGCAAGGCTCTGGAGATAATGCAAAAAGAGATTTTCGAGCGGCACCAAAAATTCACGCAAGAGCACACCCATCTTATTGATTCTTATCCGGAGTTTCAAGATATAATGAAGAAGGAGCGGGGTTTTCTGCGCGCCTTTTGGTGTGAGAAGAGCGAATGCGAGGATAAGATTAAAGAAGAAACTCGTGCGACTGCGCGATGTTTGGAGCTTGACGTAAAGGAAGAGAGAGGTAAATGTATTTACTGCGGCAAAGACGCGAAATATCGCTGGCTCTTCGCCCAAGCGTACTAGGTTGGGAATCAGGAATCAGGAATTAGGAAGCAGGAGTTAAGCGTTTGCCTTAGATTTCTGCTTACTCCTTTTTTAGGAATTGCGTAACTTTCAGAATTCCTTATTCCTTATTCATTATTCTCTATTCCTAATTCCAAATTATGTTTAATCGTTTTTTAGGCGCTTTTTCCCGCGACATCGGCATTGATTTAGGGACAGCGAATACCTTAGTGTATGTGCGTGGGAAAGGCATCGTCATCAATGAGCCTTCGGTCGTGGCTATGAATACGAAGACGGGTCAGGTTTTGGCAATTGGCAATGAAGCGAAAAAGATGGTGGGAAGAACGCCGATGCATATTGTAGCCACTCGTCCACTTGTGGACGGGGTGATTTCTGATTTTGAAGTGACCGAGCAGATGTTAAAATATTTTATTCAGAAGGTGCACCAAGGAATGTTCACTCTTATTCCGCGACCTAGGGTAGTGATTGGCATTCCTTCGGGCTGCACCGAAGTGGAGCGGCGAGCGGTGGAGGATGCCACGCGCACGGCTGGCGCGAGGCAAGCTTTCTTGATTGAAGAACCGATGGCCGCGGCCATCGGTTCCCGCCTTCCCGTGCAAGATGCTTCGGGAAGTATGATTGTGGATATCGGCGGCGGCACAACCGAGATGGCGGTAATTTCTCTGGGCGGGGGCGTGGTGGCGCGATCGTTGCGGATTGCGGGAGATGAATTAAACGAGAATGTTATTCAATATTCCCGCGACCACTTTAATTTATTAATCGGCGAAAGGAAAGCCGAAGAAATTAAAATCGCCATTGGCTCGGCTTGGCCTTTGAAGAAACCCTTGGAAGCAAAGTTGCGCGGTCGGGACCTCGTCACGGGTCTGCCAAAGGAGGTGATTATTAATGATAGTCAGGTGCGCGAAGCCTTATCGCGTTCCATCAGAAATCTAGTTTCTAATATTAAAGGAACGATTGAGGAAACCCCTCCTGAACTTGTCGCGGATATTATGGATCGGGGTATTATTTTGGCGGGCGGAGGCGCGCTCCTGCGCGGTCTTGACCGTCTTGTCGCACGCGAGACGCAGATGCCCGTCCAGATCGCCAATGATCCCTTGACTTGTGTTGTTCGGGGCGCGGGCATGGTCTTAGAAAATTTAGACCTCTTGCGCGAGGTGTTGGTGGACACGCAGTATAAATAAAGCTTAAAACTTAAAGCGTAAAGCATAAAATGAACAGCGTGCAACTTAAAATACTGGGTTATTATTTTTTACACTTTACGCTTTACACTTTTCACTTTACGCTTTTTTATGCCTCGTTTTTTTCGTTCTAAATCGGGTATGATTTTATTAGCAATGGGCGTGATTACACTGCTCATTTTTTTGCATTACGTGAAGGTTTTGCGTCCTGTGGAAAATGCGATTTTTGTTGTTACTGCGTCCGTGGAAAGAGCGGCTTTTAAAACAGTCAATAAAATTGATAATTTTTTTCATCTCTTGACGGCGATCCGAGATCTCGCGCGGGAAAACCAAGGTTTAAGTGAAGAGAATTATCATTTAATTGCGGAAAATGTGAGATTAAGAGAAATAGAGAAGGAAAACGTGTTTTTACGTGATCAATTAAAATTTAAAGAGAAGGGAGGAGTGAGAGGAATTGACGCTGAAGTCATTGGGCGGAATCCGGACAATCTCATTCAGAGTCTGAAAATCAATCGCGGCGCGCAAGATAATGTCAGGGTTGGCGCGCCCGTGATTTTCGGGGAAGGATTTTTGGTCGGCAAGGTAATTGAAGTTTTTTCCAAAACAGCGACCGTTTTATTAATTACTGATCAAAATAGCGTGGTGAACGCTTTAATTATTGATTCGCGAGCAAGTGGTAATATTTATGGTCAGCATGGTTTGGGATTGACAATGGAGATGATTCCCCAAAACGAGATTGTGCAGGTCGGGGATATAGTTATTACCTCTGGGCTTTCCGGTGAATTGCCCAAAGGGTTAGTGATTGGTGAAATTGTGAAGGTGGAAAGTAATAGCGGTGAACTTTTCCAAAAAGCCCAAGTGCGGTCTTATGTGAACTTTTCAAAATTAGAAAAGGTGCTGGTCGTGACGGATGTCAACTCTTCAACTACGCTCAATGATTAATGGTGAGCGAAGCCGAACCATCAATCCTTCAGATTGAAGATTTTAAGGAGATAGGTGTGGTCCGCATCTTTTAAATGGAGAATTTTGCCGCAAGCTTAACTATTATGAATAAATTTTTTTTCTTGCTGATTTTATTATTTTTACTTTTTCTGGAGTTGGTTTGGGGACCTCATTTAAGTATTGGATTAGCGAGGCCAAACTTTATTTTGATTGGTTTCTTAATTTGTTTTCTTACCCTCGGAGTCAAGACAACCTTGAAATGGTATTTCCCATTTTTGCTTTTTTTAGACTTTAGTTCCAGTCTTCCTTTCGGGGTGGTAACTCTAAGTTTTATTTTAGTTATCTTCTTGGTCAGAATATTATCTCTTAAGTTATTCAGAGAAAGGGGCGTGAGCGCGATTATTCTCATGACTATTTTAGGCAGTATGATTTACAATTTAGCCCTGATTATTTTGGTAAAACTTTTTAGCTGGATGCGCTTAAGCGATCTTCAAATAGATTTATTTTATGATTTAAAATATCTGGTTTTGCCCACAATATTTTATAATTTAGCGGTGACAATATTGAGCTACAGGATATTAAGATATTGTTATTCTGTATTATTAAAGACAGAAGAACAAATTAAATAAAAAAAGGAGGCAGGCAGGCCGCGCACGCCATACGGCTGGGCGGACTTATACTTTAATCCTTCGGCAAAGCCCTGTCCGCCTTAGGCGGATTACAGGGCAAAGCTTAAGGAGCTGTGCCGAACCATTAATGCATTTTTTTAATTTTTCAAAATCCGAATTTAAGATTTCCGAAAAGTTTTTAGCGGAGAAGGATTGGGAGGGACAGGAAGGTTTTGCGCAAGAGGATGATTTAAGGCCGGCGGATCTGCGTTTCCGCTTAGGGCGCTTGAGTCTTTTCAGATTGGTAGTGATTATTTGTTTTTTGATCTTGGGTTGGCGTATTTTTTCCCTGCAGATTTTAGCTGGGGAGTCTTACACCAGGGAAGCGGAAAGTAATCGGATTCGCACTTTAAGCCTGGCGGCTCCTCGGGGCGTTATTTATGATCAGAAGGGTAACTTATTGGTGCGCAACATTCCCAATTTCGAGGTTGTGTTCATTCCTGCGGATTTGCCTCCTCCTCCCGAGAGAAAAAGTTTTATTGAAAATTTAGCCCAGATTTTAGGGAAAGACGCGACAGAGATTGAGACCGCTTTTCAGGAGGCGGATCCTCATTCTTATGAACCGGAAATCTTGGTGCGTAATTTAGGGCGCGACCAGGCGTTAATTCTGGACGCAAAATTATCTTCTCTGCCCGGGATTAGTCTTCTTAGTTCTCCTGTGCGGGAATATCTTGGCGGGGAACTTATTTCCCATATTATAGGTTATACCGGCAGGATTTCGCCGGAAGAGTACGCCGCGAACAAAGAGCAGGGCTATTTTTTAACCGATTATATTGGCAAACAAGGTGTGGAATATTCCTACGAACAAGTCTTAAAAGGTAAAAATGGTCGCAAGATTGCGGAGGTAAATTCGCGCGGGCAAATTGCCAAGATCATCGGGCAAGAAAGTCCCGAGGCGGGTCGCAGTTTGCAGCTCTCTTTGGACCTAGAATTGGAAAAAAAGATTGCCGAGGAAGTTAAGGCAATGCTTTCTCAAACAAAAACAGAAAGAGCAGCCGTTGTGGCTATGGATCCGGAGAATGGCCACATTCTAGCGCTGGTTAATTTCCCTTTTTATGATAATAACCTTTTTACCCAAGGGATTTCAGAAGAGAAATTGAACGAGTTGAATCGTGATCCTAGCGAGCCTTTGTTTAATCGAGCGATTTCCGGAGAATATCCCCCGGGTTCCATTATCAAACCTCTCATCGCCGCCGCCGCTTTAGAGGAAAAAATTATTACCCCGTCGGAAGTAGTGAATTGCCCGGGGAATCTCATTTACCAAGGTTGGGGAGGGACGGTTTGGAATTTTCCGGACTGGAAAGCCCACGGCGCGGTGGATGTCAGACGCGCGATTGCCGAGTCCTGCAATGTGTTTTTTTATATGGTAGGCGGAGGAAATGAAGACATTGGAATTGAGGGTTTAGGAATAGATAGAATAAAAGCCTGGGCAAGTAAGTTTGGTTTTAATGCCCCTCTCGGCGTGGATTTACCGGGAGAAGCAGCGGGCCTCGTGCCTGATGCGGCATGGAAAGAAAAAGTCAAAGGGGAACAATGGTACATCGGAGACACTTATCACGCGAGTATTGGCCAAGGGGATATTTTAGTGAGTCCCTTGCAGCTTACTAATTATATTGCTACTATTGCGAATGGCGGGATTCTTTACAAGCCAAAGATTGGCTACAAGATGATTGATGAGATAGAAAAAAAAGAAACAGAAATCTCCCCCGAGATTATCCGAAAAGATTTTATTAGTAGCAAAAGTTTAGAGGTGGTGCGGCAAGGTATGCGCCAAACCGTGACCGAAGGTTCCGCCCGTTTGCTTAATAGCCTTCCCGTGGCGGTGGCGGGAAAAACAGGCACCGCGCAATTTGCGGGCAGCGGACAGCCTACCCATGCTTGGTTTACTGGTTTTGCGCCTTACGACCACCCTAAAATTGCACTTACTATTTTAATTGAAGGCGGCGGTGGCGGTGAAGCAGCAGCCGTGCCTATCGCAAAAAATGTGTTAGAGTGGTATTTCAATAGGCAGTAGGAAGAACAAATCAGGAAGCAGGAATTAAGTATTTGTCTCTAATTTTCTTGCTCACTCCTTTTCAAAAATTTTGTAATTTATAGGACTCCCGATTACCAATTACTAATTACTAATTACTGATTACCAATATTATGTTCCAGATTTTAGATGGTAAAAAACTAGCCCGAAATTTTTTTCATTATCTTCAGAAGGAGATAAAGGGCCTATCTATAAAGCCTCGCCTTTTAGTTTTGATGGTCGGACAGGATCGAGCCTCCCGAATTTTTGTGCGCAAGAAAAAGGAAATTTGCCATTCCTTGGGGGTCAGCTTTTCCTTAGTCACTTTGCCTCCCTCTTCTCCCGCTCCAAAGATTTGCCAAATATTGCGTTTAGCGATTAAAGAAAAAAAACCTCACGGCGTAGTGGTACAATTGCCCCTGCCTCAAGGTATTGATAGAGATCAAGTCTTGAAATGTATACCCAAGAAGATGGACGTAGAGGGTTTTAAAAATCGCGCTGTCGTCTCGCCTGTGGCTTTAGGAATTGCCGCGCTTCTTGCGGAATATAAGATTGGAGTGAAGGGTCGGAAAGTAGCGGTAGTGGGAGCGGGGAAATTAGTGGGCGAGCCAACGGCGCGTTTAATGCAAAAACTAGGCGCAAGCGTAAAGGTTTACGATCAAAATACAAAAGCTCTAGCCGCTCAAGTTAAAAAAGCTGATATCATTATTTCGGGTGTGGGTAAACCCAATTTAATTCGCAGGACGATGATCAAGAAAGGAGCCGTCGTAATTGATGCCGGTACGAGCTGGAGGGCGGGAAAAATCCAAGGGGATGTGGAAGCGGCGAGCGTGAAGAAAAAAGCTTCTTTTCTGGCGCCTGTGCCGGGCGGCGTCGGACCAATGACCGTGATGATGCTCCTTATGAATCTGGTGGAACTGGTAAATAATGCAAAGTTTAAAAATCCCCGTTAGCTTAAGTAACAGCTTAGGCAGGCATCTTGATTTTTAAAGTTTGCATTTGATTTATCCTCTTGACATCACCTTTTCCTTGGATTATGATGGTGATATTAAATTAAATAGAAAACTCTAGAAATGTGCTTATATAGTGCGTAAGCGCATTTTAAAAAACTTACAAAATATGACAAAGAAATATATTACTGCCGAAGGGCTTAAAAAATTAAAAGAAAAATTGGAGTTTATCAAGACAGTCAAGAGAAGAGAAATTGCCAATCGGATTAAAGTAGCCAAGGAACTGGGCGATCTTTCTGAAAACGCGGAATACCAAGACGCAAAGGATGAACAGGCTTTTAATGAAGGAAAGATCATAGAGATTGAAAATACGATTAAAAATGCGGTTATTATTGATAAAAATGGTCAGCATAATATTGTGGCAGTGGGAAACAGTGTGAAGGTGAAAAATAATGCCAGCGAGAAGGAATTTACTATTGTCGGCTCCAACGAGGCTGACCCTCCATTGGGGAAGATTTCTAATGAAAGCCCGATTGGTCAGGCGCTTCTTGGTAAGAAAAAAGGAGATACAGTAGAGGTGGAGACCCCGGGTGGTAAGATAGAATACAAAATTTTGGAAATATCTTAAGGAGAGGGATGATAAATATTTTATGCGTAGAGACGTGAAATTTTGCGTCTCTGTTTTTGTTTGGTAAAATTTACGGTTTTTGGTATAATATATTAAAGACCTTGAATTGCGGAATATGTCATCTATTAACGAGGAGCTTGATTACACTCCCCCTGCCCGAGGGGGAGGCGGAGGGGGAGGGAGAATAGTCATTTATTAGACCCCTCCCTGTCTCCCGCAGGTCAAGAGGAGGAAAAATCTCCCACAATAACAAAATGAATTTCGTAACTCAAGGTATAATAAAATATATGCTTAAAGATTTAATCCAAAATCGCAAAGAAAAATTGAATAAAATTTTAAAAGCCGAAATCAATCCTTACCCTGATTCTTCGCGTCGGACGCATACAGTCAAAAAAATATTGGATGATTTTGAAGCCATAGAAAAAGAAAAAGGCGAGATTGTGGTCGCGGGGCGCATACGCAACATTCGCGAACACGGCGGCTCTACCTTCATCCATATTGATGATGAAAGCGGCAGAATCCAAGCTTATCTCAAAAAAGACATTTCAGGTCCGGAGAAATACAAATTTTTTAAAAATTTTGACATTGGCGACTTTATTGAACTCCAAGGAACCGTATTTGTCACTCGGAAAGGGGAAAGAACCCTCCTCGTTTCCGATTATAAAATTCTCGCTAAATCCATCCGTCCTTTGCCGGAAAAATGGAAAGGTCTCTCTAATCAAGAGATTAGATTTCGGGAACGTTATTTGGATCTGCTTGTTCATCCGGAAGTGCGTGAGCGTTTCAAAAAGCGCGCGGAGATCTGCGATGCCCTGCGTGATTTTCTGACGGAGAGGGGTTTTTTGGAGGTGGAGACGCCAGTGCTTCAAACCAAGGCTTCGGGCGCGCTCGCGCGTCCTTTCATTACAGAGCACGAAGCCCTGCAAATTCCCTTGTATTTAAGGATTGCGCCGGAAACATATTTGAAGCGCTTAATTGTAGGCGGTTTGGAAAAGGTTTTTGAGATGGCGCGGGTTTTTCGCAATGAAGGAATGGACACCGCCCATCTTCAAGATTTTACGATGCTGGAATTTTATTGGGCTTACAAAAATTATGAATTTTTAATGGCGCAAACTGAAGAAATGTTGGTTTATCTCTTAAACCGCGTTTTTGGGAGCTTGCAGATTGACTATCAAGGTCAGAAAATAGATTTTACTCCTCCTTGGCAGAGAAAAAATTTTGGAAGCTTGATTTTGGAAGATTGCGGTATTGATATTAACAAGGCTGATACCGCGGAGAAACTTAGAAAGGAAATGCGGAAGAAAAAAATTGAAATTGAAGGCTTTGGCAAATTAGGCTTTGGGGGTTTAGTAGATCAATTATACAAAAAGGTTTCGCGGCCGAAAATTAAAGGTCCCCTTTTTCTAACTGGTCATCCCATTGAATTATCGCCCTTGGCGCGCAGGAATGACCAGAATCCAAAGATTGTGGATCGTTTTCAGTTAGTGGTTTTAGGGCAGGAATTAGTCAATGCTTATTCTGAGTTAGTTGACCCTCTGGAGCAGCGTAGGCGTTTTGAAGAACAGGTTGAAATGCGGGAAGCGGGAGACGCGGAGGCGCATATGATGGATGAAGATTATGTGCGGGCAATGGAATACGGAATGCCGCCGATCGCGGGTTGGGGCATGGGTATTGATCGTCTGGTAATGTTTTTAACCAACGCTCCGAGCATCCGTGAGGCAGTATTTTTTCCTTTAATGAAACCATTAAATACGCAAAAGGTCTGTCCAGCGACAAAAGCGCCCGCTCAAAACGAAGAGGCAGAGAACCTAGGGATTACGCGCGCCAAAGCTTGGGATTTGGTTTGCCAATATGTGAAGAATGAAAATTCGCGCAAACATATGTTGGCAACGGAAGCGATAATGGCTGCTCTTGCCAAGCATTTTCAAAAGAATAAGGAAGTCTGGGGGCTTACTGGTCTTCTGCACGACTTAGATATGGAAATGTTTGATTATCGCGAAGCGCCGGAAAAACACGGTCCGACCACCGTAGGGATTTTAGAGCAGGAAGGAGTGCATCCCGTAATTTTGGTTGGCATTAAGGCGCATAATGATCAATGCGGCGCGCCTCGCAAAACCTTGATGGAAAAAGCGATTTACGCTGTGGATCCTTTGACTGGTTTGATTGTGGCTGCCACCTTGGTTTTGCCATCAAAAAAATTATCTGATTTATCAATGCAGTCTATCTTAAAGAGATTTAAAGAAAAATCCTTCGCCCAAGGCGCGCGGCGAGAAGTAATTACTTCTTGTGAATCCTTTGGTTTATCTTTAGAAGAGTTTGTGAAAATCGGCCTCCGGGCGATGCAAGATATATCTCAAAATTTAGGACTTTAATATTCACGTTATAAAGATAAAATTATGATTGACATAAAATTATTGCGCGAACAGCCAGACCTCTGGCGCCAAGAATTAAAAAATCGCCATTTAAAGGCAATGCCATCAGGAAAAGTGGATGAATTTTTAGATTGGGATAAAAAACGGCGGGCATTAATTCAAAAGAAAAATGAGTTGGAACAAGTCAAGAACGAATTTTCAGCAAAGGTTGTGCAGACGCAGGGCGAGGAGGAAAAAGCCAAGATGATTATGGGAATGAAAAAGAACAAGGAGCAATTGCAGGTTTTAAGGGAGGAATTGGAGAAGAAAGAAGCGGAGATCAAAATTTTATTAGATCAATTTCCCAATCTTTCGGATCATTCTGTGTCAGTGGCGTCGGATGCTTCTGGCAACGCGGTGGATCATCAATGGGGAGAGCCATCAAAATTTGATTTTAAACCCAAATCCCATTATGAATTGGGAGAGGCTTTGGATTTAATAGATATTAAAAAAGGCGCGCAGGTTTCAGGCGCCCGTTTTTGGTATCTAAAAAACGAGCTTGTGAGCCTGGAATTTGCTCTTATACAATATGTCTTAGATATTTTAATTAAAAAAGGTTTTACTCCGATCCTGCCGCCTATGCTCGTGCGCGAAGCCGCGATGTATGGCACAGGCTTCTTCCCCGCGGATAAAAATGAGATTTATGAGCTCACGGGTGATGAAAAAGAAAAATTATATTTAATTGGCACTGCCGAGGTTGTGCTTGCAGCGTACCATATGGACGAGATTTTGGGGCTAGCCCCCGGGAAACCAAAACTTTATATGGGTTTTTCGTCTTGCTTTCGGCGGGAGGCTGGCGCTTATGGTAAGGATTTAAAAGGAATTTTGCGGGGGCATCAATTTGATAAACTGGAAATGTTCGCGTTCGCTACGCAAGAAGATTCGTGGCAAGTTTACGAAATGATTGTTAAAATCGTGGAAGAAATTTGGCAGGGCTTGGGAATTCATTATCAAGCCGTGAATATCGCAACCGGCGATCTGGGCGCGCCTAATGCTAAAAAAATTGACTTAGAAGCTTGGCTGCCGTCAGAGAGTTGTTATCGCGAGGTAGTTTCGGCGAGTCACGACACGGATTTCCAAGCGCGCCGTCTGAATATCAAATATAAAGACGAGAAAGGGAATAAAAAATTTGTCCATACTATCAACTCTACTGCTATTGCGATTGGTAGGGTTTTAATTGCGATTATGGAAAATTACCAGCGCAAAGACGGTTCCATTGAAGTGCCCAAGATTTTGCAGAAGTATTGTGGGTTCAAAGAGATTAAGAGGTAGAAAGACCCCTTCCTTTCTCCCCCCACCTCCCCTTTCCAAGGGGAGGATGGGTGGGGTTCTGACTCAGAACCTCCCCTAGCCCCTCCTTGGAAAGGAGGGGATAATAACTCCTCTCCCCTTGGGAAGCGGGAGGCGGAGAAGGGTCTAGTAGAATAAAAAAACCGTAGCTTTTAGTCTACGGCGAGTGTGGGCTCTATTGTGAGCGCATTCTTTGTTAATAGTTTAGAGGAATAACGGGGAAGCACTATTTCTTTTCTGATTCGGAAACGGGGGCTTACTAAAGCTAAACCTTGTTTTCCCTCTCCAGAAGCTAGTTCTTCTTCTAAGGCTGATAATACAGTCAGCGCGTCTAAAATCAAGTTTTTTGGTTCTATTCCCCTTTTTTCAGCCATTCTTGTTATCTCGGCACTCCAGTTCTTACTAAATGTGATACTCAACTCTGACATTGTTAAACCTCCCTTAAGATGATGGTTTTTATATTGAAATTATATCGGTGTGGGCGGGTAGTATAGGAATATGGTTAGGGAGAATTATTTCCTTGTAAATTTCTCCATCGTTTTTCACCAACGCTAAGGTTACTCGGTCAGGTGATGAGTCTAGCTCACCCTGTACGGTTTCATATAGGTTTAGGGCGACAGTTATTATTTCTTCTCCTGTCATATTTTCTTTTCCAGCGATTATTCTTGCTGTTAAGCTTTGGACAGGGCTTAGTTTTATATTTAAACCTTCCGCCATTTTTCACCTCCTGAAGATATTCAAGGTGCATTAAGGGTGCATTTAGGAACAAACCTGTTTATATTAAAGCAGAAGATTAATCACAGAGCAAGTGTTTGGGAAATCGCATCGTGAAAAATCATATTTCAATTCTTATAAAAAAATCCGCAACTTTTAGGGTTGCGGAAGAGATACAGCTTGCATTAATTCTTGCAAAAGAACCGTATAGGTTCTTTTGTCTGGAGGGAGCCACATGTCCTGTTTAATGGTTCTTATATGGCTATCCCCGCCCAAAGAAAAAGACACGTTAGTATCTAATCCTTGGGCTATAAAATCGTCCTCAGCCTCTTCTATTAAAGAGGCTATTTTCCAGAATTTTTTTTTCTTTTCAGGAGGGATGGAAGAGGATCCTTCCGCGAGACTATAATACTCACGTTCCAGAGTTGGCCATGCTTTTCCAATGGCTTCCTCTGCTTCTCCTCGCCTATCTTGCTTAAGGAAGGAAAGAATCTCTTTTAACAATTCCACAGAGTTGAGTTGCACCAAATTAGCAGAGATTTCTCCTATTTCTTGCATAATCCCTTCTAATTTTTCTGCTACGACTTTTTTCTCTTGATATGGTGTTGTTATATCCCTAAAACTATCATATATATCGCTATTAAAAGACATAACATCTCTCCTTATTATTAGAATTTTTTGTAACTATTCAAAGCACAACTAAATATAGATATAGAATGTACCATCAAAGAGCGAGTTAATATTATATAATAAACATTAGTATTTTGTCAAGTGTTTTCTCATAAACCCAGCCGCAAAAAATTATACTTAAACCCGTATAAACAAAAATCCCGCAAAAGGAAAGTGGAGTGGAAACGCGGGTTTTTTAGGAAAAAGCGGACCTTAGCGAGCCCGAGGATTTATCTCGCGACTCCTCGTTTTCGCGTCCGCGAGGCTTCGGGACATTTGCAGCGGAAAATTGCCTTTTTCCTTTTTTTGCTTGCGTTAGGTTCGCTTGTTTATTTTTTATTCTTTTTTCCGTTCTGGCAAATCAAGGAGATTGTAGTGGTAGGCAATGTTAATGTCAAGGGTGAAGATGTGGAAAATTTGGCGCGCGAGAATTTAAAGGGACGCGCCTTTATTTTTCCCAAAGAAAATTTGATTATTGCGGGTAAAAAGCATTTAAGCAGCGTAATCTATGCCCATTTTGCCCAGATTGAGAAAATAGACATTAAAAAAGAATTCCCCGATGTTTTAAAAATTATCATTACCGAGAGGGAGCCGAAAGCGATTTGGGCAAATGGCGCGCCGCAGGATTTATTTTTACCCCCTGAAGCTTTTGCCAGTGATTCTACGAGTAGGGAGGAAATCGGGGAAGTTAAAGATAAAGAGTCACAAGCCATCTTGACTCCAACCTCCTATCCCGAAAATCCCACTATTCTTTATCACTTTTTAGATGCGGAAGGAATAATCGGCGAGGAAATTCCCGAGGAAACGGTATGGGAAAAGGGATTACCCGTTCTTTATGATCAGTCTTTTAAAAAAGTAGAACCGCGCGAGCAGATTTTAGACCCCTCTTTTTTAAGTTTCCTTTTTCAAGTGCGGGATTTGTTATCTCTAAAGACGGATTTGAAAATCCAAGAATTCATTGTGCCGATTTCTGATTCCCGCGACTTGTATATAAAAACGGACAAAGGTTATCAAATATTTTTTGACACTAGACAGAGCTTGCAAAACCAACTTGAAGCTTTAACCTTAGTTTTCAAAGAGGATATTGGGAAAAATAATAAAGAAATTAAATACTATATTGATTTAAGGGTGCAGGGATTGGTGTATTATAAGTAATTTTCAATTTCTAATTTTCAATTTTTATTAAATTTCTAATGAATTAATTTTTAAAAGGTTTATCCCGTCTAGAAATTTTTCATTTCTAATGGTGTTTGAAAATTTTAAAATTAAAAATTTAATAGAAATTAGAAATTGAAAATTAGAAATTTATTCCTCCGGTATATAATACACAAATATGGAATGCCCGAAGATTTTTTCGGGCTTTTTTAATTCTAGATAATAGTAAGAGGTGGCAAAGGTGGAATCTTTGCGATAAATACTTTCAGAAAAATAATTTGCGCTGACAGCAATCCAACCCGTTGTTGGTCCATTTTGCGAATGCCATTCTTGATATTTATCGCCAAGATAATAAGAGGGCACTCCGCCGCCAAAATAATCTACTTTAATTTTTGAGATTTCAGGATTGGCGTTCACCCATTCCGCCATACGTCTTAAATCCTGCCCCCAGTCCAGATTGGAATCTGTGATCAATTTATAGCCATTCTTCGGACCGCCACCAAGCTCGTTATAATAAGCAAGGTACGAAGGATAATTTATCGTGACTTCCACGCCAACCCAAACAAGGAGAACAATCAATATTCCTGTGAAAAGTTTTTTATAGGCAGTTTCTGCTATACGCCGTTTGAATTCTTTAATGATTAAAATATAGATAAAGGGGAAAAGGACCATAATGTGGCGGACGCCTAAGTTCAGTTTGCCTCTCATGCTGACTACCCCATAAACAATGATAAAAACTACCATTGAGATTTCCGCCAGATGACAAAGCGCGTATTCCCTAAACCAAGGAAGCCATTTGCGCGGACGGTCTTTTACGAGATTGATGACAAATTTGCGAATCACAAAAAGCAAAGCTAATCCTGTTAAGATTAAGACCGAAATTGTTTCTTTTAGAAAAAAACAGGTTGGGAAATAATACCACCACCCTTGATTAGAAACCTGACCCAAGAAGTAATTGGTGTTGCCGCCTCCCACGCGGGCAAAGACCATCACAACGCCCAAGATATATTGGGCAAAACCTTGCGCTCCTGGGATTTTACTTATAGCGAGCACAATATTTTCAATTTTTTCCGGTCCGATAGAACCGCGGATTAATTCTTGTTGTTTTTCTAAATTGAAAGCCCAGACCGCGGGTTGATAGACAATAAGGATTACTCCGAGCGCGATCAAACAAATGAGGATAAATTTGCCGATATGGTTTTTTGTTTGCTTGAGCCAAGAAGTTTGGGGAGACCTGTTTAAAAGGAGGGGAATAAGGGCAAGGAGAACAAAACACGGGAAAAGAAGAACCGCCGAAAATTTAGCGACCTCGGCTAAGCCCAGAGCAAGACCAGCCAAAAGAGTATTCTTAAGGCTCGGTTTTTTTAAATAATGAACAAAATAATAAAAGGCGATAAAGATAAAACATGTTGCGGCTAAATCAGTGGTCACATAGTGGCTATGGGCAATAATCGTGGGAGAGAAAGCATACAAAAACAGAACCGCCAGCGCCCATTTTGCCCCCAGGAGCTCTTTTGCCCATTTCCAGACATAGATCCCCAGCAAGATTAAAAGAGCGATAATCGGCAGGCGCGACCAAAAGAGTATTTGATCCGCGTCATTGCCAAGGTGGTATAAAAACTGATATCCCGCTTCCCATTGACCATTCACGTCGGTTGTCCAAGTGGGATGGTTTAAGGGGAATTGGAGGTGCAAGAAAAGGAGAGGAAGAGCGGACAGCATTTTCGCTAAAGGGGGATGCTCGGGATTTAAGCGGTAGTCTCCAAATTTCAGGTAGGAATAGCCAGCAGGGATATGGGCGACCTCATCCATAATCGCGGAATCTTTTTGGACCGAAAAAAAGGAAACCAAAACTATTATAGTGATCAGAAGAGGAGGAGCAAATTTAGTGAGCCATTTCATAAGTAATTTTTAATTTCTAATTTTCAATTTTTATTAAATTTTCAATAAATCAATTTTAAATGTTTAAAAATTTTAAGATTAAAAATTTAATAAAAATTAGAAATTGAAAATTGAAAATTTTTCGCAGGGAAAATTATTAAATTTTGATAAATAGTAAAAAAATTATTGCAGGGTATATACTTCAAACGCCTTTTCCCCAAACCGATTGTATTCTTCGTAGACTAATCTCGCTTCCGGGAAAATATTCTGGAAGGAAGCCAAGCGATTAAAACTTAAAGAGGGGAAGATAATTTTCGCGCTTTCGGGATAGGTCGTTTTTATCTCTGCGTTGATTGGTATTAAAGTATAAGGATTCGCGGGCGCAGTTAAGAAGCTGACAGTGCGGTCAGCCTTATCATCAAGCACTAGAAAAGTATTAGCGCTAGTAGTGAGAGAGGATTTAGTATTACCCGTGTTAATTTCATTGATATAGTTACTGACCAAAGTTAAATCGCCATAATAGGAGGTATAATATCCGTAAGAGTTTTTAGCTACTTGAAAATATAGCCAGAGATTATAATTAACCACAAAGACAACTAAAAGAAGAAGCAGGAAACCGAGCATCACTGGTCGGTAGCGGATGCGTAAGAAAAGGGCGCGCAGACCCAAAGCGGGAAAAATAAACACGACAGGGATAATGCCAATACTGCGCAAGAAATGCGGAATTGCTTCTTCTGTTGCTATCATCGGAACAAGGAGGCTGAAAAGCCAGCCAAAAATAAGAAGATAGCCGGCAAAGGTTTCGCGCAAAGCGATGTCTTTATGCTTTAAAACTTTTAAACCTGTTTTTAAAAATATAGTCGCCGCGATGATCAAGCCGACTAAGAAAAGAACGCCAGTCACAGGGTCAAAAAATGGCGCTTCCGAAAGATTATGGCGCCAATTGGCATCGCCATAGACATTAAACATAATTGCGGTGAGACCAACATTACGGAGGAGATAATAAAAAGGGCCATGCGCTAGATTGGGATTCAAAATAGAAACATCATTGGCGCGGCCAAAAAAAGAAGAGGGGTGTTGGTAGAAATAGAAAGCAAGAGGCGCGATGGCAATCAGAAAAGCAATAAGAGCAGTGAAAATTTGTTTTCGGTGAGGGACAATAAATCCTTTCGGGTTGCCAGTGCGGCGGCAAATAATTTCAAATAGGATAATAAGAGCGATGATGCAGAAGGGGATAATGCGGAAAGAAATATAAGTATAAAATCCTAAGGCTAAGAAGATGCCGGCTAAAAAAGAATAAAAGTATTTATCCTTTTTATCTTTGAGGGTCTTCACGCAGAAATAAAAAAGAAAAACCGAGACAAAAGGCAGCATATTGGCGCGGAAAGCCACGCGGCTCAAGAAAGTATAAGGAATAGACACTGCGGCAAATAGAGAGGCTAAAAGGGCGATCGTGCGGTTAAAAAGTGTTTTGGTCAAGAGATAAAGGCCGATAATCGTGAGGATTCCTAAAATCCCCGAGACGATTTTCATTTGCCAGACACCAATGCCAAAAATTTTAACCGAGAGAGCGAGCAGGTAGAAGAATAATCCCTCCCGACCATAGTTGCGCTCATAAAAGACATCGCGGTTCTTGCCGGATAAGATATCCAAAACATCCAAGCCATTCGCGCCTTCATCCGAGTAGAGTCCGCCAGGAAGATCCCTGATTTGCCAAAAACGGAAGACGCCGGCGAGAATCAAAATCAGTAAAAATAAAACTACTGTGATTTTGCTTTTTGTGTGCATTTTTATTTACCCTGCTAGAAAGCTTCGTTCCCTAATGGGGTTTACTGATGTCACTTCGTATTTATTATAGAAAATATTCCACATTTTAGCAATCTAATTTATGAACAGTAGGGATATAATTTTGAGCTCAGCTCAAAGAACCGAAGGACGACAAAATTCTCTAACGGGGTTTACTTTTAAGGCTTTTTTAGATATAGTTATAGCAAGATGCAAGAAGTTCAGAATCAAGAAAAACCGAATATTTTTCGCCATTTCTGGGCTTATGTCCGGAGCTTTTTTCGCGCCCAGTTTTGGCGCAATAAAACTAATTTAGGATTTTTTTTGGGGAGCTTATTTTTTAACATTTTAAGTTGGATTTTTTTGGCTTATTTTATCAAACCCTCGGAATATCCCATTCCTCTTCATTATAATATCTATTTTGGCATTGATTTAATCGGTTCTTATCACCGTGTTTTTACCCTTCCTTTAATCGGGCTCTTCATTATCTTAATGAATTTTGTCCTCGGTTTTTGGTTTTATTTGAAAGATCGTCTTGTAAATTATATTTTACTTTTAACCGCGTTCACGGTGCAAATTTTTGTTTTAATCGGAGCAGTAAGTCTTATTTATATTAACCAGTAAAAATGTAAAATCTCAAATGTTATTTTACATTTTTCATTTTTAATTTTACATTTTTTTTATGGACCCTAAAGGTATCGCTCACTACACAAGTTTAGATAGCCCCTCTGATCGGATTCTTTATCGCAGTTTAGAAATTCTTCCTGCGGCTTTGGCTTGGGGCACGCTTCTTTCTTGTATTATATTCTCATTTATTGAGCCTGTCTCCGTGGCGATTTTTATTATTGCCTTTGATTTGCACTGGCTCTTGCGCGTTTCTTATCTTTGCATCCACCAGGTTGCTTCTTATTTTCGCATGAAGCGCTATCTGAAAACGGATTGGTTCTCAAAATGCCAGAGCTTTCAGGGTGATAAAAAATGGAGCGAGCTTTATCATTTGATTATCCTGCCTACTTATAAAGAAGAATTGGAGGTTTTAGAAACCACTTTTAAAGCCCTAGTGGATTCCGATTATCCTACAGGGAAGATGATTGTTGTGCTCGGCGTGGAAGAGAGGGATTGTGAAAACGGTTTAAAAAACGCAGGTGCCCTAGAAGAAAAATTTGGCAGCAAGTTTTATAAATTTATGGTTACGGTGCACCCTGGCGATATTATCGGCGAACTTGCCGGCAAGGGTTCTAACGAGACTTGGGCGGGTCGCGAGGTCCAAAAATGGCTTGATAGAGAGGGTATCCCCTATGACAATGTGATCGTTTCTGTTTTTGACGCCGATACCTGTGTCCACCCCAGATATTTTTCCTGTCTTGCCTATCATTATCTTGCGACACCAAATCGGACGCGCGCTTCCTACCAACCTGTTCCTTTCTTTAATAACAACCTTTGGGATGCGCCGGCTCTCGCGCGCGTGGCTAGCGCTTCCACTACCTTTTGGCATATGATGGAGCAGGAGCGTCCAGAGCGAATGGGAACTTTTTCTTCCCACGCGATGAGCTTCCAAACCGCGGTGGAAATCGGTTTTTGGCAGACGAATATCGTCTCGGAAGACTCGCGCATTTTCTATCAATGCTTTTTCCATTATCGCGGGAACTATCGCGTGATTCCTCTTTATATGCCGGTCTCTATGGATACGGTTTTGGGCAGATCTTTTTGGGAAAGTATTGTAAATCAATATAAACAGCGGAGGCGTTGGGGTTGGGGCGTGGAAAATTTGCCTTATGTGATTTTTCGTTCCATAAGAACGCGCGGCATTCCTTTTTTCAAAAAGACGCGCATTATTTACAGGGAGTTAGAGGGAAAATATTCTTGGGCGGTAACGGCGATTATTTTAATGGTTGTCGGTTGGATGCCCATATTTCTGGGAGGCGATGATTTTCGGGAAACAGTGTTAGCGCGCAATCTTCCCTATTTGACGCGGCTTTTAATGTCCCTTTCTATGGTTGGGATTTTCGTTTCCGCGATTATTTCCACAGTTTTAGTGCCGCCGCGACCCAAACGGCATCGGCGTTATGAGTATTTTTATATGGTTTTACAGTGGATTTTACTGCCCGTTGTAACCATCTTTTTTGGGAGCGTGCCCGCGATTGACGCCCAGACGCGACTTGCCTTAAAAAAATATATGGGCTTTTTAGTAACGCCTAAACCGCGGCTGCATAAAGCCGAAAATATCAAAGACGCAAAAGCCCATTCCAGCGCGCTGTTTAAGGAAGTGTAGTAGAAAACGTAAAATATAAAATGAAAAATTAAAAATCACAATCTAAAATGAAAAAATTGTTTTCAATTTAATTTTACATTTTTCACTTTTCATTTTTAATTTTTTTCAATGTCAACTTTCAATTATAATTTAGCCAGTTTTATTCCTCCCTTTTTCATTGGAGCGTTGCTATGTTTGATTTTGACTTTTTTAGTACGCAAGTTGGCTTTGCATTTCAAGATTTTGGATTATCCAATTTTACCACGCAAGATTCAAAAGGCGCCGATTCCTCTTTTAGGCGGTCTGGCGGTTTATGCGGCTTTCGCTTTGGTAGTTCTATTTTACCTTTTCTTTACGCATAGTTTAGCCACAGGCACGATTAGGCTGAAAAATATTATTGGCGTCTTAATAGGCGGCTTATTTTTAATGATTGGAGGAATTTTAGACGACAAATATAATTTGAAACCGTGGAAGCAGTTTATCTGGCCGCTCCTTGCCGCTGCCGCCATCGTAGCTTCCGGCATTGGCATCAAATACGCGACTAATCCTTTGGGTGGGCTTTTTTATTTTGATCAGGTGAAAATCCATATTTTTACTTTAGCGGGTATTCCTTATTATCTTACTTTGTTTGCGGATTTGTTTGCCTTTTTCTGGATTTTGGGCATGATCTACACTACGAAATATCTGGATGGTTTGGATGGTTTGGCTTCGGGGGTTACAGCGATTGGAGCAGGCATTTTGTTTTTTTTAAGTTTAAGCCAAGCCGTGCACCAGCCAGAAACGGCTTTATTATCCGTGATTTGCGCCGGCGCATTCTTGGGGTTTTTAGTTCTGAATTTCCATCCAGCGAAGATTTTTTTAGGCGAAGGCGGGAGTACGTTCGCTGGTTTTATGCTTGCGGTGCTTGCTATTTTAGCGGGAGGAAAAATCGCCACCACGCTCCTTATTATGGGGATTCCGATTTTAGACGCATTGTGGGTGATTTGCCGCCGTGTCTTTTTTGAGCACCGTTCGCCATTTAAGGGCGACGCAAAACATCTGCATTTCCGTCTTTTGGGCATTGGCTTTACTCATCGTCAAGCCGTGCTCTTTCTATATTTTTTATCTTTTGCCTTTGGGGTTTCGGGTTTGTTTCTACAAGCTAAAGAAAAACTTTTGGCGCTGATCATTATGATCGTCGTTATGGTTAGTCTGGCTTTAACCTTGGTTTTGCGGTACCGCCGTAAGGAGGCGCGTAATGTTTCTTTATAGCACCTTTTCTAGAGAAGCGCGTATTATTTTTATTTGACCAGTTTTTCTTTTTTTGCTATAATCTCAACACGTATTATTATTTACCTTATTTTATGTTTGCGATTATTCGTGTTCAGGGAAAACAATATATGGTTTCGCGGGGTGATGTTTTAGAAGTGGATAAAATGGATGTCCAAAAAGAAGAAATCGTGAATTTAGATGATGTTCTAGCATATGCAGATGACAAAGGGATTAAGATCGGTCAGCCGCGCGTCTCTGGCGCTTTGGTTTCCGTCAAGGTTTTGGAGCCAGCGAAGAAAGGTAAAAAAGTGCATATTTTGAAATTCAAAGCGAAAAAGCGATATACCAAAAGGCAAGGTTTTCGTCCGCAGTATACAGTTTTACAAGTGCAAGAGATTGTGTGTAAACCAGGTTAGATCCAATCCCGTTTAGAAATATATTTCTAAACCGAATCTAACGGGGTAAATAAAAAAAACTATAGAGACAAATTTTAAACCTGTCTCTATAGAAAATAGAATCAATATGTTATAGAGATATGATGAATTGCGTCTCTATATTTTGTTTTACAGCTTTATTTCTCTCCGCCCTTGCAGAGCGTTCACTAGGGTAATTTCATCCGCATATTCCAATTCGCCGCCTGTGGGCAATCCCCGTCCAAGGCGAGTAAGCTTGATCTTGAAATCTTTTAAAATCCGTTGTAAATACATCGCCGTTGCCTCTCCCTCAAGAGAGGGATTGGTCGCGATGATAATCTCCTTGGGTTTATTTTTTTTAATGCGGGAGATTAGCTCGGGGATTTTTAGGTGTTCGGGTCCGATTCCATCCATCGGTGAAATGATGCCGTGGAGGACATGGTAAAGCCCGCGGTATTCTTTGGTTTTTTCCAGGGCAATAATATCCAAAGGTTCTTCCACTATGCAGATTAGATCAGAATCGCGGTTAACATTATCGCAAAAAGGACAGAAGTTATTTTGAACTAATGTAAAGCAAGTGGGGCAGAGGTTGATTTTCTGCTTTAGATTTTGCAAGGTTTCGCCAAAACGTTCCAGTTCTTGATCCGGCTGTTTTAATAAATAAAAAGTAAGCCTAGCCGCGGTCTTAGGACCGATGCCGGGCAGCTTGGCAAATTCGTCTATTAAATCTTTTATGGATTGGGGAAGAAGAGACATAAAATTAGTTCAAAGTTAAAAATTCAAAGTTCAAAATTGCGGTTTAAAGTACAAAATTATTGCGGAGCAGCTGCTTTTACAAAAGAAACTTTAAACTTTAAATTCAACTTTTCACTTTGCACTTTTAACTTTTAACTTAAAACATTCCTCCATTCTGCATCTTCCTTGCCATCGCCATTTGCATTTGGGTAATGCATTGGGTAATCGCTTCTTTGATGCCTTTTTCAATTTTTTCCTTGTTTTCGGAAGTAAGCAAATCCGGTTCTACGCGCACAGCCTTCACCTCTTGGTTGCCGTCCATCGTGATTTGAATTTTGCCATCTTCCGCGGTGCCGATCAAGATTTCTTTACCTAATTCTTTTTTGATTTTTTTAGCTTGTTGCCTTAATTGGTTGAGATTTTTAAGAGAGTCAAACATAGTTAGTAAATAAATGTCATTACGCGAGGAGTCCGCCTTCGGCGTGACGAAGTCCGCCCATGGCAGGCTGCTTTATGAAATGACAGTTAGGTAGTTAGTTCACTGTGTTGCCTGTCTAGATTTTTGAATGAAGCTTGATTTTCGTTAAAATAAAGCTCCAGTTGGCCAGTAGGACCATTGCGGTGTTTTTTAATAAAGATGTCGGCAATATTAGCGCGTTCGGTTTCCCGCTTGTACATTACTTCCCGATAGATAAATATTACCACATCGGCATCTTGTTCAATACTGCCCGATTCGCGTAAATCAGAAAGTTGAGGAATGGCCGGTGAGCGCGATTCCACGGCGCGCGAGAGCTGAGACAAAGCAAGGACGGGGATATTAAGTTCTCTGGCAATTGCCTTTAAATTGCGGGAAATTTCTGAAACTTCCTGCACCCGATTGTCAGTTGTGCGGCCCTCCATCAACTGCAAATAATCAATAATTAAGAGTCCCACTTTATGCTCCATTTGCAGGCGGCGGGCTTTAGTGCGGATTTCCATAATATTACTGGTTGCGGAATCATCTAAAAAGATCGGCGTTTCCGCCAAAACGCCCATTGCCTCGCCAATATATGGGAATTCATCCTCTTTAATTTTACCGGTACGCATTTTCCAAAGGTCCACGCCCGCTTCGGCGCAAAGGAGACGGTCCACAAGCTGTTCTTTACTCATTTCCAAACTAAAGATGCCAACCGGCACTTTCGTTTGCGTGGCTACTTGGCGGGCAATATCCAGGGCTAAAGAAGTTTTCCCCATTGAAGGTCTGGCGGCGAGGACAATAAGGTCGGAATTTTGCAGACCTGCCAGGAGATTATCTAAATCTGTAAAGCCTGTCGGCAAGCCGCGGAGCTTGCCTTTCTGTTTGTGGAGTTCATCAATGCGGTCAAAGGCCTCGGTTAAAATACTCTGGATGGGGATGAAATTGTGTTTTAAGTATTTCTGGGAAACGGAAAATAATCCTTGCTCTGCTTTATCTAATAATTTTTCCAAATCCTCTTCTTCCAGATATCCTAACTCCACAATCTTTTGGCCAGTTTGAATCAGTCTGCGCAAGGTCGCTTTTTCCCGAACAATCTTCGCGTAATGCAAAATATTCGCGGCGCTAGGCACGCTATTCACGAGGCTCGTTAAATACGTTGACCCCCCCAGCTCTTTTAATGTGCCTTTGTTTTCCAGGCAGTTAGACAGGCTTAAGATGTCAATCGGTTCTCTCTTTTCATAAAGCTCAAGCATTACTTCAAAAATTTGTTTGTTTTTTTGCACATAAAAATCCTGGGCATTAATCGTGTCCGCGATTTTTATGATTGCGTCTTGATCAAGCATCACCGCCCCTAAAACCGATTTCTCGGCTTCAATATTTTGAGGCGGCATTTTTTCTATTTCTTTTTGATTTTGCGTTCCGGCCATAGGCTTCTAGATTTTGCCTGTTAATTCATTTTAGTATAGCATAGAAAAAGAAGGGGTTCAAAGGGTGCGTTTATTAAAGAAAGAGGGTTCCCCATCTTTTAAAAAAAGGTGGGGGATGCTTATAATAAAATTGCTCATCATTCTTTCAGCCTTAATCTTTTGCGGTATGATTGTTGCGGCTAATTGCTGGAAAGATAAAGGAGAGTGTCCTCCAAATCTCTAAATGTTTCAATTTTAGTAAGTTTTTTTCTTATTCCTTTAGCGCCCTCAAAATCGCGGAAATACCACAAAAGGTGTTTCCGCATTTCCCGTATTCCCTTTCCCTCGCCATTGAGTTCAATCATCAATCTCGCGTGCTTGAGGGCGGTTTTTATTGTGTTTGGCAATAAAGGGGCGAAGACCCTCTCTCTTTCCCCTTCTTTATCAAGAGGGGGAGTATTTATTTCTCCCTTGACCTCCGGGAGGAAGGGGGGAGTCTTTCTTTTTAAGGCTTTTTTAATTTTTTCAAAAATCCACGGTCTCCCCAAAGCTCCCTTGCCAATCATTATGCCATCAACATCTGTTTTTTTAAACATTATTTGGGCGCTTCTTAAGCCATTAATCCCTCCATTTCCAATCACGGTTTTATCGCCCACAATCATTTTGATTTTTTTAATTTCCGTATAATCAATGGGTCCGGAAAATCCTTGTTCTAGATAACGGCCGTGGACAATAATGGCGGCTAGTTTTTGCCAGTTGATTTTTGAGGCGAAACTCGCCGCTTTAATCCCTTCTTTCCTAATTCCCGCGCGGATTTTAATGGAGAGCGGCAGATCGGTGTTCGCGGTGATTGCGGCGATAATTTTATTAACAAGATCGGGATCGCGCATCAAAGCGATTCCCGAACCGTGAGTTTTTACCTTGCGCGCCGGACAGCCTAGATTTAAATCAACGCCATCTGGTTTTTTCCTAGGCGATAAATTTTGAATCACTTGCGCGGCGCGCCCAAAACTCTCTGGATTTTTACCAAAGAGTTGCAAAATAATGGGTCGTTCTTTTTGAGAAAAATAAGTAAGTTCTAGAGTTTTATTTTGCTCGCGGCTAAGTCCTTCAGCGGAGATCATTTCGGTAAAAACCGCATCCGCGCCAAATTCCTTGCAGATTTGGCGAAAAGGGGAGTCAGAGATCCCTGCCAGGGGAGCCAGACAAATAAAGGGTTTGGGAAGTTTTTGCCAAAAATTAGACATTTTTATAAGACAGTGTTAAAATTTTAAATTCTAGAGGGCTCTTTTTCACAACGCTATAAACCAATAACTCTCTTTCAAGGAGGTCAAAGATGGGAAGCTTATTAGAACGTCCGTTGGTTCTGGTCCCCAGTGTTTTTCCACATTGTTACCAGGGTGGAAAGTTAAGGGCGCAATTCTTTGGCGAACCTCATCCTAAAGATGATCGCCGCCCCGAAGGCTGGTTTCTTTCTACAAACAAGGCAATGACGCCAGGAAGAACGAACGAGCCCAATGAAGGGATTGGGCGGGTTGCGCTTCCTGAAGGCGGCACCGTCCTTTTAACCGAGCTGATTGCGCAATTCCCAGCCGAAATGTTAGGACCCGACCATTTACTAAAATGGGGGCAGGCGCTGGGGATTTTAGTAAAGATTTTTGACACAGCAAGCTATATCCCTGTCCACTGGCATCCGGATCGCAAATTTGCGCAAAAACATTTAAACTCTCCTTTTGGGAAGACGGAAGCCTGGATTATTATAGCAATAAGGAGAGATGCCAAAGTATGGGTGGGCTGGGACCGCCAGATCACTCGCCGTGACATTACGGGATGGTATAAGGATCAAAACGGAAACGCGATGCGCAACTATATGTATATATATGAACCAGAGATTGGGGGGGATATCTTCTATATTCCCGCGGGAGTGCCACATTCCTTGATGGGTTGCTGTGTCCTTGAGCCGCAGGAACCGACGGACTGGAGCATCTTCGCCGAGTGGAAGATGCTTGGTCTGCCTCGTGCTGCCGACGGGCTATTAGGATTGGACTGGGAAACAGCCCTAGGTTCTCTTGACTTTGGCTATCTCAACAGGGAAAAGTTTGAAAGTGAAGTGTTTATGAAGCCCCGCACCATCTGGGCGGAAGGCGGAAATAACGAATGCGCCATCCTGCCAGATGGTACACAGCAATTCTTTGGCGCTTCTCGCCTTACGGTTAATTCAGAGGTTAAAATATGCAAAGAGGGCTTCTTCTATGGAATAGCCGTGACTTCTGGGAGCGGATACTTAAGGGGATTTGGTTCCGACCTTTATTTAAAACCGGGCGTGACCCTAATGATGCCCCACTGTTTATCAGAAAGAGATTATATGATCGTGGGCAATCCCCGCGTCCAGTTGTTTTTTTTCTACCCACCCCTGTCCTAATAATGATTCAAGTTAAAAAATTGTTAGCTCCTTACGTGGGCACTGTTTAGAGAGTGCCCTCTTTTTTTAGTCAAAATTGCGCCTTTCTTTGTATCGCGGATTAGGAATCCGGCCTTTTTAATTTCCCTTCGCAAGTTATCCGCTTGCGCGAAATCTTTTGCCTCGCGCGCCTTTTCTCTTTCCTCTGCCATCTTTTTTATTTCTTCTGGAATTTCCTGCTTTTCTTGACCCACTTTGTCTATCTTGAGTCCCAAAACCCGATCCAAATGTAATATAAATTTGTAAATCGGCTTTGCTTCGCGCTTGCGCAGAGGAGCGAGATTATTGATTTTTCGTATAAAATCAAACAATACGGCTACGGCTTGGGGCGTATTCAAATCGTCGTTCAGCGCTTCTATGAATTTTTTTTCGTATTCCTTTATCAACTTTCGGATTGTTTGAGGCGAAGCGCCGCCTTTTTCGTGTTCGCCGGATAAGAGCATAGTTTCTGTAAAATCGTATATTTTTTGTAAGCCTTCTTGCGCCGCGTCAATTGCCCCATGGGTGAAATTGAGATGGCTTTTGTAGTGTGATTGCAAAACCAAAAGCCGGAAAGCCATCGGCGAGTAGCCAAGTTTAACAAGATCGCGCAAAGTGTAAAAGTTACCGCGCGATTTGCTCATTTTTTCGTTGTCCACAAGGAGCCAGCTTGTATGCGCCCAATAATGGACAAAGGGCTTGCCTGTTAAACTTTCTGATTGGGCGATTTCATCTTCGTGGTGAGGAAAGATATTATCCTCTCCGCCCGTGTGAATATCTAATGTTTCGCCAAGGTATTCCATGCTCATTGCTGAACATTCAATATGCCACCCGGGATACCCCGCGCTCCAAGGCGATTCCCAGCGCATAATATGGTCCTTTTCCGCTTTTTTCCAGAGGGCAAAATCAAAAGGATTTTTTTTATCCGGATGGGGTTCAATCCGCGCTCCTTGTTTTAGTTTTTCCAAAGTGTTGCCGGATAATTTACCATAATCTTTAAAGCGCGCAATATCAAAAAATACATTGCCATTTTTTTCATAGGCGTAGCCATTTTTGATTAAACTGGCGATTGCTTTAATCATTTCCTGAATATGCGCGGTGGCGCGGGGATATTTGTGCGCCGGGAGGATATTAAGCCGTGCCTCATCCTCTAAAAATCTTTCCGTGTAAAAACGCGAAATTTCATAAGGATCCAATTTTTTCTTTTTCGCGGTTGCTTCAATTTTATCCTCGCCAGTGTCGGAATCAGACGTTAAGTGTCCCACATCGGTAATATTTTTTACGTGTTTTACTTCATAGCCTGAATATTCCAAAAAACGGCGCAAAATGTCCGCGGTTAAATAGGCGCGAAAATTGCCAATGTGGGCGTAATTATAAACCGTCGGACCGCAGGTATACATCGTTGCTTTGCCGCGATGCAGAGGTATAAATGTTTCCTTTTTTTTGGTTAGAGTGTTGTAGAGTTGAAGCATAAATTTGTAAATTTCTAATTATTCTAAAATGTATCGTCTATTAGCGATAAGCTTGATTACACTCCCCCTGCCCGAGGGGGAGTTGGAGGGGGAGGGAGAATAGCCTGCTAATAGACAAATGAATTTCGTAATTCAAGGTAGAATAATTTCATTCCTTCTCCTATTTTACCTCATTAAATTGATAAAAAAAAGGGCCTTTTATTTCAAAGCCCGTTTTGCGCTCTCTTGATTTGAGGATATGCATTCTGATAATGTTTTAGGAAGCTTAATATGCCTACAGGGATAGCCCCAAAGAGCAAAATGTAATATCCCACCTGTCCAATACCCGGAATAAGGTAGTCTACTAAAACAAAATTGATACTAAAACCCTGCAACCATGTTTTGAATTTTCCATAATGATTAGCGCTAAGCTGGATTTTATATTTCCGAGCAATCACCCAGCGAAAAATTCCCAAAGTGATATCTACGATTAGCATTGCAATCGGCGCAAGATAAACTCTCCGCAACCACATTATGAAAAACATACTTGGTATGCATACGGCTTTGTCCGCCATATTGTCAAACCAAGGACCAAAATTTGTATCTTTTTTCTTTTTCCCTTCTTCTACTTCCAAGCGGGCCATTTGTCCGTCAAAGAGGTCGGATCCATAGGCAATAATGGTAAGGCTTAGCAAGAAAGGAAGAAAATTCTTTAAGCCCCATTTTATTCCTAGGATAAACAGCAAGACATTGGTAAATGCAATTACCATACGCATTGCTGTCAATATATCCGCTGTGACCCATTTGAAAATTGGCCATTGATGAACCACGCGCACGATCCTTAGCGCTAAGCCTCCTTGGGTTCTGTATATTTTACCGATTAGCTCGGAACCCATATGGAGTGCCGCCGTAGTTTTTGCAAGGTGCATCAGTTATCCCTCCTTTCCGGTATTCTTTGCCAACAGCACATAACTAATAAAGACAGCTATTTTTTAAAAAGCTGCCTTTATAATATAACGTAAGTCAATCAATTTTACAACCATTTTTTCTTTTTGAAAAAAAGAATGAGAGTAAGCGGTAAAAAGAAGATTAAAAGGAAAACAATAATGAATCCGATCCGATTGGTTAAAAGAGGCGCGTTGTCGTAGGACATGCCGAAGATTTGTGTCACCAACGCTGCTGGTAAAAGGATAGATGAGACAATCGTGAGGGTTTTCATGATTTCATTCAAACGATGAGAAATCAGATTTTCATTCGTAGTCTCTAAAGCGGCAATCGTTTCCGTATGGCCGTCAAGGATGTCCCAGATGTCTTGGACCTTGTCTGAAAGATTATCAAAAAGAATGTCCTTGTTGTTAAAGCGGGCGCCGTTTAAATTTAAAAAGAATTTTTCGTTGTTGATTAATCTTTTCATCAGTGGTCCGTGCGCTTTCATGATTTTGCGTAGATTGATTACATTTCTCTTGATTCCCGCGATGATTTCCACGATCTCTCCTTCCTGGCCTTTGAACATTTTATTTTCCACGCGGTCAATTTCGCTACCTACGGCGTCAAGGAGAGAATAGCAGCGGTCAAACATCCGGTTTAAGATTTCATATAATAAGAAGCCAGGTCCAAATTGAAAATATTTTTCCCGAATCGTGCGATAATCGTGGCATTCGCGGACAAAGTCTTTCAAGGTAGTGCTTTTGCCCTGATGCGCGGTAACGAGATAATTTTGCCCCACAAAGATATCTATCTCCATAGCGCGAATCACTCTCTCCTCCTTTTGGTAGAAGGGTATGCGGACAATTAAAAAAATATAGTGATTATATTCTTCCATCTTAGGGCGTTGCACCGGTGAAATGCAGTCCTGAATATCTAGGGGGTGAAATTGAAAACGCTCACGCAAAAATTTATATTCTTTTTCTTCCGGCGCCTCCAGATCATACCAAGTTAGATTATAAGATTTAATGATTCTGATTTTTTTGGTTTTCATTTTTTTGCCCTCCGTAGTTCGCTAGAACGAAGGAGGACATTATTCGTCTTAACTTCAAAAAGTACAGGCAAGTTTCGTGCTGTTAAATTAATTATAAAACTTTATTTCTGGAAGGTCAACCCCGTTAGAAATTCGTGTGGGGCATGTTTCTCTAGTGGGGTCAAATGCAAATCATTGACCTTTCCCCTTTTTTTTGCTATATTATTTTTATCAAAAAGTCGCAAAAACAAAAACTAAAAATTAACAGGTAATTTCTCCAAAAATAAAATAAAAGAGAAATTGCAAAAAAATGGCAGATTTAGAAAAAATCGCTTTAATTCGTGAAATATTAGAGCAAGCGGAGTCCAATCTTTCCCAGGCTAAAAAGGTTCTGACTGAATTTTTGGGGGGAGATGTGGAAAGCTCCAAGCCAAAAATCAGTAAAAAACAAATTATAGAAAAGGCTCAAGAGTTAGCCTCTTCTGTGGGAAAAACGCGGATTATTCAGGGAATTTTCAATGGTCAGAGTATGGTCGCGCCGGACGACACAGAATACCCCGTGCCTGCCAATTATGCCTCTAAATCCAAGATTATTCAGGGTGATACCCTTAAACTTACCATTACCGAGGACGGTTCTTTTATTTACAAACAAATTGGGCCCGTGGAGCGTAAAAAGGTGTTAGGCGTGCTTTCCCAGGATGATAAAGGGGAGTATCAGGTAATTGTTGAAAACAAATCCTACAAAGTTTTATTAGCGAGCGTCACTTATTTTAAAGGCGAAGCTGGTGATGAGGTAACATTGGTTATTCCCGCTCAAGGCGAATCCGAATGGGGCGCGGTGGAGAATATTATCAAGAAAACGAGTTTGAAAGATATGGTAGAAAAAAGGGGAAATGAGAATGCTGTGCCTTCTGCCGAGGTAGAGAAAGAAGTCGTTCCCGGTCAGATTGTGGATGACTTGGACAGCGAGCTGGAAGGTTTGGAAGGATTGGTAGATGAGGAGTAGTAGAGACGCAAAATCTTGCGTCTCTGCCTATTTCGTAATTTCAGAAACGAAGAATCTTTTTAATTGCTGGATTCTCTTTTTTTTGTTAAAATAAAATTGTTTAATTTTAATCAGATAAAACAAAATTATGGGTCCAGAAAATAAAAATCTTTTGCAAAAGTATCCCATTATTGGTCAATTCTTGCGTTTTGTGGTTGTCGGCTTTATAAACACGGCGATTGACTTCGGGATTTTAAATTTAGAGATGTGGGTTTTTAGTATTTACCGCGGCTGGCCGGTTTTCGTTTTTAATGCGATCTCTTTCGCGATTGCTTCCACGAACAGTTTCTTTTGGAATCGCCTGTGGGCCTTCAAATATAAAGGAGAGGAGCGGGCAGTTTTTCAATATGCCCAGTTTATCTTTGTGACAATTATAGGAATGGGGATTAACAGTTCGATTGTTTATTTGGGCACTACCGTGGTAAGCGCGCATTTCGGGCTCTCGGTCGGATTATGGGCGAACGCGGTCAAGGTTGTGGCTACCGCGGTTTCTTTAATCTGGAATTTTATTGGCTATAAATTTTTTGTGTTTAATAAAAAAGAAGCAAGCAAAAATATAAGTAATTCGTAATCTTATTCCTGATTCCTAATTCTTAATTCCCCATTCCCAATTTATGACTTTATATCGTAAATACAGACCTCAAAAATTTTCTGAAATGGAAGGACAGACTGCCATTATCCAAACTTTAAAGAATGAGTTAAGCTTGGGCAAGATTGCCCATGCTTATATTTTCGCGGGTCCTCGCGGCATTGGCAAGACCACCGTGGCGCGCATTCTCGCTAAGGCGATTAATTGCCAGAACAAAAAAAGCGCGCGCGAACGCAGGCTCGGAAAGGTGGAACCCTGCAACCGTTGCGCGAGTTGTCAGGAGATTACCTCTGGCAGGTCATTGGATTTGGTTGAGATTGACGCCGCCTCCAACCGCGGCATCAATGAAATTCGCGCTCTCCGTGAGAATGTGCGTTTCGCGCCCCAAAGAGATAGTTTTAAAGTTTATATTATTGATGAAGCGCATATGTTGACGCGGGAAGCCTTTAACGCTCTTTTGAAAACCTTGGAAGAGCCGCCTCCGCATACTCTTTTCATTTTAGCGACGACAGAGGTGCACGAAGTGCCCGAGACGATTCTCTCGCGCTGTCAGAGATTTGATTTTAAAAAATTGACCGTCGCTGAAATTGAACACCGCTTAACGCGGATTTTAAGGGAGGAGAAGCGCGTTTTAAACCCCGAGATTTTGAGATTGATCGCCATCAAAGCGGACGGCGGGGAGCGGGATGCCGAAGGTGTTTTAGGTCAGATTCTCTCTTGGCCCAAAAAAGAGCTCAAGCTCCGCAAAGTGGCTGATTTTTTAGGCACGGTCGATTGGTCTTTAATATCAGATTTCGTGAATATGCTGGCTTCTTGCGACAGTGCGCAAGCTATTCGCAAAGTAAATGAGACTGTCGCCAATGGTCAAGACTTATTTAATTTTACGGACGAGCTTGTTGATTATCTCCGCAGAATGATGTTGGCTAAGGTTCAGCCCGCTTTGCTGGATCACGCCGGGCTTTCTTTTTCTTCTGCCCAAAAAGAAGAATTAGTTGCTCGCGCCCAAAATTTCTCTCTGAAAAGTTTAGCCTATTTAGTGAGGCTTTTTATGGCCGCGAAGAATAGTTTGGATGCGGCTTTAATTCCTCAATTGTCTTTGGAGTTAGCCATTATAGAATATAGTGAAGCAATGGGTAAGGTAGCGGAAGCGCGGGAAAAAATCCAAAGCCCGAAACTGGAAGAAAAAGAAGAAAAAACATCATTTCCTTCCTTACCCGAATATCAAAAGCCGACAATGAATTTAGAACAGGTGGTAGGTAAATGGAATGAGGTGTTAAAGGCGGTGGAGCCTTTAAATTATTCTTTGTGCGCTTTCTTGAAACTCTGCCAGCCAGTCGCTTTTCGCGATGGCTCTTTAGTTTTGGGTTTCCCGCGGGATTTCCATAAGGATATGGTTTCTCAAGCCCGCAATAAAAAAACAGTGGAAGGGGTTTTAGACCAAATCTTAGGTGGCAAATGGCAGATTCAATGTGAAAAGGTAGAATTGCAACAGAATAACAATTTAACTAAAGAAGCACTGGAGGTTTTGGGAGGGGAGATTGTGAAATAGCGAATCACGAATTCCGAATTACGAATCACGGATAAACAATTTTCATGGATCAAAATAAAATTAAATCTTTTACCGATTTGCGAGTTTGGAAAGAAGGACACAAATTAGTCTTGATGATCTACAAAGTCACCCAAAAATTTCCCAGAGAAGAAATCTTTGGTTTAACTAGCCAATTAAGGAGAGCAGCCGTTTCTTTCACTTCTAATATTGCTGAAGGATTTAGTAGACCTTCTTATAAAGAGAAGATGCAGTTTTATTGCCGCGCTTTAGGATCCTTAACCGAGGTTCAAAATCAGTTGTTAATTGCCAGAGATATAAACTATTTGAGCAATAAAGATTTTGACCCTGTAGCTACCCAAACCATTGAACTTAGTAAAATGATCAATGGCCTCATTAAAACTACTAAAACTATAATTCGTACTTCGTAATTCGTCTTTTGGGGAGTAGCCAAGTGGTAAGGCAGCGGCCTTTGGAGCCGCCATTCGCAGGTTCGAATCCTGCCTCCCCAGCTAGTCCATACGAATTTCCTGAAAATGCGATTCTTTAGCCAAAATATTAATTCGAAGACCTCGATACCCCAGTCCGGACGATTTTCCCAAAAATGAGCTTAGATTAGCCAAGATATTGGTTCGAAGGTAAGTTCGAATACGAAGTAGGTTTTATTACCGCGCAAAATGAAAAATCATAAACAAATAAATTTGATAGGTATAGATCATAAAAGACAATGTTTAGATAGGAATAATTCCCTTAAATGCTTGTTAGTCAAAATAATAAAGAAATATTCTGCAGACCTAATTTGTGAGGGATTCTCAGAGGAGGTATTAGCTGCAAATAATATTGCAAGCACTATTCCTCAAAGGATAGCTAAAGAGTTAAATCTCCAATGTATATTTTGTGATCCGGACGAACAAGTGAGAAAAGAAATAGGCTACCCCACGCAAAAAGAATTGCGAGAGAAATTTGGCAACAAATCAGCAATTATGGGTACAGAAGAGTATGAGAAAAGAATGGACTATATAAAAAAATTTTGGCCCATTAGGGAAAGTTATTGGCTAAATAAATTTAAGAATAATCCCGCTCAAAGTATTATTTTTATATGTGGCTCAGAACATTTAAAAAGCTTTAAGTCTTTACTTATTAAAGATGCTTATAAAGTAAGCTCAATTACATTCCTATTATCACTTTTAAATTAAAAATCTATACAAAAAACGAATTACATACTGAAATAAAAACTCATGGAAATAAAACAGGAAAAATTTACAGACTTATATAATCAAACAGGCGTTCCATTCCAGTATAAGACCCTGGAATTAATAAAAGAACTTACTAATTTCCAAGCCACCTTGGAATTTCCTTTTACTTATCCTACTACTAAAGGTCCTCAACTGGGTCAATCATCAGCAATAGATATTATAGCGTTAAGAGAAAAAATCAAAAAAACAGTTTTTGACTTCGGCGGGCTTGTTTTATTTTTTATTGAGTGTAAGAGAGCCGATCCTGAAAACAAAATTTGGTTATTTAGTGCACCTCAAGATAACTGTTCCGTTTCACCGTCGTTTTTTTTAAAAATAATCAAAAAAACCAACGAATTTTTAAAACTAGAGCCAAACATCCAAAGAGTAGGTAGTTTCCCAGGATTGGGGTATTCCTCAGCGGCGGATCTCAATTATTGTTTACAATGTGTGGAATTTAGGGATGATCTAAAAGATATTAATAAAAATAAGACTAAAACAGTCTACACTCCATTATTACAGGCGAACCATGCTATGAGCGCTTTCTTCAATCAAGAAGAATATTACCCACCTAAAATAGAAGGAATTGAATTTCTAGAAATAAAAAATGGAAAATTAATTTCAGAAATATCGGAGCAAATACTTTTTGTTCCCGTCGTAGTAACTACTGCGGACTTATTTGTAACAAAATATAATCCTATTAAAGTTTCTGATAATGATGGAAAAATTAATCCGTCAAATATTAAATTTGACGGACCAAAAAAATGGATCACTTATGAATTTCCATTGCCAGACTATCTGAAATCCTATAAAGACTTTATTTATGATATATCACCGACCTCTGGAAATACACTAATAAAAAGGGGACCCTTGAAACTCGAGGTAGAGCGTTCTACCACTTTTATTGTTAACTCCAATCATTGGCAAGAATTTTTAAAAAATTTTAGTTTTCAAATTTAATTCTGATTATCGCACTTAATTGAGATGGTTAAAAACCATATTTTAACCCCAACAATTTTACTCTCTATCACGCCGATTTTCTAGAATTAATCAAAGAGATTCCCGAAAATTCAGTTGATATGATCTTCGCCGACTCCTCACATTTCTCACTGCTTTACAAATTTCCTCACTAAGCCTATTTTAAATCTATGAATGACATATACAAGGAAACATTGGATAAAATTATCTTTTTGTATGAAAGATATTCGGAAGAACATAGAGCCAGCACTCAACCTTTTCACTTAAAAAAAGTTAAGAAACTCATTAAGGACTATGTTTATAAATATGATGATCTACTTGTTCGAGAACCATTAATTGAACATTCAGGAAGTTTACCGATTGTGGCTACAACGATTTACTCAAAAATAGATGATCCAAATGTTGATTTAGGTAGAGCCTTGATAATGCTGGCTATACACGATATCGGTGAATTAATTACAGGTGACGAAATGACCTTTACAAAAAATGGAAGAAAGGCGAGCAACGAGAAGAAACAAGCTTTAACTCTTTTGCCAGAATCATTCCATTCAGTCTATATTGAAATGGAAGAAAGGCGGTCGGAAACCGCTCGTTTTGCAAAAGCAATTGATAAGATGACACCAGACATTATAGACTTAATGACTCCTACAGAAATAACAGTTGAGAGATATCGAAAATTTGTAAAAAAAGAACCAGAGGAAATAGTTGCTACAATAAAAGAATTCAAACACCCATACATGTTATGGAATGACTTTATGACTAACTTACACTTGGAAATACTCGGCAGAATAGATAAAAAATTACAATCATTTTATAAATAATTTGTTTCCCCTACCCCAACACGAAATAACATCAGATATATTTGTTTGGCAATTTATTCCAAAAATGCTATATTAAACTCAAGCCATGCTACCAAAATATATTACCCAAAAATCATGCCCTTAACTTCCAAAGAAAAATTTCTCAAAGTTTATGCCAATCTACCCCTCAATCTCCGAAACGAGATTATTTTAACCCTCGATAACAGACCCATTACTTGGGATGTCGCTTTTTTCGAAATTGATAATGATACTCCAGCCGGTAAAACAATTTTAGCTAAATTAGAAAAACTTGAATTAATTTAACATGAATAAAAAAAGTCAAAAAAAGACCAATAATAGTATTTCCACTGATGAGGAAATCAGGAAACTTGTGGTTGCCCGTCTAAAAACTATTTCCCCAGATACAATTAAATGTATCGGAAATGCTGGTTATTACAGTCGAGATCAGTTAATCGCGCACGTCCAAAAAGGAGATAACATTGGCAAAACCATTGAAAAAGTAGAAATGGAATGGCTTAAAGCCCTCAAAAAAGGCATTGTTCATGAACTTTCTAATCAACAATAATAAATGGCTAAAATTCTCATCACGCGCCCAGAACATGATCCCTTGACCAGGCATTTATCCCACTGGAATACGAAAGTTATTGAAAACGCCAAAAAGAAAGGGATTGATGTCATTGATTTATATTAAAAAAAGGCTAACCAAAAAGATTTCACCGGAAGGATCAAAAAAACTGATCCTTCTTTAGTATTATTAAACGGACACGGCGACAACTTTTCCATCTGTGGTCATGATAATGAAGTTTTGGTAGAAGTAGGGGAAAATGAGGTCCTGCTTCAAAATCGGATTACCTATGCTGTTTCTTGCTCCTCCGCAAAAGTATTAGGAAAAAAAGTTTGCGCTCACAACAAAGCTTCGTTTATCGGCTATAAAGATTCCTTTATTCTAAACATAGATCGCAATTTTCTCAATCATCCATTAAAAGATAAACGCGCGGAAAGATTTTTGGATCCATCCAATAAAGTAGCAATCTCATTAATTAAAGGGCATACTACAAAAGAGGCATCGGAAAATTCAAAAAAAGCATTTAAAACCGAAATCGTGTCTTTACTAACTCATTCTAAAGATTCAAATGATCTTGAAGACGCAAAAGATTTGTTCTGGAACATGAACCATCAAGTATGTCTAGGCGATAAAAATGCTCGCATTTAATAATGGTTAGAGTAGAGAATATCCAACCGTAATACTTCGAAGCACTATTTTTAGAGCCACCATTCTCCAAGCCGTATGGCTTCGAGCGTTGATGGTTAGGAGCACTATCGTAAAAATAAAAAATTGAATAAAATCCACCAAAGCATAAAATAATGACGGTTATCATCTTTGGCGGGCATACTTCACGTAAGCTTTGATTTACGCATAAACCTTCCGAACTCTAACCTTTTTCCCTTCTACAAACTCATTTTTCCACTCATTAAGCATAAAAAAGGTTCGAAGATCGTACCTTATGCCCAGCCAGTTCGTACTATCGCCTGAAAAGGCGATTTTTTAGAGAAAATTATGGTTCGAAGATTTTTTACCCTTTATACCCCAGTCCGTACGGTTTTCCTAAAATGAGCTTAAATTAGCTAAAATATTCGGTTCGAAGGTAAATTCGAGTACGAAATAGGATTTTATTACCCTACAAAAACAAAAAAGTTAAAATATAATTAATTTATCTCATAACTACTCATGGTAACTCATACTTTTTTTACTCAACCTACGTTCAGTAGTTTTAAATTTTTCTTCTTTTTAATATGTTAATAGTTTCGTCAGTAAGACATTCAAGGTAGTAAAGGCTAGTAAAAAATATTATTTTGGGTTATAGTGAATATACTCATATGCCTAATAAATCTAATACTAAGAGAAAAGCAATAAAAAAGACTCTAATTGAACAGCTTGAGGGCGAAAGAAAATCTCGAGTCATTGTTTATTTTACGGGGGAGAAGAACCCTCCTCAGCAATTCGCTACTCAAATAGCGTCAGACGTCTTACCATTTTTTAAAGAAATTGTTGAAAGTTTTGGTCAGAATACAAATAAAATATCATTAGTTCTTAATACTAATGGCGGTCACTTAGAAACTCCTTGGCCACTTGTAAATTTAATAAGAGAATATTGTGGTGCTTTCGAGGTTATTGTGCCAGAGAAGGCACTAAGCGCAGGCACAATGATTGCTTTAGGGGCAGATAAGATTGTAATGCTTCCTTATTCACAATTAGGCCCAGTAGACCCAGCAGCTGATATTGTTGACAATGATAAAAAGCAGATAAAAAGATTTGAAATAGAAGATATTATTGGGTTTATTGATCTCGCAAGAGAAAAAATAGGAATTGCAGAACAGTCGTCTTTAGCTGAGGTTATGAAGGAATTAGCAAAAGAAATTAACCCTACATTGCTTGGGTCCGTTAACCGCACTCATGCGTTGGTTAGAAGATTAACGAAAAATCTATTAGATTTGCATAAACAGAGGCTTACTGACAAGCAAAGCAAAGAAATAATTGAGAATTTAACTCAAAAGCTATATTCCCATAGGCATTTAATTAACCGAAGAGAAGCAAGGGATTTAATTGGGTTTGGTAATATAATAGAATTCGCAAAACCAAAAACAAAGGAATTAGTTGATGATTTATTCGATGAGTGTAACGAATTCTTAGAAACAAAGAAGGAATTTAATCCATCGCAGATATTAGGAGAAGCACAGGAAAAGACTATGAATCTGGTAAGAGCAATTGTTCGCAGTAATAAAATAAAATATAATTTCAAATCAACTTATCAAATTTTGAAAACCCCCGATCCGTCGGGGAGACAACAATTTATTGTTAATAATATCAACAACCAATGGTTGTTAGAAAAATAGTATAAAATATATGACCCAATATAAATATTTTTCACAAACAGGTGCTGAAGACATTACTCTCCACGAGAGTTCTAATTCCGATGTTAACGACAGTAAGAAAGACTATAAATTTAATTCAAACCCCATCATCTTTGATGATTTATCCCCAGAAGAAACGATTTCTAAAGAAGACAGAATAAAGTTTTATAAAAAGGTTTTTGAAACCAAAAGCTTTTAATGTTTAGATTTTATGTATGTGAAATCGGAAGATTTGAGTTTTGATATTTTATATCAAGGGGATGTCATCAAAAACGCCCCCTTTTTTATTTTTGAAGATGAATTGCGAAGTTTAAAGAACCTAAAAAAGACCAACACATACGAAGCAATAAAGATTGGGGAGAAATCATTTAATAATGGCGAGGCGCTTTTAGCGATAAACGCAAAGCTGAATAATATAATTATATTATCTCAAACCTGCGATGTTCAGGATAAAGAAAATATAATTATTGCCCCGGTTTATCCGATTAAACTATTTGAAGATAACGGTATACTTACAGATGGTAAAGCAGGACTGATAAAAAAACGCAAAATTAACTACTGGTTCTATTTACCAGAATTAGAAGGAATTATAGGAGATTCCTTGGTAGATTTTTTAACTATTCATTATATTCCAAAAACTTTTTTAGAAAAATATAAGAGCAATAAAATTATTACTATGACTGATTGGGGGCGTCACCACTTGGGATGGGCATTAAGTAACTATTTCGGTAGACCAATTGAGGATAAAAATTCTTAATTCATATCTTTAGCATTTTGACATTATAGATAAAATACAAAATCAATTAAAACAAAGTGTTATCCGAGAAGGATATAAATGAGTTTAAGGAGTTTTATAAAAAGAGATTTGGCGGAGAGCTCTCTGATTAGATGACGTTCAATAAAGCTACAAAGTTTCTTAACCTTTACAGTAGGTTTATGGTAGCAGTAGATTCATTTGAATGTCTAAATTTTGACTAATATGCGGGAGGATCTCATGAGAACAGAAAATAGCAACAAATACATTATATATGGCCATCATTGTGTATTCGATTATTCGATGTTTCCGAGTTGCCACAAAAGGGCCCAAAGGTTGGTGGAATATTTTGATAAGCACTACCAAGGGGTATTTGATTTCCTTAAGAAAAAAGTGCCGCATGATAAGATTAAGATATCCTTCCGTAAAGGAAGTGGCTTAGGCGTAAACAACCAAAAAACAGAGATTGAATATGGTATTGATAACTCTTTAGAGGACATGGGGTGCTTGGTTCACGAGGTCGGTCACATCGTTCAAAATTATCCTGAGAAGAACAAGTATGGTGATGATACTCAAAAATGGATTATAGAAGGTATGGCGCAATATTGCAGATATAGATTTGGCAAAGACGATCTAGGTTGGAAGATTGAGTGTCCGCAAGGAAAATGCTACGAAACTGATATATACTATTGTGCCGCAGCATTCATCATCTGGTTGGAGAGGAAAAGCCCAGAAAAAAATTTTATCCCAAATCTTAATGACTGGATTTATAATGGTGAGCGAATAGAAGATTTCCTTATGGAAGTCTTTAAACAGGATGTACGGTCTTTATGGAAGGATTATAAACGTGAATCTCCCTATGAAGTAATTTATCCCCTGTAATTCTAGAATTCAGCGATACCATATTATTCGATTCCGTCGTTACGTGCGGTGATAAGACTTCATAGAAGAAGATGTGACAGATTTTCTAACAATAAAACAATGAAACATTTTATTTTCCTCACCCATGAGGGTGAAACTAAAACCCCAAGTGAAGAGGATGTTGAAAATATGCAAGTTTTAGGAGTTAATAGTGGAGATGATGCAAAATCCGCTTTTGAAAATTTTGTTCAAGAAACTAAATATTTTAAAAACAAAGGCTATTCCGATGTTATTGCAATGGAATTAAAAAGTGAAAAACAACATTATTTTTCGCTGAAAACAGAATCGTCAGATATAAATAATCATGGTGCATAGAGCCGTAATGCTTCGAATCATCACGCTTCGAGCCGTAATGGCTAGAAGCACGTGGCTTGAATCCACTATCGCTCAAGTCATCACCACTCTCCAAGTCACACGGCTTCAAGCGCTAATGGTTAGAGAATATATCACCTAAATGAGATTGATATATCAATAATATGAATTATGCAACCAAACAACGTAAAGAGAATACACTGAATTTTGCTCCCAAATATAATTTGGAAAAGTTTGCTATCAAAAAAAACATCAATCTCGTAATGAATGTCCTAGATAAAATGTTGAAAAAGCTAGATGATTTAATCCAACAAAAGAAAATACAATTTTCTCAAAATCGCCGTTTCTTAGATCGTCTTGAAGCTCAACGAAAAAAGAATCAATAAATTAGAGCTAAAAGTTAAAACTATTTGACAAATAGATGAAGAAAAAAATTGAGTAATATTCACCAACCTTTTATAATGGCGCTGTTCGTCTCTGGCTGGCATATTCTATATTACGCATAAACCTTCCTAACCCTAACCTTTTTTCTCTTCACAAACTCGTTTTCCCAAGTATTTAGAGTGAAAAAGGTTCGAAGATCGTACCTTATGCCCAGCTCGAGTGAAACGAGACACTGAGGAACTCCGAGGAGCGGAGCGACGAAGGAGAACGAAGTGCCGAAATTATAAAGTACATAAAAATGCCATACTACAATCACAAAATTAAAAATGTGCCAGTTGAATGGCATTTTTTTGCCTTATTTTAGCTAAAATAGTCTCAAAATATTGACAGATTGTAATAAGTATGATATAGTGCAAAATCTATAAACAAAACTATCTCTTTTCAATTTCTTCCATATTTTTCGATATTCCGCTCATTCTTGCCCTTTTCAAATTCCTCGTTCACTTGAAATAGCTAATTTGTGCCTAAACTTCGAGTTTAAGTACAAAGCGCTCTTTTAAGCGATAATGTTACACACAAACTAAGCGGTCAAAATAATCAAAAGTTACCCTGTTCTCTATTCTTTCTACAACCCACACATTCACACATTAAGGAGTATGCAATGAAAAAGATGTCTTTGTTCGCGTTGGCTGGATTAATGGTTTTAACCCTTGCAACCTCATCTCTGGCGGAAGTTTATGTAAACATTAACGACCACAACTACGAAGTAGCGGTTGGTAACAATGTAGACAAATACATGAATTTCTCCGGTATTGGAGGATTAAAAGCAACTATTTTTAGATTCTACATGACCTTTCCCCCGAACTTGGCCTTGAATAGCGTGTATTCATCAGAAGGAGTCACAATAAACTACTTCCAACACCCCAATGAAGATAACGCCTACTTCTTCACCGGTTGGGCGGAAAACGGGAATCTTCCGAACGAGTTCAGGCTGACCATGAACTTCCAAGGACTGGTAGAAGGAATGAACTATATTTGTATTAGAGATATATATTTCTCTGATGGCGGATATAAATCATACCTCTACACAGGTCCGGCGGTCTATGGGATAGAAGGAACACTTAGAGTTGTTCCAACGATTAAGCTCTCTGCCAAGTGGACAGGCAATATGAATGAGTATAGTATTCTCTCATTTTACGGACTAAATGGAATAAATGGTTTCTGTTTCGTGATACGATATGATCCTGAAGCAATTAATATTGTTTCAATCAATTGTAAGGTAGAGGACGTTTATCTATGGACACTTCCAGCAGGCCCTGGATTTCTTTTATGCATGGGTTGGACATACGGCAGATCTTTACCTACGTCTACATTCTTTGCAGTGGGATATCAGGGACTAAAACCAGGAACGACGGGTCTTGTTATAGATCCGCTATGGTTCAATAATGGGAGGATATGGCGGCAATATGTGCCGCAGAATAATGAACTCGAAACAGAGTTCATTATTAATTAGGGAAAAACAAGTCTCTAATAGGACAGATAAACACTGTCCTTTTTTATTTGCTCCATAAAAATGAAAGAGGTAAAATAGAAGTAAATCTAAAGCTACAATACTAAAAATAAAAAAAATCTACCATTTAAAAGATGATGGTGACGATACAGAACAAAAATGTTGGTTTTTATTTCTGCCAAGTGAATTCCCCAGTTATGAAAAGTTCTGGAAAAAGAAAATCGTTGCTCTTACTAATCGTCCCCACAATATATTCTTTAAAACCGACAAAGAATTAAAAAGAATTAAAAAAACAGCCAATGATATATGTATTGCGCAACTACATTATACTGCCTTGAAACATCTAGCAAGAGTATATGAGCTTAAAAATGTTTGCATTTTAAATATAGACCAATTTATTGAGGGTATCACGAGACTTTGTGCGTGCCTAGATGTTGCTGACGAACTTTTAGAACGCTTTATAAACCCCAAACTTTATAAAGCATGGTCCACAAAAGAAGGTCGGAAGGCAAGAATTGCATGGAGGTCAAAAATAAAGGATCCTCTCTCTTTTTTGAGGCAATACAGAAACAGAATACTACATGGCAGGTTTTTGCCAGCTATAGAAATCAATGGCAGTTATATTCGCTTTAGATTCCCAAAATTCAAAAAAGAACATAAATATCTTGATTGGAGAGAGGTTACTCACCATTCTGTAGGTTCCGGAGGTAAAGTTAGAAAAGACTTTGATAGCCCGAATAATCTATTAGAGAATGCTTGGCGAGAAGTTATCCGATATCTTGAAAGATACTGGCAGCAAATTTTACTAAAATAAATTCATTGATTAGTTAAAGTCTTATACCTTAACAATAAAACTCTCCATCATGATTGTATTTTCCCTTCCATTTACCTAATATTACTTATTCCTGTAAAATTTATGAATTCTGCAACCAAACAACGTAAAGAGGCAATGAAAATCTTTACTAAAATCAGAGTCAGGAATAAAAGTGCCAAACAGTGGGAAATAACCAGAGATGTTAAAAAAGCGATTAAAGCGATAAGGCGCACGAATAATCTAACCAAAATTTGAATAATAAAAAATCTAAACGATATTTTTATCCACACTTTAACTTATCTTAATAGAATGTTATACTAAAGACATAGATCTATGCCTAAACCGATAGACAACCAACCATTAACCATTAAAGATATTCGGGAAGTTTTAATTCCAGCCATGGAAGAGGTTTTTGCGACCAAACAAGATTTAAAAAATCTCGAAAATGATCTTAGAGAGGAAATGTCAGAAAAATTTGATCAGGTTTTAACTAGCAATGATAAAATAGCTAAAAATCTGGAAACTTTAGTCCAGGAAAACACCATGTAATACTCACAGAACCGCCGTTTTTCCGATGATCTTGAAAATCATGAAAAAAGAATTAAGAAATTAGAATTAAACGTTAAAAGTATTTGAAAATAAATAAAAACCAAAAATTGAATAACATTCAACCTAAGCTTAAACAATGACAGTTGCTGTCTTTGGCTGGCACAATCTATCCTACGCATAGACTTTCCGGACTCTAACCTTTTTTTCTTTTATAAACTCATTTTTCCATTCGTTAAGGACAAAAAAAGTTCGAAGATCGTACCTTATGCCCAGCCCTTCGGCAGGCTCAGGGCCTGTCCTCAAAAAATGTGGTATACATATATTCTTCTTTGCAATCAGAAAATCTTTTATATTGGTATCACGAATGACCTTCAAGAAAGAATCTCTCAACATAAAAATAAAAAATCATTCTACACCAAGAGGTTTTCTGATATAAGGCTTGTTTATTATGAAAAATATAATAGACGGCAAGACGCTGAAAATAGAGAAATTCAACTTAAAAAATGGAGCTTCCCAAAGAAGTTAGCGTTAATTAAGCAAAATATCGATCTTCTCAAAAAACTTAGTAAAGGCCCTGAGACTGTCGAAAGGTTAGAGAGGTAATGTTTAATCTCGAGCTTGCCGAGAGATCCTGCCTCCCCAGCTTGCTAGGATGACCGAGCTAAAAACGGTCTATTCTCGGTTGCATTAAGCCAAAGACAAAGAGTTCGAATGTTAAAAATCAAAAAAGTTCGAAATTACAATATTTGAACCCGTTTACCAAGAAAACCGAATAGGTATATCATAAAAAGAGCTAAAACAAGCAAAATGTTTACTAATCATCCGATTCAAGTTTTTGAGATTGAGGGTAGGCGTTTTGCTTTTTTATTATCAACTAAAAACCTATGAAAAACATAAAGATCAAAAAATGTCTACTGATCCTAATCATGCTGGCCGGAGCTATAATTCTTTTTCCAAAAGATACTAAGGCAGCTGAATGTAGCGCTTCGACGACCTGCGGAAACGCTTGCTCATACGGAGGCGTTACCTACAATACAGTTCTCATCGGCACCCAATGTTGGTTCAAAAAAAATCTCAATGCTGGAGAAATGATAGGGAATTTTGAAACCCCTGATGACACCGCTCCAACCCTCAATGATCCAAACACTTTTTCAAAATGGTGTTATGACAATTCTCTAGCTTATTGCACCAGCGAAGGAGGATTATATACCTGGGCCGAAGCCAACGCCCTGCCTGATTCTTGCAATCTGACTTCTTGCAGTATTCCAACTCTCAATCAAGGCATCTGTCCCAACGGTTGGCACATCCCGACTGATGAGGAATTTTATATACTGGAAAATTATCTAAAAACACCGGGGCAGACATGTGATGCGGCAAGGTTGGGTTGGGGCTGTGCCGATGCTGGAACTAAACTCAAGCTCGGCGGAAGCTCCGGTTTTGATGCGATAGGAGCTGGCAACCATGAAACGAATGGGGAAGACAGTTTTTTTGACAAGCGTGAGCCAGCTATTCATTTTTTGTCATCCTCTGAACAATTACTCCCACACATAGTCCCTTCTTACATGTGGAATCGTGGCATGGGTTCTGGCAATGATATGATTTACCGCTCCAACTATCAAAAGGCGTTCGGTTATTCTGTTCGGTGCCTCGCTGACACTACTAACATCGAAGTTGATGAAGATGGCGATGGAGTTTTGAATACAGATGATCAATGTCCAGAAACAGTTGCAGATGATCCCTCGATAAGGCTTGGAGTAAACCGTTGGATGTGGGATGGGGATAGCTGGGAAACTACTGCAAGTAAAGGAAAAAAGCCATCCAAAAACTTTAATATGGACTATACATATGGTTGTAGTTGTGATCAAATACTATCAAGGATGACTGAAACACATGGAGAAGGTCTCGGCGGCCATTACAAGTACGGATGTAGCCGGAGTATTTTAGAAGATTGGCATATGGCCCCTCGGACATTTACCTCTTTCAATGCCTTTTGTCAATAAAACAAATAGGCATATTATAGAAATAGCTAAAAGAAGCAGAATGTTTGCCTTAATACCAATTTCGAGACATAATTAAAGATAGATATTTTACTTTTTGTTATAAAAAATAATGTTGATATGCAAAACAATTGCACAAATTCAAAAACTAATAAAAAATTCGGATGATCCCCATAAACCTGAAGAACTACAAGTTGCCTCCAGATTTGTTAAATTCTATAATAGAAAAAATCAAACAAATTACATTCTGTCAGAAATCCAACCCAACATTGATGACTCTATTGATGTTTTAATAAATAGTAAGTCTGATATCAAAAAAGTATTAAAACTACAAATCAAAACTTTTGATCCCGAAGCAAGAAGATATCTTAACGATAAAAAAATTGGCAGCTTTTTAAGAATAGTTGATCAAGGAGAGTGCCACCCATTAATCGACCAATGGAAAAAAGAAATCATAAAATTGTCGAATCTGGATCGCAAAGAGAGAAAAGAAATAATTCTTCTACTGGACGGATTCTGGAATGTCACCACGCGAGTCAAAAATAATGTAACAGAAAAATTTAAAATTATTTTTCATAACAGTGATTTCAAAGAAGTATGGATAGTTTACCCAAAAAATTATTGCATTAGACTTTCATAAAAAATCATGATTCATCCATATTATATTACAGGATTTACCGACGGAGAGGGGTGCTTTACAATTTATGTTAGGAAGGATAAACAACAAAAGAAAAGTAAAATTTTTCATTATTTTTATTGGAAAGCCGCATTTGCAATTAATCTTAGAGGTGACGATCAAAGTATTCTAAAAGATATTCAAAAATATTTTAATGGTTGCGGAAACTTTGCAGTATCAAATCCAAAATCATTGAAACTCTTGCATGCTTATGGTCAAGCTCAATGGCAAGTAACCTCAATTCCAGATTTGGTAAAGGCAGTTATTCCTCACTTTGAAAAATATCCATTAAGAACAAAGAAGGCCAGAGAATTCATTTTGTGGAAGGCGGCGGTTCTGATTATGTATGAAGCAAGAAAAAGAACCCATCAAATTCCGGGGCATGGAGAAAGGAAATTTAAAAAAATCACTTATACCCCAGAAGAAACAAAACAATTAGAATATATTTTTAGCATACTTAAAACGAGAGTCACAGGGAAGAAGCAGGTTCCTAAATGGATTAATCCTCAATATGCTGGAGCCAAGAAAATTGCAAATGGTAACTAGGAGGAAATAGGGAAATAGGGGTTGATTCTATTTTTGCCAGCACCTTTTCGTTTTGAAAGTAATTCCTTCAACTTTTAACCTATCAAAGTTGCTGTCTTTACAGGGCATTCCCATTCATTCAACATAAAAAAGGTTTGAAGATCGTACCTTATGCCCAGCTTGCATTAAAATGGCTTATTAAAGACATTTTTTAGTAAAACCATATTTCATTGACTAAATACGAAAATATTCTATTATTATAAGGTTAAAGTTAAACCGTTAATGTTCTTTACTAATTCATTCCTTGAAAGGAGGATATGATCTAATGAACCCGAATGAAAACAGAGGAAATGGTTTCCTTCGCAAAAAACGTTATGAAGAGGCACTTAAATATTATCAAAGAGCCATTGGTCAAGCCGAAAAGCCTAGTCCTAATATGTTTATACTCGCCTCTTACTGTGTTGAAAAAATATATGAAGAAAGGTCTAAGAAAGCCGAAATAGCAGGACGGCATTCAGATGTTGAAGATGATGCCTCTGAAAATGAAATTATTAAGATGCTCAAATCAGGGGTTTCTGCCTATCCAAAGAATGCGCAGTTATGGAATCACCTTTCGCTCACTATAGCGCGCATTGATGATAAATTATCTTTATTTGAATCAGCGCGTAATTTCTTGCAGTATACAGGAGAAATAAATAAGAACGAAGTTGAAAAAGTTCTTTCAAAGCTCTTATTTTTCGGCGATATAGAAGCCTGTCAAATCGCAATTGAAAAATCCCCCAAGGATTTTCAGATGCCCTACCGTCAGATTGATTGCGGAGACAATATTTTAGCCAAAGTGCTGGCAACCTTTGGCCCATTAATATGCCCCATCAATGTTATGCAATGTTTAATGCTGGCATGGAGCCCATTGACTGAACTATGGAATTCTGAAGAAATGTCTAGCCATGATACTTCCGAGCAATATATACACTTACTCAGAAGAGAGGATATTCGAAAACAAATTCTTGAGCTTCCGGATTTTTCCTGCCCACACTTGGATGGGGTAGCCGTAATCCTAAAAATTATGGTTTATTATTTCGATGGGAACTATAATTTGGTTAAAGCCCTAATTGAAGAAAGTGTTAACCGACAAGATCTTAATCAAACCATTAAAAATTGGATTCAAGATATAAGAAATGAAATAGCCAATTATTCCCAAGGTAATGAAGAACAGGAAAGTGAAGCAATAGTTAAAAAAGAGTTAGAAGAAAAGCGGGAAAGATCTAACCAAGTCCTTAAAGAGATAATAAAAGGTAACTATGACAATTTGTCTCTTGAAAACATCTTTATTTTCCCTTTTCTCCCACCATATTCCAAGGGGAATCCCCAAAAAATCTGGAATAGCGTTTTATCTCATTTAAAAGAAAAAAATTCTGATGAAGCGATTAGATTACTTCAACGTTTTATCAAAAAGCAAGACAAAAAGTTCGAGGACTTATTGCGAACGGAAAAGGAAGTTTTATTTGCTTTGTTTTATTCTCGAAAAAGATTCAAGGAAGCCCATTTCTTAGCAAAAGAAATTGTGGACGTGGACGGTGAACTCAGTCATAAAAAAGAAGATCATCCACTCCAAGAAGAGCTAGTAGCAATGTTGACTTCTGAATCAGAAAATCAAGAAGAGGATTCAGCCCAGCGTGCTGATAGAGAGGAGGCTTTAAGGGGGTTTGATGGCTTGAGGGTATACATTGATAAATATCCAGGCAGAACCATGGATATTGTCGACGAATATACAAGAGACCATCGCAGGGCTTCCGATGAGATAAGTAACTTTGTGGAATATTTATTCCTTCGCGGAGCTGAATGTCTAGAGCTGGAAGATGTAGATGAAGGAATAGAAATCATTCTTGGTTTTTTAGACATTCAGCGGGCTGATCTTCGGCATAGGATTCCTAAAAATCAGTTTGACAGAGCGTGGAGAATAATTACACTCATTAAACGGATTGGAAAAGTTGTAGAACTCAGTCATCTTAAAGAACTTTTTCAAAAGGCTTCAGATTCAGATGAGTATTTTGGAGTTCTGGTTGCCGATGAACTTATAAAGAAAGATTGGTATGAAGATGAAGAGTTAAGAAGGGCTCATCAGGATTTCTTGATGTGGATAATATTAGAAAAACTGGGGCTATCTTATAATTCTTATCTTTTTTCAAAAACTACTTCCCCTTCCCAAAGGGCTCCAAAGAAGAAGAACAGAAAAACGAAGGTCATTGTGGAAGTAGTAGAGGAAACGGTTACTAATACTCAAAGCCCAACTAAAGGGTGGAGTTTCTTTGTATTAGCACATCCTAATAGTAACAATGAAGCTATTGAACCGATCCCTACTGCCTTCAACGATTATTTTAAAAATAGTCTAACAGTTGGAGGCGAAGAGATTCTTGATAAGCTGATATATCTGTTGATGCTTGAGCCATACCAAAGATCCTTATTTCCTCGTTTGCATGTGCTCTATGAGGGATGGCGTAAGCTCAAAAGGGGACCTGTAAGAATCTTTTGGAGAATAAATAATGATCGTAAAGAATTATATTTTTTTGTGCTAAACAGAAAAGAGGCATATAAAAAATAAGCCCAATTAAAGATTGTAAATGAATACATTCATTGAGCACAATCTCTCGTATGGATTGTGCTATTTTTTTACTCAAAATCCAAAATAGCATAATTCCCCCACATTTATTTGTCACCTTCCCCCAAAAATGTTATATTAAAATCAACCATCCATTATCAATATTATTATGAGCAAACAAGCCATCAAAGCTAAAATTAAAGAAGCCATTATTAAAAATCCCCACCTAGAAGATATTCAAAAAGTCTCTCTTTTTGGCTCCTATTTATCAGAAACTGCAAAGAAAGATAGCGATGTGGATCTTCTTATTGAATTTACGCCAAAAGCTAAAGTGGGACTTTTTAAATTTGTTCAAATCAAAAATGATCTCGAAGACCAAATTAATAAACCCATCGATCTTCTTACCCCTGAACAACTAAGTGAATATTTCCGCGATGAAGTTCTAAATCAAGCAGAAATCATCTATGAAAGATGACTATACATACCTAAAACACATTCAAGACGCAATCACTAAGATTGAAAAATATCTGAGTGGTTTATCTTATGGTTCTTTTAGTTGCAATGATCTAATTATTGATGCCGTAATGAAAGAATTAGAAATCATCGGTGAAGCAGCGAATAATGTCAGTGATAAATTTCGCCAAGACAATCCCGAAATCCCTTGGCGCAAAATAATTGGCATCCGCAATGTTTTAATCCATGAATATTTTGGCGTAAACAAAAGAATTATTTGGGAAACCTGCAAAGAAGATTTGAAAGAATTGAAAAAATCAATTTTATCTGCCCTAAAATAGAATAATTACCGCTTACGTTAAAATTCTCGAAACTCTAGGTTTTTTTGTTGTCACAAATTCATTTTCCCATTCATTCAGCATGAAAAAGGTTCGAAGACCTGCCCGCCATTGGCTTCGCCATCAGGCTTGTGAGCAGGCGGGTCGTACCTTATGCCCAGCTCGAACAAAACGAGACACTAAGGAATTCTTAAGGAGTGGAGCGACGAAGGAGGACGAAGCGAGTAAGCTGCAAAGCGAGTAAATAAAAATGTTGTATTATACTTACATCCTTGAATGCGCGGATAATTCTCTTTATGTTGGTTGCACCAATAATCTAAAAAAGAGATTGCAAGAACATAATCAATCAAAACATGGCGCCCATTATACTAAAATTCGCAGGCCGGTTGTTTTAAAGCATTCGGAGGAATATAAAACACTAAAAGAGGCAAGACAAAGAGAAGCCGAGATTAAGAGCTGGCGGCGAAAAAGGAAACTTAATTTAATAAAAAACCAGACCTGAACCCTATAATTCTGCATAAACTAATGGTTTAATTTGGGAGAATTGAACTAACGAAGATTCTTATTCTGAATAAATAAAAAAAGATATCGCAAGGATATCTTTAAATGGTTAATAGTAGGGAGATTATTCTTTTATTTTCACCTCTAGTATGCCATTTCTTAAGGTGGCTTCGGATATTGTTCCAAAGCCCTCGGGCAAGGCAATTGCGTTGCGATAAGGGCAAAGAGACAGGTGGCTCTGAAGGATGAGTTCGCCTTTTATTACAGCCACTTCAATCTTCTCAATCTCATCGTGACCGTAGAATTCTACAATAACCCTCAACCAGCCCTGTTCTAGCATCAGTTCGGGGTCGTTTCTTGCTGGAAAAGGCAGCAGCTTTATCCGTAAATCCTTGCGCCTTGCTTCTGGGTGTATCTCCCATTTGCCTTCAGGTGCGTCTGTAAAGCGCCTTGAATCTTCTGTATTCCAGAGAGGCCTCAAACCAAGACCCGAACTTAATTGAGCAATGGAGTGGCTTCTTAAAGAATTTAAAGAATTTGTGTATCGCGGTTCATTAGGTATATAGAATTTTCTGCCGCAACCTGGGCATTCAATAATTTGCTCCACTTCAGCAATTACCAAGAACCCGCATTTCCCGCATTTTGCTTTGCCTCGCGGCATACTTTTCACCTTCTTTCATAGATAGATTATTTCAAAGTTGTATGGCTGTTGGGTTAGCGGTTTTACCACATTATGCATTCTGCCGATGAAAAGAATGCCTATTTCTTCTTGGGGCACTACTTCGTTGATGCGGTCAATTATCGCCTTATCGCGATTTTCAAGGAGCTCTTTTTCCTCTTGGGGGTTTCTTAGTCGCTCGCGCCCGACCACAGCTTTCCAATAGTTAACCTCTTTAATAAGCCATTCAAGATTTTCTGTGCCGTGCACTTTTGCGCCGTCCGCTTGCAGTTTGGCAATAATTTGGTAGGCAGGGATTTTGCCTGAAGCGATTAAGCTCTGTACTGTTTTCTGGATCAGATCTTCTGTGCCATTGGGTAAACTGTCTACAAAAATGTGCAGGGGAGAGGCAGTTTCTCTTTCGCGAAACGCGGCTTTTTCAATTCTCTCTGCCACCAATCTCCAGTATTCTTTTATCTCTTTGAATAACACCTCTGTTTGTTGGGCGCTAAACAAACTCTTGTGCGCTTCTGTTAAGGTTTCTTTTAGCCCGCCCAGCTCTTCTTCCGTATGCAACATTGGGATATAATATAACCCTCTGGACATCTTCCTTACCTCCTTTATAGATTTACAGTTTCTAGTATGCAGTTGTCTATTGAATTTTTACATTCCGCCGTTTGCGGCAGGGGATTCAAGAGCTGTATATAATAGCACGAAGGAGTAAATTTGGCAACTAAAGTTAATTTTTTTTGTCGCTATTGTCATTTTACAAAAATATGGTATAATCCAAGTAAAGAAAGCGAGGATGGAACGGAAAAATTCCCCCCTTCTTTTGTAAGCGGGGTTTTTTATTAAAAACTTCATTAAATTTTTTTTATGGAAATCGGAGATTCTGATAAAATAAAAATTAGAAATATCGCCATTATTGCCCATGTTGATCATGGTAAAACCAGCCTTACCGATGCCCTAATGCGCCAAACTGGCGCGGCAGAAGAAGGGTTCAGCATGGACTCTAATGATCTTGAAAAAGAGCGCGGCATTACCATTTACTCCAAAAATACCTCTATTTTTTACAAGGGCACTAAAATTAACATCGTGGATACTCCCGGTCATGTTGATTTTGGTTCCGAGGTGGAGCGCGTTTTGCGTTCCATAGATTCCGTCATTTTAGTCGTGGACGCGCAGGAGGGTCCTATGCCCCAGACTAAATTCGTTCTTAAAAAATCTTTAGAGCTCGGATTAAAGCCGATCGTAGTGATTAATAAAATAGACAAAGAAGCGGCGCGGTCAGCCTGGGTGCATGATAAATTAATCGAACTTTTTATTGACCTCGGCGCCAATGAAGCACAACTTGAATTCCCCTTAGTCTATGCGATTGCCAGAGAAGGCATTGCTAAAAAAAACCTAAGCGATGAATCCAAAGATTTAACTCCTCTTCTTGACCTTATTTTAAAGGAGGTCCCGATCGCTTCCAAGGAAGGATTAAGTGAGAAGAAGTTAAAAGTCCAACCCTTTAATCTTGCTTATGATAATTTTATGGGACGATTGGCGATTTGCCGCGTCTACGAAGGCACTGTTCAGGCGGGCGATAAAGTTTATGTTAAAAAGGGAGGCAGCGCGGCGCGCCCGGGCAAAATTGCTAAAGTCTTTACCTTTCAAGGCTTGGATAGGAAAGAAGTGGCGGAAGCCTCTGCCGGCGATATTGTGATGCTCGCCGGTCTCCCTGATATTGATATCGGTGAAACAATTTGTGATGATCCAGACACGGAAGCTCTTCCCGCGATTAATATTGATGAACCGACAATCTCTCTGAATTTTTCAGTTAACAATTCACCCTTTGTGGGCAAAGAAGGCGCCAAAGTAACCAGCCGCCAAATTCGGGAAAGATTAGAAAGAGAACTGGAAGTGAATGTGGGCCTCAAAATTGATTTTTCGCCCGGAGATTATTTTAAAGTATATGGCCGCGGTGAATTGCATGTCGCGATTTTATTAGAAAATATGCGGCGCGAAGGCCACGAGCTTCAGGTCAGCGAGCCCCAGGTCATTATAAAAGAAGAAAATGGGGTGAAGCTTGAACCGTTTGAAGAGTTAACCTTGAGCGTGCCGAATTTTGCTATGGGCACGGTGATTGAAAAATTATCCCGAAGAAAGGGGATAATGGCTAGCCTCACCCAAGAAAAAAATTATACCCGCATTATTTTTGAAATTCCCACTCGAGGATTATTGGGTTATCGCGGCGACTTCGTGGTTGATACAAAGGGCGAAGGCATTCTTTATAGTCAGGTAATCGGTTTTAGACCATTTGTTGGCAATATTAAAAAGAAAAAAGTCGGCTCAATGGTTTCCATGGCAACAGGCACCGCTGTCGCTTATGCCCTGTATAATTTGCAAGAACGCGGCGCTCTTTATATTAACGCGGGCACTGAAGTTTACGCGGGTATGATTATCGGCAACACAGCCAAAGGCGATGAGATGGCGGTTAATCCCACTAAAGGCAAACACTTGACTAATGTGCGCTCCAAAGGCGCCGAGGAAGCGCTGATTCTCACTCCACCCCTTCAATTAACTATTGAGAGAGGATTAGAAATTGTGAGTAATGATGAATATTTGGAAATTACTCCTCAATCCGTCCGCCTAAGAAAAAAAATCTTAACCGAAATTGACCGCATTCGGGATAAAAGGAAGAGATAAAAAGGGAATAGAGGTCAGGTTTTGAATCTTGACCTTTTTATTTCAAAATATACAGTGTTCCTCAAAATTTTTGACCTGCTCCCATTCATCCTAATGTGTGTTATACTTATTTGCTATGTCCAAAATTCCAGAAAAATTTGATGTGGCGGTTATCGGAGGCGGACCCTCCGGAATAATAGCCGCGATTAAAGCTGGCGAAAAAGGCGCCAAGGTTGTTTTGATTGAAAAAAATCCAATTCTTGGCAAAAAACTTTTAATTACCGGGGGTGGCAGATGCAATATTACCCAAGCCCCGTTAGAGGCTTCGTCTCTGATGGGGCAAGCCGAGTTTAATGATAAAAAATTTGTTGAAAAATTAGGAAAGAAAGGTCGGTTTCTTTTTTCCTCGCTTTTCGCTTTTGGTCCCGAGGAAGTTATAAATTTTTTTGAAAAAAAGGGTTTGAAAACAAAAGTAGAAAGAGGCGGCAGAATTTTTCCCGCCTCCGATAAATCGCGGGATGTTTTAAATGTTTTGTCGCGATGTTTGAATAAAAATAAAGTTAAGGTTCTGCTTAACCAAAAAGTCGTTGGCTTTGATGTAAAAGAAGGAAGGATTGAAGCAGTAAAACTTAAAGAAAAAGAAATAATTGCCAAGGCGTTTATTTTAGCCACCGGCGGGAAAGCCTATCCCGGAACTGGTTCCACCGGCGATGGATATGAATGGGCGCAAAAAATGGGGCACAAAATTATAAAGCCAATGCCCGCTTTAGTGCCGATAGAAACCAAAGAAAATTGGGTTAAGGGTTTGCAGGGCTTAACTTTAAAAAATGTCAGCGTTTCTGTTTTTCAAAATAACAAAAAGTGGGACTCAAAATTTGGAGAAATGATTTTTACCCATTTTGGTTTAAGCGGACCGATAATTCTTGATTTAAGCAAGAGAATTGGAGAATTAATGGCTACAGGGGCAGTATGTTTAAAAATTGATTTAAAGCCGGCTTTGGATGTTTTAATATTGGATAAAAGATTACAAAGGGACTTTACAAGAAACAAGAATTTTAAAAATTATTTGCCGGAACTTCTCCCTCAAAGATTGGGCGATTTAATTATTAAGTTTACAGGCATAAGCCCTGATAAAAAATTAAATTGTATCAGCAAAGAAGAGCGAAAAAAAATTATTAATTTTTTAAAATGTTTAGAATTAAATGTTTCGCGGTCAACTGGTTTTAGCCAGGCGATTATCACAAGCGGGGGAATTGATTTAAAAGAAATTGATTCGCGAACAATGCGGTCAAAAATTATTGAAAATTTATTTTTTGCCGGTGAAATTATTGATTTAGACGGTCCCACAGGCGGTTATAACTTGCAAATTTGTTGGAGCACTGGATACGCGGCAGGCGCTAACGCGTAATGCCGAGGAGTTCAAATTTTAATCAGTTTGACTATTTGGCTTTTAGATGTTAATGTTATATAAGTAAGATAGTTGCTTAATAAAAATGGAGCTGACTACAAAATTATTTCGTAGCGAAATTTTAGATTTTTAGGCGAGGCGAGGAAGACGAGCAAAAAGGTTTGAGTCATAGCTAGAGCTATGGCGAAAAGCTTTTTGCGATGTCTGACGAAGCCGTAGCCAAAAAGATAAAATTGCAGTAGGAATAATTTTGCAGCCAGCTCCCTAGTCGAGTTTATTCAAGGAACTAAACTTTAGGGTAAAACCTTAAAAAATTAATTAAACTAACTTTACAACTACTATGGAAGGAACAATTAAAACCCTTACAGATAAAGGATTTGGATTTATTACTGTGGATGGCGAAGAAAAAGATTTATTTTTTCACAGCAATGAACTCAAAGGCGTAAGCTATGACGAGCTAAAAGTCGGTGACAAAGTATCTTTTGAAAAGGCCGACTCTCCAAAGGGACCAAACGCGGTGAACGTATCCCGCGTTGCGACAGATGAAACAGATGCAACAGATGAAACAGAGGAAATAGGCGAGATAGAAGAAACAGACGAGAAGATGGAAATATAGACTATTCAGCTTCAGCAAAAAGCTCCCGACACGGGAGTTTTTTGTTCCAAAATATATCCCTCCTTATAGAATTATTTCTATGCTTATTTAGAAAATATTCGACAAATTAGAAAAATTAGAGCATTATTATATCAATATGCTTATTGATGATGTAAAAATTAGGGTCAGGGCTGGCCGTGGCGGGGACGGCAACGTGGCTTTTAATAAAACAAAAATGTCTCTTGGCCCGACTGGGGGAAGAGGAGGCAACGGAGGAAACATTTATTTTAAGGGCGTTACGGATTTGAGCGCCTTAATTCAGTTTCGTTATAAAAAAGAATTAATAGGAGAAGACGGAGAAAAAGGAGGGCGGCAGTTAAATAATGGAGCGGATGGCAGGGACTTGGTTTTAAAAGTGCCGGTTGGCACAGTTGTTCATAATTTATCAAGTGGCGAGGATATTGAAATAGTGGCTATTGGGCAGAGTCTGTTGGTAGCCAAAGGGGGCAGGGGCGGAAAAGGCAATTTTATGTTTCGTTCGCCAATTAACACCAGCCCGACTGAATTTCAAGAGGGTTCAGCGGGTGAGGAGTGTGAGTTAAGGTTAGAATTAAAACTGATCGCTGATATTGGCTTTATCGGTTTGCCGAATGTTGGCAAGTCAAGTTTGTTAAACAGTTTAACTAATGCCAAAAGTAAAGTGGCTAATTATCCCTTTACAACCCTTGAGCCGAATCTCGGAGTTTATTTTGAACTAATTTTAGCCGACATTCCGGGCTTGATTGAAGGGGCGTCAGAAGGCAAAGGGCTTGGCATTAAATTTTTACGGCATATTGAAAGAACTAAAACGCTTTTTCATTTTGTTTCCGCGGAATCGCCGGAACCAATAAAAGATTATAAGATTATTAGAAATGAGCTTAAAGCTTTCAACAAAGAATTATTAGATAGAACAGAATATATTATTTTAAGTAAAATCGACTTGGCGAGCGAAGAGGAGGTTGCTCAAAAATTGAAAAAATTAAAAGTATTAAAGAAAGAAGTGATTCCAATTTCCGTGATTGACGATGAAAGTATTGCTCGGATTGAAAAACTGTTGCGCGAAATCATAAAGCAAAAATGTGACATCAGTTTAATTAAATAAATTGTCTAAACAGAAATCCTCTCATATATGGAGGTTTTTTATTTATAGGGTATCGCAGGCAATAAAGTTGAGTAATTAAAAAAAGCCTGACTTGAAACCTGACCTTTTTTTATTTATACTTCCATTTGTATGGTTAGATTTTTGCTTATAAAATTTATCAATTCCGTTTTTTTGTTTTGATAGTCCTGAATGTTGCGAGTCCCCGTTAGAAATAAATTTCTAAACGGGGTTAGAAAACTTTGTTCTTTTTTAAAAGGGGTAAAGGAGTGATGTAATGAAAAAAGATTTGGGTGTCTGGATAATTTCCCCTAGTTCCTACGATGATGGGGGATATTTGTTTCAGTTTTTCCGCCTGTTGATGATCCCGCCTATTTTCGGCGTGTTAAAGTCTTTGATTTGGCAAGCGGCGGCTGGAGCGGGTATCGCGTTAGACATCTTCTGTATTAATGAAAGAACAGAGATTGGTGATGCTTATATTCAACGCATTATTGCGAATCGTGATTACGCCCGAAAGCTGATTTTATTAAGCGCCAAAACTTTTGAATTGCCACGGGCTATTGATCTCGCGCGGCAGTTTAAAAAGGCAGGTTTGGACGTTGTCATCGGCGGGATTGGCGTTACTTTGGCAGATTGGAAAGTTTACGCGCTTCTGAAAAAAGAAGGCATCTCTTTTAATGTGGGTGAGGGTGAAGTGACCGCCACCCAGATTATTCAGGATGCGGCGCGCGGCGCGCTAAAACCGTTATATTGGCAGAGGTCTTTTGTTGATTTAAGCGTGGCGCCTATTCCGGCAATGCCCGATATCATCGGGGACGGCTACCGCTTTGCTTTAAACCGTTTAGCTGGCGTGGATACGGCGGAAGGCTGTCCGTTTAATTGTTCTTTTTGTTCGGTTACAGTTCTGCGCGGCCGCAAGATGGAGCGCTGCCGCGCGCGCGCTCCGGAAGGAATTATTGAGTGGGTTTTAAAAACGCACGCGCTCGGTCTGCCGATAATGTTTCTGGACGATAACTTTCGGCGTTCCCCGCATTATCATGTTTTGTTAGAAAAATTGATCAGGCTGAACGCGAAGCTCAAAAGGAAACTGGAAATTCTTGTGCAGCTTGATGCGTCCCCGGATGTCGCCGAAGAAGTGCCCGACTTGGCAGCAGCGGGCGTGGATCAAGTTTTCCTGGGTATTGAGAGTTTTGATCCTGCAACTTTAAAGCAAGCCAATAAAAAACAAAACCAGCCGCAAGACTATAAGCGGATTGTGGACGCCTTCCACGCGCACGGCATTTTAGTAGACGCTGGCTGGATTGTCGGTTTTCCTTGGCAGAGAGAGGAAGATATTTTGAATGATGCGCGCCTCATGGCGGCAACATTCGATTTCGTGGCCCCATTCAGGCTGGCGGCTCTTCCGGGGACAAAAGATTATTGCGATGCCGTCGCCAACGGGGAAATTATAGATTGGGACCTGAATAATTATGATACTGGTCATTTCGTCAGGAAACTTTACTATATGTCGCCGGAGGAAGCAAAAAGAGTTTCCGCCCAGGTTTTCCCCATAATTTACAGTTTAGGCAAAGCCTTGTCGGGACCTCGAGGATTGAGATTTGATGTTTTTCGGGCGATATTATACTGCCGGCTGATTTCCGAGTGGGGCAAGCGGCGAGTCGGGCGGCCGTACCAGTTTATTATGGACGGTTTACCGCGGTCCAAAAGACATCTTGTAGAGAGACCCCAAGACAGCTGCAAAGGAGAGCCTTTGAGCTCGGAAGATTTAGGCGAAAAAGAGGCGTATCTGGAAAGCCTGCTTTAACACTGATTTTATTAATCAGTGTTTTTTATTAAAAGCAACCTATTTAACCGTTCCTCGCTGGTTGGATTGGGCATAATTTTCATGCGCCCTTGGATTAACAGAAAGCGCAAAAAATGTGCGTGTATTATTTGCCTTGACTTTTTTATAAGTAGCCAAGATTTTTTATAAGTTGACACATCTTTGTTAAAATAATAAAATATTAAGTTCTGGTTAGGTTTTTTTATTTTATAGAGAGAAGGAGGTGGTGGTACTGTTGTTCTGGAAGCTTAAGGTTTAAGAGAATTAAGGTTTGTTTTTTAGAGAAGGAGTATAAGATGAAAAAAGTTGAAGAGATTAAAAAAGATGGTACTTTGCAGGAGGTAGTATTTACAACCGATGGTGGTTATAAAATTGGCGTGACTATTGGCATAGGTCCACGGATTCATCATTTTGGTTTGCAGAATAAGGATAATCTTCTCTTTTGGGATAATCAAGAGCGGTGCCGTGGCGGGTGGTTTTTATATGGCGGTCATCGGGTTTGGACGCATCGTCCGGGTGCGGATGAAACAGAAGAAGCGTATGCGCCTGATAATAAACCTTGTTATTTTGGCGCGATGGACCGCACTTGGGGATTTTGGGGAGCACAAGATTCCGTTTTCAAGATCCAACGCGGCTTCAGTATTACGGAAGCAGGATCAGGTGCGATTGATGTGGAGAGTTTTATTCGAAATGGCAGTGATATGCTCTGGAGCGGCGGGGTCTGGGCTTTAACTTGCATTGATCCCATAGGAAAAAGTTTTGCTGTGCCTTTGGGAGGAAAAGGTGATTGGAGTACTGTGCCGATGGTAATTTTTAAGAGATGGGCTGGGCACACGTCGCGCGTGAATGATCCCCAGTTCCAGCCTGACGCGAGAGACGAGCTTATGATCATTGAGCCGCGAGGCATAGAAGCAAAAAGAATGTTTGCTGTTCATCAGGGTTGGATTGGTTGTTACGCGCCCCACGCCGGTTGTTCTTTCTTTAAAATTGCGAAGTTTGAAACTGCGCTGGAAGAACGGTATCCTCGTGGTTGTAATGTAGCTTTGTATATAGGGCTAGAAAACTTTATGGTGGAAATGGAAACAATGAGCCCTTGGGTGACCTTGAAGCCTGGCGAGATGTGTGCGCACAAGGAAACCTGGGTGCTGACAGAGCCCATTCCTTGGGATCAAACAGACCGGATAGAGAAGGTCTTAGAGCCTCATCTAGAAGCTTACAATAAATAATCTACCCTCACTCAATCAAAATTTAGGGTGGGTTTTTTATTTATTTTTTAACAAAAATTTGCTATACTAAAAAAAATTAAAAAGATTTGAACCTATGACTATTTGGTTATACACCATTGCGAGCGTGGTGATTGTGAGCCTCATCTCTTTAGTGGGGATTTTTTTTCTTTCTTTAAATAAAGAAAGATTGCAGAAAATATTGCTTTATCTCGTGAGTTTTGCCGTGGGCGGTCTTTTTGGTGACGCTTTTATCCATCTTTTGCCTCAAGCTTTTCAAAGCGAGACAGACCACCTTTTAATTTCCCTTTTGATTTTGGCTGGAATCTGCCTGTTCTTTATTTTAGAAAAAGTAGTGCGTTGGCGGCATTGTCATATTCCAAATTCCAAAACCCATATTCACCCCGTGGTGCCGATGAATTTAATTGGCGATGGATTGCATAATTTGACTGATGGAATGATTATTGCGGCAAGTTATAGTCTTGATTTTTCTTTGGGGCTTGCTACCACCTTGGCCGTGATTTTACACGAAATTCCGCAGGAGATTGGGGACTTTGGTGTTTTGGTCTATGGTGGTCTTTCGGTCAAAAAAGCGGTTATATTTAACTTTCTTTCCGCTTCTACCGCCATTTTGGGCGCGGTGATTGCTTTATTAGTTGGCTCGGTCGTGGCTGGATTTTCATCTATAATTCTCCCTATTGCCGCCGGCGGTTTCATCTATATCGCGGGCGCGGATTTAATTCCGGAATTACATCATGAATTTAATCCCAAAACCTCCATAAAACAGTTAATGGCTATAATTTCAGGCATTGGCATTATGGCTACCTTGTTGATTTGGGGGTAAAATTCCAATCTTTAATATTTTTAACAAATTATGTTTCTAGGTTATCCGGTCATTGATCTTCATGCTCATTTAAGAAATGATATCGCAGGGCACACCAGAATTGCTAAAATGTGCGGTATTGACGTTGTTATTTATATGGCCAATACTGATCCTCCCTTGGATAATTTGGCGGCTATCAAGCGGTCTTTAAAGAAAAAAAGATATTGCGAAGCATTGCCTGTAAGCGCAATCACCAAAAATTTGTCCGGCAAAAGGCTAGTGGCAGTAGATAAAATAAAATCCTCTGTAGTTGGATTTAGCGATGATGGAAATTACTTAGCCAACCTTAATTTGTTAACAGTAATTTTGCGAAAAGGGGTTTTAGTGATGGCTCATTGCAGTCCATCTTATAAGGTAGGATTAAAAAGACCTTATCTGGAAACAGAGTTTATAAAAAAATATTTAATGGTTCTAAAAAAAGTTGGCGGCAGGCTCCATATTCAGCACGTTAGCAAAAAGGGGAGTGTGATTTTAATTCGCCGCGCCAAGAAGCAAGGCTTAAAAATAACCTGCGAAACCTGTCCCCATTATTTCACCTACACTAAAGATGATTTAGACGTGAAAGTGAATCCTCCTTTAGGATTGAAGGAAGACATTGAGGCAGTGAAAAAAGGGCTAGCCGACGGCACGATTGACGTTATTGCGAGTGATTATGCTCCCCTGCCGCGCAAAACGGGCATTGCCAATTTTTCCTCTTTCCTCCCTCTTTCCTATGGTTTAGTTTTAGAAGGAGCACTCTCCGAAGCGCAGTTAAAAGAAAAATTATTTTTAAATCCTAAAAAGATTATTGAAAGCGGAGGATTTAAAGTGGATTTTTAAAAAAAGAGAATAAGGGAGTCTGAAAACCAGCCTCTTTTTTGTTTAATCCCTTACCTTGTGTCTATTAGCGATGAGTCCCGAGCTTATTGAGTGACGACGAAACAATTTTATAAATTAGGCATAAATATCGTTTAATGAGATTGCTTCGTCGGGCTTTGAAAGTCCTCCTCGCAATGACGAAAGGTGGGTGAGGGGTTGACTAAAATAGCCAAAAATGCTATCTTAGATACTTAGTATTATCTATTTAAAAAGATGAAAAAACGCACTAAATGGATTATGCTGGTTATTATCGTTTTGGTTATTGGCGGTATATTAGCCGCGATTTTTTTGCGTCCTCAAAAGCAACCTCAATATTCTGTGGAAAAAGCGGCGGCGGGGGATTTGAAACAAACCGTAAGTGTTAATGGCACGGTGAAGCCGCAAAAAGTTTTGGAATTGTCTTTTGAAAATACGGGCGTGGTGAAAAAGATGAACGTGAAAGTAGGCGATGAAGTGAAAGCAGGACAGCCCTTAATTCAATTAGATAACCGCGAAGAAGCTCTCCGTCTGGAGCAGGTGCAAGCCAGTTTGAATCTGGCGAAAAGTAATCTTGCGATGGCGCAAACCAATGACTTGCTGGTCGCGGAAACGACTTATAATGAGGCTCATCAAAGTTATCTTAATCTTCAAGAGAAGAACAAACGCGATCTTCGCGAGGGAGAGGTGAGCTTGGAAGAAGCAGAAAATTATACGCGTGATTATCAAGAGTATTTTAATGATATTGAAAAGGATTATGAGGATGGTGATACTACTCTCACCCTGCGCGATTTGGCGCGGACCAATCTTACCAATATTCAAGCCCAAGAGCGCAAAACGCGTGAAGCCTTAGCGACTTTGGAATTAACCACTAAACAAGCGGAGGATGATGCGTGGTATAGACAAGAACAAGCGCGCGAAGCTTTAGAACGGCAGAAGGCTTTAGCCCAAAACTGGGAAAAATCCAATCTTTTGCACCAAGTGGATTATGATCGGATAGCTTTAGAATTAGCACAGTTGCAGATAACGAAAAATTCGTTTGTGAGCCCTATTGCTGGTATTGTAAGCAAGATTAATGTTGAGGAGGGAGAGATAGCCTCTGCGTTTTCGCCAATAATGACTCTGATTGCGCAAGAGCGGGAGATTGAAGCAGAGGTGCCCGAGAGCGATATTAACGCGGTCAAGACAGGTCAGGAATGCGAAATTACTTTGGATGCTGTTCCAGACCAAACTTTTAGTGGTCAGGTTGCCTCTATTGAGCCAGCCGAGACGATTATTGAAGGCGTAACCTACTACAAAATTAAGATTAATTTTCAAGATCCTGGAAAATTAACCCGTTCCGGTATGAGCGCGGATATCAATGTTAAAATCTTAGAAAAAAAGAATGTTCTAAGTGTGCCATTGCGCGCCGTGAAAGAGCAAGATGGAAAAAAATATGTTGAGATATGGGAAGGAGAAGATAAACCCAATAAACAAATTTTCGTTCAAACAGGCTTAAAGGGTGATGGCGGCAGAATTGAAATTTTAGAAGGCTTAAAAGAAGGAGATGAAGTGATAACGTTTGTTAAGCAATAAAATTTGGAATCCTAGACCCAAAATCTCAAGTTCCAAAATAATCACGATACTAAAATTCAGAACTGCTTTGTTTTGGATTTTGGAAATTGGAATTTTGAATTTATTTGTCTGGCTTCGCCAGATCTCGCGGAGCGAGAGAATTTTGAATTTGGAATTTAACAATTTATGTCTTTGATTGCGCTAAAAAATCTAAGTAAAATTTATCAAAACGAAGGCGTGGCCACTATCGCTCTGCATAATATTAACCTTAAAATCGGAGAGGGTGAATTTGTCGCCATTATGGGCCCTTCCGGTTCCGGCAAGTCTACCTTAATGCACATTATGGGTTTTTTAGATCGTCCAAGCGAAGGTCAATATATTTTTGGCGGCCAAAGCAGTGAGGGATTGGATGATGAATCCTTGGCTCATTTGCGTAATGAAAAAGTAGGGTTTATTTTTCAAGCTTTTAATTTATTGCCTCGAACTACGGTTTTAGAAAATATTAAGCTGCCCCTCATTTATTCTAAGGCAAAAGATAGGGACGATTTAGCCAGAGTAGCCGCTCTCAAAGTGAATTTAGGGTTTCGCCTGAATAATTTGTCCAACCAGTTATCCGGCGGAGAAGCGCAAAGGGTAGCGATTGCCCGCGCGCTCGTTACTAATCCGAGTGTGATTTTCGCGGATGAGCCGACGGGCAATTTAGACAGTAAAAATTCAGATCAGATTTTACATCTTTTGCAAAAATTAAATCAGGAAGGCAGGACGATTATTATGGTCACTCACGACCCAGAAGATGCTGGACATGCGAAAAGACTTATTCACTTAAGAGACGGAGAAATAGAAAGCGACGTAAAGAACCATCAAAATTTTTAGTTCTTAATTTTTGATTTTTGACTAATTTCTATTGTCATTATAAATAAGACAATAATTCAATAACTCAACAAAAATTAGTTAAAAATTAAGAAATAAAAATTAAAAATTATTTCACGCTGCTTACTCTAAATTAAAATAATCTATGAAAATATTTGATACCCTAAAAACTTCCACCCACGCCCTGACCCGCAATAAATCTCGGAGTGCCTTAACTATGCTCGGAATTATTATCGGCATTACCTCCGTGATTTTAATTATGTCTATTGGCTCTGGCGCCGAGGGGTTTATTCTAAATCAAATTCAGGGTTTTGGGGCAGCTAATATTATTGTTGAGCCGGGGGCTTTAAATAAAAATGGGCCGCCGGATATGATGAGTGGAATTAATCTGACCACGATTAAAAATAAAGACGTGGAAGCAGTCAGGAAGTTGAATTTAATTGCCGCGGTTTCAGGCTACATTCCTGGCAAAAGTCAGGTTGTTTATGAAAATAATGATGTTGGGGCAACCTTTATTGGGGTGGACGCGGATATGGAAAAAATATCGGATTTAAAGGTTGTCGCGGGACGTTTCTTTACCTCTGATGAGGTGAAATCTGAAGCCCAAGTCGTGGTTTTGGGGGCTCAAATTAAAGAAGATTTATTTAATGACCAGGATCCTCTAGGTAAAAAAGTAAAAATCAAAGGCAAGAATTTTGAGGTAATTGGCGTACTGGAAAAAATAGGAAGCGCTAGTTTCCAAAGTCAGGATAGTCAAATTTATATTCCTCTTTTGACTGCCCAAAAGAAACTTCTGGGTATTGATTATCTTTTAGCTTTTATTGCCGAAGCGCGAAGCAAGGATGTGGTCAGTGAGGCGGAACAAGATATCCAATGGACAATGCGCGCCCAGCATAAAATTGATAACCCCAGTAGCGATCCATCCAAGGATGATTTTCATACGGGGACGCAAGCGCAAGCGCAAGATATGCTCTCGCAGGTTATGGGCGCCTTATCTATCATGCTTTCTTCCATTGCCGCCATTTCTTTAGTGGTTGGCGGGATCGGGATTATGAATATTATGCTTGTTTCGGTTACCGAACGGACGCGGGAAATCGGATTGCGCAAAGCTCTCGGCGCGACTAATTCTGATATTTTAACCCAATTTTTATTGGAGTCGGTAATGCTCACGGTTTTGGGGGGAATCGGCGGGATTATTTTAGGCGCTCTCTTTTCTTTGGTTGCCTCCATTATCATTAAAAGTCTTGGGTACGCGGATTGGGTTTTCTCTGTGCCTTTGATGTCCATTATTTTAGCCGTGAGCGTTGCCGCTGCCGTAGGTTTAATTTTCGGTCTTTATCCTGCTCGCCGCGCCGCAGCTCTGAATCCCATAGAGGCGCTGCGCTATGAGTAAACCCCGTTAGCCCCATTAGAAATAAATTTCTAAACGGGGTTAGAGAACTTAGTTCCCTAACGGTTTTCTCTAATGGGGTAAATAATTTTTTGAAAATCATTTTTCGTGCTATAATAAAAACAAAGCTTAATTTTTAAAATAAAAAATAAAAAAAACTTATGTTTCGCAAAATCGTCGCCGTTTTATTAAGTATCATTTTCTTTTTTCTCTTTGCGCTCGTTCTCTATGGCTACAATGTCAAATATGTCTTCTTGAAGCCCGGAATTTATGAAGAACTCTTGGAGCAAGGTCGGATCACGAACGCACTTACTTCTTTAATTGTTAGCTCCTTGCAAAAAAGTCAAACTGAAGGGACGCCGCAAGGGAGTGACGCTATAGGTCAGGCATTAACTAACATAATTAGTAAAGCGGGCTTGGAAAAAGAGGTGGTAAGAGTGGTGGACAATTTTTTTGCCTGGCTTTATTCTGACGATTCTAGTCTTGACCTCGCAATCTCCCTGAAGGGGTTAAAACAAGCCGCGCAACCAGAACTGCAAAAGATGCAGAAACAAACTTTGCTTCAATTGCCGCAGTGCACCCCTAGCCAGTTGAAATCCTCTCAAGGGAAACCGACTGGTTGTCTTCCTTCTAATATGAAAGACGCTGATTTAGATAAACTTGTGAATGAGACGGTTTCCGCCTCTAGCCTCAAAGATATTCCTGATACTTTTGACTTGCTCAACTTGAATCAAAATAAAACAGCTGCCTCTGCCGGCAGCGCCAACCCTCAAGAGCTTGTAATGTCAGGTTTAAATAAATTTCGAGATTATATACATTTAGGATTTTTTATCCTTAATCTTGCCACAGTCGTTTTAGTTATCCTTTTAGTTTCCATTGGGCTTTTAACTTGGCGGCCCTTTGCCGCAGTCTTAAAGAAAATTGGCATTGTTCTTTTGGTTAGCAGTCTGCCAATTTTCCTTCTTTCTTTATGTTCTTATATTTTCGCTGTCAGTATCAAAATATCCGATATTCTGAAATTATTTCAAACGCCGATTGCGTTAGATCCTGCCATATCGGACAGCGTTGGTTCGATTTTTTCGGATATATTTGGACGATTTAATTTATTCAAATCAGTTGAGGCTGGAGCTATTATTGGTTTTTCCATCATTCTTCTTATTACTGGCGCTGTGTTGAAAAAAAGCCGCGGGACTCAACAAAAATAATCTAAAAGCTCAAAAATAATTAAGAATCCGAATTCTATTGATTCTTAGTTCTTTTTGAGCTATTATATTATCTTCTTGTTTATTGTTCTTTATTTTTTAAAACGGAAACTATTGATGTCCTAAAGGAAGGAGGTTTAGCGTGAATCAGGAAATAAAAATTACCCTGTTTGATTTTGATGGAGTGTTGCGGCTCTTTTTGACCAATTCTTTAGGGCTTTGTTTCAAAACGGCTTATCGTTTAGGATTATGGAAGACCTTAAAGAATATCCCTCTGGTTATTTATTTGTTTTTGCAAGAGGTTAGCGCTTATCTTTCTTTGCCCTTAGGAACATCAAGGAAGGATTTAATCCCTGGTGCCATTGATGTGATATCTTACTTAAAAAGAGAAGAATATTTATTGGGGATAGTTACTGTCCGCAGTTCAAAGATTTTGAGGTGGCATGCTCGGCGCTTAGGTTTAGATCTGAATGTTTTTGACATTATTATTACCCGTGACGACGACTTTAAGAAGCCTGACCCCCGGGTTTTTGATCCTATTTTGCAGCAATGGCCCATCAAGCCTAGCGAGATTCTCCTGATTGGCGATAGTTATAAATCTGATTTTATGGCAGGGAAAGCTGCTGGCGTGGGGGTACTAATGATTACCTCCAGTTATATGAAAAGAGAAGATTTTCTGAAGCTAGGTGTAAAATCAGAGGAGATTATTGATTCCCTGGCAGATCTCATCTCAAGTAAGGAGAAACAGTTTTCTGTTTTAAAATAGTACCCCCATCTATACCATAGGGGGTGAAAACAAAACCGCCCGCGGTTTTTGGCATGCCTTTTCGCGAGCGGCTGCTTTTTATTTTCTGCCCCTCCATTTTTTAAGTGGAGGGCTTTTTTATTTTATGGAACCCATTTTAAAACAGGCTCCATTACGGTTTTTTATATTTTCATTCGGAATAAACAAGCTTTGAATATTTTTCCAAATTTTTAAGTTGTTTTTCATTGAGCTGTTTTGCGGCATTGATAGATTCTTCCATCATTCCCACCGTAAACGTTCGCGTTTCATTGATTCCCAGCCTTTCGGTGCCAGTTTTGTTTTGGAGATAATCCTCAATGTAAATTTTTTGTTCGGCATTGAGTTCTCCTCCGCGGTTGGTCTTATCCAGATATTCTTTGAGGGCGCGGCGGGCAAGATTGGTGATCCCTTCTCCTTTTTGCGCGGCAACGACAAATTTATCTTCTTGGCTTTCTATAGCGGGTGGGGTATTTTCTTGCGCGTTTGCGGTCACTTCTTCTTTCACTTCCGTCTGGGTGTCTGCGGATCCATCCGTACCTTCTTCTCCATTGGCAGTAAATTCTTCTAGTTTTGGCGGTTCGGTTTCCGTGGTGACAATTTTATTGTCCTCCTCTTGGATGCTAGTCTTGGCTTGAGTTTCACCTGTGTTTTGATCTTGATTCTCCCAGGTAAATTTTTCTAGAGTTGTTTCAGAAGCTGCTCCTAGTTCTCCTGTTTGGTCTTCGCCTGTTTGGCTCTTCAGGCTTTCTCTGATTTGCTCTCTTTTCGCGAAAGAATAAATGCCTAACCCAATAATAATCAAGACAACGATGGTCCAAAGAATTTTACGTCCGCCCCCGCCGGTTTCTTCAATCGGAATGATATCCTCTTCTCCTTCTTCTAAATTTAACTCGTCTTCAATCTCATCTTTTTTTGAATCTTTTTCTTTTTTGTCGTCTTCTTCATTAAAGAGAGTATTGTTATCCAAGAATAATCACCTCCTTTCTATTTCCCGTTTCCTTCCTTTGTAAACCCTGGTTAGAAATTTATTTCTAACGGGATAAATTATCAAAGGAAGGAGGAATTATTTTATTTTGTTTCTAAAAGTTGTGGATAAGTATCAAGAAATCATATCACTATAGCATATTTTTAAAATAGGGGATAGAGGGTTATCCACTTTTAATCAGAAGCAAGAATTACGAATTAAGAATTAAGGTTTTGAAATGAGACTTAAATATGGTAAAATCAAATCGCTCCTTGATTCTTGCTTCTTGATTCTAAATTCATGAAAAATAAAACTTTTTGGTACGCTGTCTCGCTTCTTGTAGGCACCATTATCGGCGCGGGTATATTCGGTCTTCCTTACGCGATGGAGAAAAGCGGCTTTTTTTTGGGCGCGCTTTTGTTATTTTTGGGAGGCTGTCTCACCCTTTATTTGCATTTGCTTTATGGAGAGGTTGTGTTGCGTACGCCGGGTAAACGGCGCTATATCGGCTTCATCAAAAAATATTTTTCCCGCAAAGTCCAAATTTTTGCCACCGTAATGAGTGCATTTGGGCATATTGGCACTCTGCTTGCTTATTTAGTTCTTGGCGGCGTTTTCCTCCAGAATATTTTCCATTTCTGGTTAGGAGGCTCGGTAGAAATTTATACTTTATTTTTTTTCGCCCTCCTCGCTCCTGGCGTTATCTTCGGGGTCAAATTACTGGATAAAATAAATTTGATTTTAGTTGGTTTGCTCCTTTTTTTAATGATTGTCATTTTGGGATTTTGGGGGTTGCCTTATGTTCAGGCAGGTAATCTAGCCAAAGTGAGTGTGGCTGACTTCTTCTTTCCTTATGGAGCAGTTTTATTTTCTTTAAGCGGGGGATGCGCTGTGCCGGAGATAGTGGAAGTATTAAAAAGAAAACCCTTCAAGATTAAAAGAGCAATTGTCATCGGTACCTTAGTGCCTTTATTTGTTTTTTTCTTTTTCGCAGTCCTTGTCATTGGGATAGCTGGTCCAGCCGTAACCAAGGATGCGATTTCGGCTTTAGAATTATTTTTAGGCAAATGGGTGGTGATTTTTGGCGCCTTTTTGGGTTTTTTGGCTATAATGACTTCTTTTTTCACTATAGGATCAAATTTTAAAAAAATTCTTTGGTATGATTATAAAATAAATCAGCATTTAGCAACCTTTATTACCCTTATTGTTCCGCTGTGTTTATTTTTGGTGGGAGCGCGGGATTTTATAGGGATTATTTCTTTAATAGGTGTTTTTATTGTTGGAATTGAGGGCGTCTTGATGATTAAGCTTTTTTACGCCGCGCGGCGCAAAGGGAAAAAGAGGGTTTCTTATCGCCTGCCTTTTTCTCACTGGATGCCTTATGTTTTGTTAGGAGTTTTAATTCTTGGTGTGGTTTTAGAATTATATTTTCAGGTCTCTGAATAATTTTTTTAATGATTATTTCACCTAAGAAAAGCATCTTCCTAGTTTTAACCTTGAGCATTATTGCCGCGGGGTTTATTTTATATTGGAGTAGGGTGGAGGTAGAATTTTTAGAAGTACAGCAATCCGCGCAACACAATAGTGATTTGCCCTCAACCCCTGAGACTATGGAGGTAAAGGAGCAAAAAGACACGAGTAGTTTGCCTCAAGGTTCTTTGCCCCTTGCGTCAGCAAAGATCCCCCGTGAAGAAGAGAAAATACCTTCGGAATTTCTATTAGATGTGCCCTTCGCTTCCCAATCCCCTTATAGCAAGTGGGACGAACGCGACGAGGAATCCTGCGAAGAAGCGAGTATCGTGATGGTTCATTATTTTCGGCAAAAGAAAGTTTTAACCAAAGAGTTAATGCGGCAGGAGCTGGACGCGCTCATTGAGTTCCAGATTAAGCATTATGGCGATTACAAAGATAGTGATGCCGAGGGTATTGCTAAATTGGCAGAAGAGTGTTATCATTACAAAAAAGTAAGGGTAAGCTATGATATTAGTATTTCTAGCTTAAAAAGAGAAATTGCGGCTGGTAATCCCGTTATTGTTCCGGCAGCGGGCCGCCTTCTCTATAATCCTTATTTTACCCCACCCGGTCCTTTATATCACAATTTAGTTTTGATTGGTTTTAATGAAAAGGGATTTATCGCTAATGACCCCGGCACGCGGCGCGGTGAACATTACTTCTATCCTTACGATGTATTATATAACGCGATTCACGATTTCCCTGGGACGAAAGAGAAAATAGAACAGGGAAGGAAAGCGGTGATAATTATTCAATGATAGGAGGTGTACTGAATGAGGATGCTTTTCAGTATTCTTATAGCCTTTTTTTTGTTTGTGGTTATAGTTTATCCTCTTTGGCGAGGGATAAAAAATGCTCCGCATTATACGGATCCGCCCGAATGCTTTCATTGTAGTGAAACAAGATCATATGCTTGTAAAGTGTGTCCTTATTATGAAAAGGAGTGTTAGAATGGAATGGATTCTTCCCGCTATTTTATTTTTTTTATTTGGTCTTCTTTGCGGGGGCGGTTGTATTCTTCAAAGGGATAAATATTGGAAACGCGTCTTGGAGGAATTAGGCAAGCCTGAGGTATCCGGTATCAAAGAATTAAAAAAACTTCGAAAGGAGAGATCTCAAAAGTCTTGAGGGCATATGTTCTGAAAAACATACCGCCCTTTTTTATTTTCTGAAATATGTTATAATAAATTTAGTTAAGCCTTATGCACTCCCACTGCCCTGAGCGGGGAGGCAAGAGGGGGTGGGAGCGGTCCTCCCCCTGCCCGAGGGGGAGGTGGAAGGGGTGGGAGATAAACTTTCAGAAGCCCTCCTAGACCCCTCGCTTCCCTAAGCGGGAGGAATATTTTATGATTTTATGGAAGTTTTATAATTCACAGTTCCATATTTAACCTAAAAACAAAAATGATGCATCCAAATAACGCTCCCGCGGACATTGACCCTGAAGAAGGAGAGATTGAGGGAGATAACGAAGATTTCAGCCTCAACTTTCAAAGTAAAGAGATTAATCCCCCTAACCCTAAAAAACCCCAAATTAAAAAAGTGATGCCTTTGGTTGCAGTGCAAGACGCGGTGATTTTTCCAAAACTGGTTTTACCTTTAATTATTCGCGAGAAAAAAAGCGTCGCCGCCCTCGAGGAAGCGGTGAAGAAGGATCGCCTTGCCCTTTTTGTCACCCAAATTTCCCCAAAAAAGGAAGAAGGGAAAAAAGAAGAGATAGGGGGAGTGACTTTGAAAAATATTTACAAAATGGGCACGGTGGCGATGATTGCTCAAGATTTATTATTGCCGGACGGTTCAATAAAGGTAATTATAGAAGGTATGGCTCGCGCTAAGATTTTGGATCTTGCGCAGGAATCACCTTTTCTTAAGGTGAGGATCAAAGTTTTAGAGCCCAAAGAAAAAAACACTCTGGCGGTCAAGGCTTTGATTCGGAATATTCTCGCCCAATTCAAAGAATGCATTTCTATGGGCAAGATGGTTCCTTTGGATGTTCTTGTCGCGATTTTTAACGCCAAAACCCCTGATCAGATGATTGATCTTATTGTTTTTAATTTAGATTTATCGCTGGAAGAACGGCAGAAGATTTTAGAGACTGTGGGCATTCAGGAGAGATTGGCATTGCTCTCTCGCCACCTCGCGCGCGAGAAACAAATTTTGGAAACAGGGAAAAGAATTGAACGCAAAACCCAGAAGGAATTAGGCAAAATGCAGAAAGAGATGTTTTTGCGCGAGCAATTAAAGAGCATTCAGAAAGAACTGGGCGAAGGAGAGGGCGCGGGGGGTGAAGATTTGCAGGCGAAAATCAAAATGGCAAAGATGCCCGAGAACGTGGAGAAGGTCGCTTTGAAAGAATTAGCCCGCATGGAACAAATGCCTTCTTTTTCGCCGGAAATTTCTTATCTGCGCACTTATTTGGACTGGCTCATTGATTTGCCTTGGTCGCGGGAAGCGAAAACCGAAATTGACATCAAAAAAGCGGAGAAAATTTTAGCCGAGGATCATTATGGCTTGGAAAAGATTAAGGAGAGAATCATTGAATATTTAGCGGTGCAGAAGATGGTCGGCAAGATTAAAGGGCCGATTTTATGCTTTGTAGGACCGCCCGGCACGGGTAAAACCTCTATTGGCAAATCTATTGCGCGCGCGCTTGGCCGAAAATTTTTTCGGATGAGCTTGGGCGGGGTTCGCGACGAAGCAGAGATTCGGGGGCACAGGCGCACTTATGTCGGCGCTCTTCCGGGACGCATCATTCAAGGAATGAACACGGTAGGCGAGAAAAATCCTGTTTTTATGCTTGATGAGATTGACAAGGTCGGCAAGGATTTTCGCGGCGATCCTACCTCCGCGCTTTTGGAAGCTCTGGATCCCGAGCAAAATTATGAGTTTTCCGATCATTATCTGGAAGTGCCCTTTGACTTATCCAAGGCGATGTTTATCACCACCGCCAATGTTTTAGACACGATTCCTTCTGCTCTGCGTGATCGGATGGAAGTGATTCATTTTCCCGGGTATACCGAGGATGAAAAACTCGCCATTGCCAAAAGGCATCTTTTGCCAAAACTGTATAAATCCCACGGTTTGAAGAATAAAGATTTGCTAATTAATGATGCGGTGATTCGGGCGGTGATCACAGAATATACGCGGGAAGCGGGTGTGCGTAATCTGGAAAGAGAGATTGCCACTTTGTGTCGCAAGATTGTGCGCAAGATTGCGGGAAATGGTAAGAAAAAAGGCTATCGGATTAAACTTGCGGAACTTGGCAAATACCTTGGGCCAGCCAAATTCGCCCTCTCTTTGACCGAGAAAAAAAATGAGATCGGGGTGGTGACAGGTCTTGCCTGGACCCAGGCTGGCGGCGAAATTTTGTCCATTGAAGCCACGACAATGGTTGGCAAGGGTAATTTGATTTTGACTGGTCAGCTCGGCGAGGTAATGAAGGAATCGGCGCAAGCCGCTCTTTCCTATGCGCGCAGCAAGGCGCGGGCGTTGGGAATTGATGAGAATTTTTTTCAAAAGAATGATATTCATGTCCATGTTCCTGCCGGCGCCATTCCTAAAGACGGACCATCAGCCGGGATTGCGATTACCACCGCCTTAATTTCCGCTATTTCTAGGCGTCCTGTGAAGAGAGAGGTGGCAATGACGGGTGAGGTGACGCTTCGCGGCAATACATTGGAAATCGGCGGTTTAAAAGAAAAAGCTTTAGCCGCCCATCGGGCTGGAGCTAAAGTGGTCATTATTCCCAAGGATAACCAAAAGGACTTAAATGAAATTCCGAAAGAAGCGAGAGCTGAATTAAAATTCATCCCCGTTTCCAATATGGATCAGGTTTTAAATGAAGCCCTAGTCTCGGATAAACCCATCAAAGAGATAAAGAAGAAAAAAGTTGTTAATTTAAAAGAGAAGATCGCGGTGAAAGGTGTTCAGATTAAAATGAAGAAGAAAGCGGGATAAGTGGTTGACGACTCAGAAGTCTTAGAGGAGATAACAAATATGGGCTGTCAGGTGGTGCAGAAGGGAGAAGCAGGACTCGATGAAATCCTAAAAGCTGTTCAAGAAGCTGAAAAGAAAGTACCTGTAAAGACGGACGTCCGGCCGGCGTGATAGTGAAATTATTATTTAAGGTAATTAACAAACAAAAGTTAATTACCTTTTTTTATTTCCGATTATAAAAATCCCGCATCAAAATTAACGCGGGATTTATTCCCCGTATACTTGCTTTTGTTTCCATATTAGGGAGTAGGTGGATTTGCCGGTCTTAGCTGAATTGATTGGGCGGTCATACTGCCGTCCTGATTCGCTGTGCCATTTACGGTAATTGTCTTACCGATTTCTAAGTCGCTTGCAGCGCCGCTCACCGATTTTACAACTTCAGTAGAATCCGAAAAGAAAATAATTTTTGAACCGCCATCACTGAGTTTAACGGTTACGCTTTTATCATCTTTAGCAATGATTTCTCCAGCAGTAAAATTATCTCTTCCCTGATTTCCTGATCTTAATCCTCCTCTCGCGTTCGCGCCGAGTTGCTGACGTTGTTCTGGTGAAAGATTTCCGAAGTTTGGATTACCTCTCTTGCTTTGACTATATTTCATTCCTCCGTAAAAAGTTCCGCCACCAATAACCAATATCAGCAAAATCACCATAGGCAATATTTTTTTTATCCCGTTAGATGTTTTTGATAAATTTTCTGTAGTCATAATTTTTTGGTTATTTTTTATTAAGTTATTAAATTATTATCTTATTTATAATGTCAATAAAAATTAAGCAAACTCCATTGGGGGAACCTCATTCTCTGACTCCGTTTAGAAATTTATTTCTAACAGGGCAAATAAGAGTTAGTTAAAAATCAAAAATTAAGAATTAAAATTTTGTATTATTCATAGCGCAGCGCCTCTATAGGATTTAGTCCCGCGGCACGGCGGGCGGGGTAATAACCAAAGATAATTCCGATAGCGGCTGACACGCCAAATGCCAAGATGATTGAAGATAGTGAAATTTGTGTCGCAATACCACCAAAATGAGAAATTATTAAAGAGACCAGCCACCCCAAGAAGACCCCAATTATTCCGCTTATAAATGTAAGCATAATAGCTTCAGTCAGAAATTGAAGATTAATGTCTTTCTTTTTGGCGCCAATGGCTTTGCGCAATCCGATTTCCCGCGTCCGTTCCGTGACGGTCGTGAGCATCATATTCATAATGCCGATGCCGCCCACGATAAGAGAGATACCAGCTATGGAAGCAAGGAGCATTGTAAAAGTGTTTGTCACTGTTGAAGCGGTTTGCACAATATCCTGCTGATTTAATATTTGAAAGTCGGCGAGCTGGGGATCAGATATATTATGTCTTTGGAGCAATAAATCACTGATTTCCTGCTGAATGGTAACCATAGAGTTTTGGTCCATTGCTTCCACGCTGATTGTGGTCACGTAAGTATCGCCCGCGAGAAACCGTTGGGCTGTGGAAAGGGGCACGAAAATCACATCATCTTGGCTGCCAAAGCCGCTACCCCCTTTGGATTTAGTAACGCCGATCACTTTGAAATCCACGTGGTTGATGCGGATACTTGCTCCGATGGGGTTTGTGCCTTCTCCGAAAAGATCATCTCTTGTCGTAGGGCCGAGCACAGCTACTTTAGATAAACCAACCACATTTTGATCAGAAATAAATGAACCATTGTCAATTTGAATATTGCGCACTTCTGGATATACTGCGACGGTTCCCACAATTTGCGTGTTGGTATTTTTACCCTTCGCGGTTACTTGATATCTTCTTGAGATTTCCGGAGCAACAGCTTTCGTCAGCGTAATTTCTTTTTGGATGGCATCGGCATCGGCTTGGGTTAAAGTTGTTGCCGCGCCGCGCCCGGAGCTAACTTGGCTGAATCCTCTTTGAAATCCAGGCATAATTAATATTAGATTTGATCCGATTGATTGGATGCTGGATTCAATTGAACCTTGCGCTCCTTGGCCAATAGAGATCATCGCGATCACTGAACCAATGCCAATAACAATACCAAGCATAGTAAGTCCCGAACGTGCTTTATTTACAAATATAGCCGAAAATGTTTCTTGAAATAGATCAGCGATGAACATATTTTTTATTCTTGAATTTGTTGAGCTGTTTTAGAATGATGAGTAGCAATATCTTCAATAATTTCTCCGTCCTTGATATCAATTATGCGTTTCGTTCTCTCTGCGATATATTTTTCGTGAGTAATTAAAATAATTGTTTTGCCTTGTTTGTTTAGACTCTGAAAAGTTTTAAGAACAGCTTCACCAGTTTTACTATCAAGGTTACCCGTTGGTTCATCAGCTAAAATCAGTGTTGGATTGTTGACGAGCGCCCGCGCGATTGCCACTCTCTGCATTTGTCCACCTGAAAGTTGATTAGAAAGATGATTAAAGTGAGATTCGCTTAAACCCGCGTTTTGGAGCGCGGTTTTCGCTCGCGCTTCACGCTCACTCTTTGGGATGCCAGCGTAAACGAGCGGCAACACAACATTGCGCAAAACGGTTGCGCGCGGCAAGAGGTTAAATGATTGGAAAACAAATCCGATTTTATTTTTTCTGATGTCGGCTAATTCGTCATCAGAAAGTTTGGAAACATCATCACCATCAAATAAATATTCGCCTTCTGTTGGCGTATCCAGCGCTCCTATTATGTGCATTAGGGTTGATTTGCCTGAACCAGAAGGGCCTATGATAGCCACAAATTCACCATCTTTAATGGTTAATGATATTCCCTTGAGAGCGATTGTTTCCACTGTGCCGCTTTGGTATATTTTTGTTATATTTTTGCATTCAATCATATTAAACCTTAAATTACGAAATTTACTCCTCCTGCTCGCCTCGCTGACACTCTGGCGTAGCGGGTCGGCGTAGCGGGTTCGAAGGGGAAGGGAGCGGCTCTCCCCCTGCCCGAGGGGGAGGCGGAGAGGGAGGGAGCGGGGTTAAATTAATCGTCGTGGATTTGCGAAGCGCCTCTAATTCCAGCGCCACCGCCTCTGTTGGCTCCTCCTGGCACTTGAAATAGACCACCTTGACTTTGCGATTGAGTACTTTGCGTACTTGATGTGTTGATAGTTTGAATAATCACTTGGTCGCCTTCTTTGAGTCCGCTTATGACTTCTGTGGATGTGTCATTCACTAAACCAACTTGTATTTGTTGGTCTCTCGGAGGCGTCCTTGAGACAATGCCAGCACTCCCTGCCGCAGGTTGGCTCGCAATAACCGTCGGTTCAAGCATTTCCACGTAATTTGTATTATTGCCTGAAGATTTGACCGCGGAATTGGGAACCAACAAAACATTTTGTTTTGCTTCAGTGATGATCGTGGCGGAAACGCTCATATTGGGTTTTATCCTTTTATCTTGCGTATCAAAAGCGATTGTCGCATTGTAAGTCACCACTCCTTGGGTTACTGTTCCTAGTGTGTCAATTTCTGCCACCTCCCCTGTGAGGCTTAAACCTTCAATCGCGTCAAAGGTGAGCGTTGCCTTCTGACCTAATTGAACTTTCGCCATATCAACTTCATTAAGGGTAACCTCTGCAATCATCTCTTTGCTAATGAGCGTGGCAATTGCTGTTGCCGTGGTAATAGAGTCTCCCTTTTTTGAATTTACGGTTGTGATCACGCCATCAAACGGGGCGACAACAGTATACTTCGGGAGGTCCTTTTGGACACTTCCAAGCGCGCTTTCTTTGAGTTGAATAGCGAGTTGTTGCGATTGAACATCAATTTGTGAATCCTTAATTGCCTGTTGCGAATCTTTAATTGCCTGTTGTGCCGCTAAAAGATCTGTAAGATCGGAATCAGCTTTAGTTGTATAGGTCGCAAGACTCGTTTGGTCTACTGTCATTGCTGTTGTGCGATTATTTGGATCAGTTTCATTATTGACATAATCCACCAGTACTTTTGTGCTTTTTATCGCTTCCGTGGAGAGTTCTATCGTGTTGTATGTTTCCTCCAAAACTGATTCTAAAGTGCTTATCGCGGAGTCTCGGTTTAAAGCTGAATAATCTTTTAAATTTTTATCATATTTTTGGCGCGCGGCGGCATATTTTTGTTCCGCGTCTTTTCTATATGTTGTGGCAGTGCCTCCGAATGCTTCCACTGCCTTGCCATTATCACCCCAGATATAAGAAGAATAATGCAAGATATCATCAATTCCGTTAATACTCGTAGTGAGATTAAGGAACGCGCCCTCAAGAGTATTATAAGCATCTACATAATCTTGTTTTGTTGATAAAGATGAGGATGTTAATTTTTCTAAAGCAAGTTTTGCGCTATTCAGGTTTATTTTTGCATCGCTTACGGCTTTTGTAGCATCTCTCACATCAAGTTTGGCAATAACTTCGCCGGAAGACACCGCTTGGCCGCTTTTCAAATTAATATCAATTATGTCGCCGGCAACTCTGGGTTTAATGTCTATTTGATTAACGGGTAACACTTGTCCAGTTCCCGTAACCGATGTCACAAGTGTTCCTTTTTCAACCGTTGCCAAAACATAGCGGGTTTCGGTTGTGTTTCCTTTTAATGCCTTATATCCGAAATAGCCACCGCCTGCTAGCGCAAGAATAACTATTGTTGTGATAATTTTGTGGCGCGATATCATTTTGAAAAAATTTCGCAGCATATTTTTGATATATAATCTTTAATAAATACGGTTACATTCCAGGTGGTGGTGGCATCCCGGAAGATGGCGGCGGCAAAACCCGAATTAATTTTGCTTCTATTTGACCAGCATCATTAGGGGAGCCAATAACGATAATATGGTCGTCAATTTTTAAATCGCCGGGTTTGATTGTGTCTTGAAAATGTTTAATTACGGTGTCATCTTTCAATAAAATTATTTTCTCTATATCCCTTTCTCCTTTAATAACAAGGGTAGAACCGTCAATTTTAATAATTGGACCGAAAACACCGTGAGCTTCAATAAAATCCTTGTCTGCAAAGTCTTGAAAGAATCCTCCGCGAGGTCCGGCAAAATTACGATGATAATTCTCTCCCCAGCGGTAGGAAAAACCTGCTTTTTTGAAACCGACAAGCATTCCTGCTTGGAAAATAAGCAGAATGATGATTAGCAGCCCGATCGTCAAGAGTGTAATTTTAAATATTTTTGAGCGAAAAAATTGGTTGAAATCCATAAATTTAGGCGTTATTTGTTAGTGTAAAAATTGATTTAACATTTCTTACAAGAAATTTTAGTGAGCCTAAAAACACTAAGATGGTTAGGAGAAGTGTAGCTAAACCCATAACGGGCAATGTTTCTAAAAGCGACATAATGAAGTTTTGCCAATATGCAACCACAGTTTCAAAATCAGAAAATATTAATGACAAAAAATACGGAAAGCCAGATTCGCTCAGTTCGGTTTGCGCCATTTTAAAAGCAGGGATAAAAGCCGCTGCCGCGCCTATTATTCCAATCATTCCGATAGAGAGAATCATCACCTTTCGTTTAAGAATGGAAGATTGACGTTCTTTTTGGATGCGGCGCATCGTCTTTTCAAAAAGATTATCCGGCATTTCTGGAGGCGTAAGGTGAGAAAAAAGTTGTTCGTAGTTTTTATGCATAGTTTTTCACCCCGTTAGAGAAAGTGCATCCCGTTATAAATGAATTTGTAACGGATACGCCGATTTTAATTGGTGCAGACCGTTAGCCCCGTTAGAAATAAATTTCTAGACGGGGTTAGAAAACGAGGTTCTCTAACGGGGTTTACTACATATACTAATACGAACAAAGAATGCATTTTGGTGCACCCGTCCATACTTTACCCCCTTGTGGAAGGTTAGAAAATACAAATTTCCCCCTGACAGGGGGGGTAGGGGGGTTCTTTCGATGGGCAAATCGTGGATTTCGTAATTCAAAAGGGATAATCATAAAACCCGCCTAGATTTAGGCGGGTCTGTATCAGGCGGATTTAGTAATAATTTGTCTAAGTTTAACAAGCGCTCTTCTGTGGCGGCTTTTTACAGTATTGAGCGGCTCTTCTAGGGATTCAGCGATTTCGTGAAAAGTAAAATGGTCATTGTAGCGAAGGAATATCACCATACGATATTTGGGTGAAAGTTTATCCATTGCCGAGGCGAGCATTTGGGCGATATCCGCGCGTTCAAGTAATTCATCGGGAAGGGGAGCTGGATCGCTTAATGTTTCGTAAATCATATTTTCTCCCTCTTCATTTTTTCCATCAAAAGCGGATCTGCCTTGGGCGAAAAATTCCGAAAATGGTATGGTTTTTTTCTTTCTCAAGAAATCAATGGCCGCGTTTTTGGCAATACTAAAAAGCCAAGTTTTGAATTTTCTTTTGGGGTCAAATTTTTTAATATTCTTCCACATTCGCGCAAATACCTCTTGGGTGATATCTTCCGTATTGTCCATATTGCCCACATATCTATAAACAAAACTGTATATTGGCTTCAGATATTGCTGAATTAAAACCTCCAGCGATGGTTCGTCGCCAGCAAGATAATCGGCGATTAGTTGTTTATCGGAACGATTTTGCGTCATAAGCATATGTAGTATAATGAAAGCTACTACCAGAGTCAAGCCAAAAAAGCAGAATCCAGACTAAGTATTAGGAGTCAAAAATAGCTCAAAATAAAGCAATTTTTCGTTTATTTTAGCCAAACTTGATGCTAAATGTTGACTTTTTTGTTGAAATATGCTATAATTCTATTTACAAAATAAAAGGGTAAATTTACCCTTGAAGTGCAACATTTGCTCTTTAAAACTTTATATGTCTCCAAGCGACCAAATTGCGGCGAAAGAAGGAAGTACGGTCCCTCCCCTGATAAGGGGGGAGGTTAGGAGGGGTTATAATTCCTCTTCTTAAAACTTTCCGCCTCAGCTTGGTCGCCTAGACGATCTATAGTGAATGCCTGACCGAAGGCGTGGATTTTAAGCGGCTTGCAATAGCCGTTCCATATTCCCTGGAGCACTACATTGTGTGGTTGCTCGAGATTAGTTTCTTACAGTTTGTTTTGTATGGAGGATATGAAATGTTTTATAAGGATGTTAATGGCTATGTTAAAATGGAAATAATGGGTCTCCCGCAGTATGGATATATTCAGGGAAAAATGGGAGACATTACTGATCGTTTGAAGAAGGAAGGAAAGTTAGATTGGGAAGAAGGTCGTCACGACCCAATTCCAGCGGCGGTAATGATTTCAACCGGATCCAGCCAATATGCAAAAATACTCTTCAATGCCGGTTGGGCGAATTATGATATCCCATCAGCTTATCTCGCAGACGCAGAATATCTTTCGCTATGTGAGCAGACATGGGGGTTCATTAGAAAGTATATCAACCAACTCTTTGAGACCTTAAGAATGATGAAGCTACTCCTAGGGACTTCGCTAGATCATCTTTTGTCAGACGAGCAACTGGGGGTTCTAAAAGGCCTCACACTACTAGCCTAATTAACACATCAAACCTCGGGCAATGATAATAACATTGCCCCCAATCCCCAAACCCATAAATATTTGTGGTTTTAGAGATTGAATATTCAAAGCAAGCAATTTGATTCTATTTCTTTAGAATTAATTTGGTTGCTTGGAAAAGTAGCCGCTCCTTTCTACCCGTTTAGGGTGCTATTTTCTCTGGCCCGATTTAGGGCGATGGGTCTTCTAAGTTTTTTAAACAAACTTAGTCAGGCTGATGGCCAGTATTCACTTCTATGTTGAAGTCAATACTTTAGAAAAAATCCCTTCTGGCCGGAAGGGAAGAGGAGAATCTTGAAAGGAGAACGAAAATGTTTGCAAGAAGATCTGTTGTTTCCGGTGAACTCAAACCTCAATACCCATCCGCTAGATATTATAGTGAGGTTTTGGTTCCAGTTTACAATAGTCTCGAAGATATAGTCCAAGGCACTGATGAGGAGATAGTTGAAATCTCCGGCAGAGTGGTTGGTTATAGTGCTCGAGGCTGGCAACCCAGCAATGTTGGCTGGGGAGGTCGTGAAATTCTCATAGATCCGCCCCAAAAAGCAATGTTCCTGCGATATAGAAATTATCGCGGTGAAATAGTTGTGACAATAATCCGGGTAGAAAAAGAAGTGGCTCACACAGAACCACACCTCTTTTTCCAAAAAGATCCAGATGGAAGTTGGTGGTGGGTCAAAAAACAATACGACCCAAAACTTCAAAGAATGATAGAGGTGTTTCGTAATCGTCATGAACCTCATCATAGATTTGAAGTTTAGATGTTCAGAACCTTCGCTCGCCTCTTAGGCAATACCTACGAAGCGAGCTTTTTTTATTTTTACCCTTCCTCTTGTCAGGGGAGAATTTCATCATATATTTGTATATCGCTTATTTTGGTGCTAAACTAAAATAAAAGAATGAAATTTTATGAGACAGAAATATACATTTAAAAAAGCAACTGCCAATGATTTCAAGCCATTTTATGTATTTTTCAAGCAAAGCATTCACTCTCAATTCCCGCAATATTCAATCAAAACCCAAGAGTACTTTTTTAAAAAAGAATACGATCCGGTCTCCTTGTCCGCGCGTCTTAAAAATCATAACATCGTTATTTATTTGGCTTGTGCCAACCAAAAAGTGGTAGGCTATCTTGTTGTTGGCGTTTATGTCGGCGGCGTATGTTTGATTATTTGGATCGCAGTGGATTCAAAACACCAAGGTCAGGGGATTGCAAGTAAGCTTTTAGAATTATGTGAGACCGATTTAAAGAAGAAAGGCGTGCACAAGCTTCACCTTTGGACCGATCAGAAGAATGTAAACTTTTATAAAAATAGAGGATACAAATTGCTAGGTAAAATAGCAGAGAATTATTATGGCAGCGATGATTACTTCTTTTATAAATCTCTGCAAAAATCCAAAGAAAGTAATTTTTTGAAATATCCGAAATTGTAAAATTTTTCCAGACCCAAAAATCGACCCATTTCAAGGTCGATTTTTGTTCCCCTTATATTTCAAACTGAAAAGTAAAAGCTACTTTTACACTTTTAGATGTAGTTTTGACTTTTGAGATTTGACTTTTAACTTTTCACACATACTTCCTCATCACCGCCCTTACAATTCCTTGAATCGCCGGATTCTTCACATAAATCGGCTTCATTGTGCGATTGGCGGGCTGCAAGCGAATTCGATTCTTTTCGCGAAAGAATTTTTTCAACGTCGCGTATTGATTGTTCAAAAGCGCGACCACTGTGTCTCCATTCTTTGGCGAAAAGTTGCGCTCGGCAATAATATAGTCGCCATCTAAAATTCCGTCTTCAATCATAGAACTGCCTTTTACCTGCAGGACAAAAGAGCTGGGTTTGTGGTCTACAAGCCCCAAGGGCACGCAGAATGTTTCATTTTCCTGTATCGCTTCAATGGGTTCGCCCGCGGCGATTAAACCCACCAAGGGCAATTCAATTGCTTTTTTAAAGCGGATGAATTTTCCGGAGGGACTCAAGGAGCGCGCCTCGCCTTTGACTGCCTGCAAATAACCCGCATCTTCTAAGTTTTTAATATGTTCGTGAATGGTGGCGGTGGAGGACAAACCAAAATGATCGGCTATTTCCCGAAAGGAAGGGGCATAGTCGTGCGTGGCAATAAATTCAACCAAAAAGTCCAGAATTTGTTTTTGACGTTTAGTGATTTGCATACTGATATCGTCATTGCGAGGAGTGACCGCAAGGAGCGACGAAGCAATCTCATAAAATTATAAAACCTTTGTTCTTTAGAAAATCTTTTTGATAACCATTCTTATGGCTGTTAATGAGATTGCCTTCCCGCTCGCAAGCTTCGCGGGAGTGCGAGGCGGGCGGTCTTTGTTGTCCCTCGGCAAGCCCTGTCCGGTTAAGGCGTACTACGGGACAAGCTCGGGACTCCTCGCAATGACGCTTTATGTTGTTTGCTCATCGAGGCCCATCTCTTTGTATTATAACCCAAACAAAAACCGAATACAAGTGAGTTATCCACAGATGAAATTTTTTGAATTTTTATTGAAAAAATTTCTTTTTTTACATATTTTTGCTATAATGAACTAAGCTGAATTAATAGTAATACACAACAATTTTTCTGAAAAAAGCAGAGTATCATAAATAAACACTCTGATTCTATATTCCTAATTCATAATTCCATATTCCAAAAAAGGAGGTGGTAAATATGGCAGAAGAAAAAAAACAAGCAGAGCGCCAAGAAGAAGAAATTGGCAAAATTACCCATTATTACAACAAAATTGGCGTGGGAATTATTGAGATTACAAAAGGCGAATTAAAGATTGGCGATACAATCCACGTGAAAGGGCATAGTGATGATTTTGATCAAAAAGTAGAATCAATGCAAATTGAGCACAAAGAGGTCCAAGAAGCAAAACAGGGTGATGTAATTGGTTTGCAAATAAGCCAAAAGGTGCGCGAAGGGGATGCGGTCTATAAGGTTTTAGGATAGGCAATCAAATGCCCATTTGTCATTGTAATCCTTGAATGTTGTTTTTCTATTTAGAAAATTTTTTAATATTGATTTTTGATTTGTAATTCCAGACATATATTATTTTTTGGCGCTCATAGCTCAGCGGATAGAGCGCAAGCCTCCGGAGCTTGAGGTCGCAGGTTCAAATCCTGCTGAGCGCACTATACTCTTTCTTTAAACCCCGAGATTTTACCTTTTGAATTTTACATTGTAATTTTTCATTTTTCATTTTAAATTTTTAATTTATTTTAATGCCTAATGTTTATAATCAAATTAGTTCCAATATCCGCAAAACATGGTTTTTTATTACCTTATTTTTGCTCGTGATTTTATTTTTAGGTTGGGTTTTGAGCTATATCTTTGATAGCGAGTTGATTTTAATAATTGCCTTTTTGTTTAGCACAATTAGCGCGATCTTAAGCTATTGGTATTCTGATAAAATTGTTTTATCCTTAACCCGTGCGGAAGCTATACAAGAGAAAGACGCTCCAGAACTGTATCGTGTTGTGTATAATTTGGCGATTACCGCTGGTATGCCCACGCCCAAGGTCTATATTATTCCCGAAGCGCAACCCAATGCCTTTGCCACAGGCAGAGATGAAAAACACGCCGTGGTGGCGGTAACCGCAGGGTTATTGCAGAAACTAGAAAGGGTGGAATTAGAGGGGGTGATTGCTCACGAAATCTCCCATATTAAAAATCGTGATACATTATTGCAAACGGTTGTGGTCATTCTAGCGGGTATTGTAACTCTGCTCGCGAATTGGATTTTAAGAGCATTTTTTTGGGGAAGAGGTGGAAATGATGAAGATTCAGGGGGCGGAGGTATTCTGGTCTTGATTTTAGGATTGGTAACTGCGATTATCGCGCCGATTGCCGCCACTCTGATTCAGCTTGCGATTTCCCGCAAACGCGAATTTTTAGCCGATGCTTCCAGTGCCCTTTTGACCCGTTATCCTGAAGGTTTGGCGCGCGCTTTGGAAAAAATAGCGCAAGATAAGACGCCGATGCGTGTCGCCCAGAACTACAATGCCCATCTTTTTATTACTTCGCCCTTCAAAGGGAGAAAAGCAGTGAGTTTTCTAGCCAAACTCTTTTCTACTCACCCCCCAGTGGAAGAAAGGATTAGAATTTTAAGGGAAAAGACGGGATTCTAATAAATTTCTAATTTTCAATTTCTAATTTCTATTAAATTTCTAATGAAAAAATTTTTAAACAGTTTTAAAATTAATGCATTAAAAATTGAATGAAAATTTAAAATTGAAAATTAAAAATTAAAAAAACGGGCCTGTAGCTCATTTGGTAGAGCGCTACATTCGCATTGTAGAGGTAAGGGGTTCAAATCCCCTCAGGTCCACCAATCGCAACTTTCGCCGTTTTGGGAAAGGATTGCCTCGCGGCTTCGCCGCTCGGCATTCGGGCTTTGCGCCTTGCGCAAAGCCATAAAATCCCACGGCGGGCAAAAAGAAAAGGAAATGGATTTATCCAAAAATTTGGGGTTCGTTCCGACTTTTTGAACAAACCGCTTCATTTCCTCATAGTTTTCGGAAGAAGCCAAATTTTTGGCTTTTTTCGTATCTAAAATCCACGCACGCAAGGGTTGGAGCCAATTCTTTCCCGTTTGTCCAAAATCTTCCAAATCGTTCGCAAGAGAAACTTTTTGCTTCAATAGTTCCTCTTTTTTCGGCAGATAATTTTCTTTTGGAATGTCGCCGTCAATGTAAGCGGAAACCAATTTATCCAGTTTCTCTTGCGTTTCAAACATTTTATTTTTCAGATTTTGGACAAACTTTTGCGACGAGTGGTTTTGTTCTTTTTCCCATTCGTCAACTTGCTTTAGCATTTTATTCGTCCACTCGTCGCAAATGGCAACGCTTTGAAGCCGTGCCTTTATTTGCGCGGCAAGTTCTTTTTCTTGGATATATTTTTGCGAGCAAACACCTTTCTTTTTTGTGCAACGATAATAGCGATATAGTCCGCCGCACTTGCCGCGCGAAAATTGCGCCGTGATCGCCGAGCCGCATTCTCCGCAAGTCATTAGTCCGGTAAATGGAAAATCGTGGCGTTGTTTGCTTTTGCGAGGTTTGGCACGGCGCAAAAGAATTTTTTGCACGACTTCAAAAAGCGTTGCGGAAAGAATTGGCTCAAAGCGTCCTTCGTGATATTCGCCTTTATGCTTCACCAAACCTAAATATGCTTGATTAGTGAGCATTCGCGAAACGGACGCTTTGGCAAGTGGCGTTCGGTTTTTTGTTTCCAAACCAAGTTCAGCCAAAAACTCCGCCAAACTTCCGAGCGTATGTTTTCCGGTGGCGAACTCTTCAAAAGCGCGAACAATAACTTTTGAAAGTGTCGGGTGTGGTTCTATTGTTCGTGTTTTAGTATTATTCACATAACCAAACGGCGCTTTTGTCAGCCACTCTCCGCGGCGGAGTTTTTGGCGAATACCACGATTGATATTTTCAACGAGATTGTCGCTGTAATATTTGGATTGACCGAACGCCACTTGCAACATAAACAACCCTTGCGGCGTGGGCTCAAACCAAAATGTCGGAAAGCGCAAAGAAACTATTTTCTGCGTGTCTACGAGATAAATAATTTTGCCGCCATCAACACTATTTCTTGCTAATCTATCAGGGTGCCACGAAAGTATTCCTACGCCGTCCATTTTCTCAATTTCTGTAATCATGGCGGCAAACATTTCCCGTCCGGGTTTCTTTGCGCTTTTCGCTTCTGTAAATTCTGCAAGAATTTCTACATTTTCTCTACGCGCATATTCTCGCAATTCAAATAATTGAGCTTCAATACTCATAATTTGGTGGTCGTCATCTTCCGTTGATTTACGAGCGTAGAGAAAATATTTTGGTTTGAGCATAATTTTATAAATTATTATTTTAGATACGAAAAAGACAAATCCATTTCCTTTTCTTTTTGCCCGCCGTGGGATTTTATGGCTTTGCGCAAGGCGC